>CAZVAQ010000085.1:0-10668 GCA_964625145.1 uncultured Candidatus Sumerlaeota bacterium
AAGCGCGTCGTCTCGCAGCGCGAAGCCATCACCACCATCAGCAAGGCGATCCGGCGCTCGCGTTCCGGCCTGAAGGATCCCGCGCGGCCCACAGGCTCGTTCATCTTCCTGGGCCCCACGGGCGTCGGGAAGACCGAGCTCGCCAAGACGCTGGCCGAGTTCCTCTTCGGCAGCCAGGACGCCATGGTGCGCATCGACATGTCCGAGTACATGGAAAAGTACAGCGTCTCGCGCCTGCTCGGAGCGCCCCCAGGTTATGTGGGTTATGAGGAGGGCGGACAGCTCACCGAAAAGGTGCGCCAACGACCCTACTCGGTGGTGCTGCTCGACGAGATCGAGAAGGCTCACCCGGACGTGTTCTCCGTGTTGCTTCAGGTGCTCGACGACGGACGCCTCACCGACAGTTGGGGCCACGTCGTGGATTTCCGCAACACGATCATCATCCTGACATCGAACGTCGGCACGCGCCGCGTGAAGACCGGCGGTACGCTGGGTTTCCAGGCGCAGACCGACGAGGTGGATTACGATTCGATGAAGGAAAAGGTGATGCAGGAGGTGAAGAAGGTCTTCAATCCCGAGTTCCTCAATCGCCTCGACGAAATTGTCGTCTTCCACCCGCTGACCCACGAGGACATCGACCAGATCGTCGACATCATGATGACGCGCCTGAACGCACGGCTGACCGAGAAGGGGATCAAGCTGCACCTGCAGGACGACGCCCGGGCCTTCCTGGTCCGCAAGGGCTACGATCCCGAGTACGGCGCCCGGCCACTGCGCCGCGTGATCCAGAACTACATCGAGGATCCGCTCTCAAGCCTCATGATCTCTGGCGAGCTCTCCGATGGATCTGAAGTCACAGGCATGTATGAGGAAGTGGCCGACGCGCTGAACTTCAAGATCACGAAGAAGGCGGAGGAGGAGAAGGAAGAGCCGGCGCTGAGCGGGACGAGTTGAGGGGCACCTCCCGCAACAGTCCTGTGGCATTACCCCCGCCGGAACGCGTTTATTGAACGCTCGGCGGGGGTAGGTGTTTCTTCATTGAGGCGCGAGTGTGCGGCCCCATCATGGGTCAGGGATCGAGCACCATGGTGGTCCAGTGATAGTTTAGTGTAAGCGTGAACTCTTCCGCTTCCAATGGATCGGATCTTCCGGGATGAGGCCAAGCGCGGCCTCCTTGACCTCGTTCCACGCATCGAAGAACGAAAGTAACTCAGGGGAAGAGCAGGTGTCACGCGCCTCCTCCAACGTCTCGCCCGGCACCAAGGCACGGATCCAACCATCAATGCACACATGCCGCTCTGTTGCTTCCCATATCTCGTGCCAGCTATGCCAGTAGATGTTGCATGTCCCGCTTCCAACGACAATGGTTGTCGCCGGACTGCCAGGTCCACGGTAATCGGTTCGCGCAAGATGGGATAGATTGTCTGCTTCTTGACAGACAGCTGAGATGGCCTCCTCGATATCCTCTGGATCAAAGAGTGACTTGAGATATGGCGCACCTCCCTTGATCTTGTCAGCTGATCAGACTACTGTTCCGTCCTCCCAAGCGGCAACAACGACACCTGGGATTGCCCCGCTATGGGGATTTCGGAGTCATCGGAGTGGATTCCATCCGTATGGACAACCAGGATTGGAGTCGACGTCAATTCTTCAGTGATGATGGTTCGGACGATCCTTTCGCTCGTACCCTCCAATGGGAGAGTAGCTGCAACGACCAGCATTAGAGCCATTCCAATGCGAAGAACATCTCTGAGTTGCGTTCCTTGGATCATTGAATATGGCATCACTCCACTCCTTTCGGATACGGCACGGGAGTTGGGCTCGGAATCGGCGTGGGCCAAGGGTCTCCACAACCGCACCTTTTCTTGACGGACTTGAGAGATTCTTCACCGTGGGCACCACCATGCGGTGGCGTGGTGGCGCCGTCTTCCTGTCACTATCGCACATGGTACGGGGGGGGGCAAATCCATGGCACACTCCTTTATCCATTTTGGATGGTAAGAGGAATCCCCTGCGGGGGCAAGTCATCCTCAATATGAATGGAGAAACTGGGGCCGTCGGATTTCGCATTGCCCATTCGGACCACTTCCTGCACCAATCGGCTCATACACTACTTCGCCGCACCAAGGGCGCCATCATTCACTATCACGGAGCGCACCCCCTTCATGCCCGGACCCATCGCCACTTCTCACGCCACGGCCTACAACCAACTCGCCGGTTTTGCCGAAAAGATCACGCCGGAAGAATTGGCTCCGGAGCATGGCGTCTACGCCATCACCCCTGGCGGTTCGCACATTCTGTGGCTGCTGGGCCACATCGCCATTTCGGCGGATTACTACATCGGCGGCAAGATCGGCCTGAAGGCCAGCATCCCGGCGGAATGGAATGGGTTGTTCGGCATGGGATCCAAGCCGGTGGCTGATGCGACGAAGTATCCCCCCTTTGCCGAACTGCGCGCGGGCGTCATCGACGGGCACAAGCGCCTGGCCGCGCATGTCGCCGCCATGAGCGAGGAAAGCCTTGTCGCCCCCATGCCGGAGGGCTTTGCCCTGAAGGCCATCGCGCCGAACGTGGATGCGTTCCTGAGCTTCGGCCAACTGCACGCCAACTATCACTTGGGGCAGGTCACGCTGATCCTGAAGGCGCAGGGATTGAAGGCGGGCGTGGGGGCGTGAGGGAGGATGAAGGATAAAGGATGAAGGATGAAGGATGAAGATGAACACTCCTTCAATAATCCCTTCATCCATTGTGCTATTCTGTGAAGTTTTTCTCCTCCGTGCTCTTCGTGCCTCCGTGGCGATATGAGTCTCTCTCCCCTAGTGCCTCGGCGACCAACTTGGCCGGTGGGTCCAAGACTAGATTCAGTTTCTTGAGATCGTCTGCGGATGGTTGTTTGACCATTGACCGCAGGCCCAGCAAGTTCTCCGACGAGAACGGAAGCGTGAGGCCTATACCTTCCGCCGTGCGGGCGGCCCAGAGGAACGGCGTGGCGCTGATGGGGAGGAAGATTGGCCTGCGGTTCAGCTCGCGCGCAATCACACTGAGCAGGGCGCGGAACGTCAGTCCATCCGGATGCGCCAACACCAGACGGCCTGTGTGGTCCTCCTCCACGGCGCGGACAATGCCTTCGCACAGTTCGCCGATGGCGATGGTTTGCACCGGTTGTCGCCCGCCATCAAAGAGCGGGATGATGGGGCTGCGCGCGACTCCATTGACGAGGCGCGCAAACAATCCTCCCGGTCCGACGACCAACCCGGGACGAATCACCAGATCCTTCGAAGGGTCCAGCAGCCGCTCGACCGCCAACTTGCTGCGGCCGTAGAGTGACGTCGCCTTTCGATGCGCAGAGCAGGAGGAGACAAAGACTACGCGCGCATGGCCAGCTCGCGCCGCTTCGAGGACCTTCCGGCTCCCCCCGAGATTCGTAGCCAAGGCTCGCCGACGTTCGCGATAGCGCATTTCCCACGCGGCATGAATCACCACCGCCGCACCCGCCAATGCCTCGGTGTCGAGATGACCGGGCAGGTCGCAGGCGAAGGCCCCCCCGGGGCCAGTGTAGGAACCGGGGTCGCGCACGCCGGCGCGCACTTTCCATCCACGGGCGGCAAACCCCGCGCAGAGTGCGGAGCCAATAAAGCCCGATGCACCCGTGACGGCGACGGTAGGCTGTTGCGGCACGGCAGGGCCCTCGTGGGAGGCGGGATTGGGCGCGCTCGACAGGTCATCCTTTTGCCGTTGACCTGCCCCAGCCGCCATCCCAATCTCCGCGTCCCCACCCGGTCGGGGCGTGGCGCAGCCTGGTAGCGCGTTCGCTTGGGGTGCGAGAGGTCGCAGGTTCAAATCCTGTCGCCCCGACCATTTTCCTCCCTTCGTCACCATCATCGGCATTCGATGCCTTCTTGCCCCGTCGGCCCCCGGTTGGCTCCGATGCGGTGTGCCGTGTCCGTAAGAATCAAGACACGGCAACTCCCGATCGCGTCAGGGACCCGCGCCATGAAAACCCGCAAGCTTGGCAACAGTGACATCGCCGTCTCCGAGATCAGCCTCGGCTGCTGGACCATGGGTGGACTCAACTTTGTGGATGGTGTGCCCAACGGTTGGGCCAACGTCGACGAGGGCGAAATCACCCGCGCGGTGAAGACAGCCATCGATGCCGGCGTGAATCATTTCGACAATGCCGACGTGTACGGCAACGGCCGCGCGGAGCGCATGCTCGCCCGCGTGTTCAAGAAGCTAGGCGTGAAGTCGGATGACTTCATCATCGCCACAAAGGTTGGTCACTTCCCCGGCACGGCGGAGCACGCCTACGAACCCGCGCACATCCGCCATCAGTGCGAGCAATCGCTGATCAACCTGCAACGCGATTACATCGACGTATACTACCTGCACCACGGTTGGTTCGGTGAAAACGACCGCTATCTGCACGGCGCGGCCGAGACGCTGAGCGACCTGCAGCGCGAAGGCAAGATCCGCATCAAGGGGCAATCGGCGTACAGCGCCGACGATTTCGAGAAGGCCGTCCCGGTTGTGAAACCCTCCGTGCTGCAAAGCTGGGCCCATGCGATGGACACGCAGTTCATCAGCCCCGGCTCCCGGGTGAACAAGCTCATGGCGGAGCACAATCTCTCGTTCGTGGCGTTCAGCCCGCTGAACCAAGGTTTGCTGCTCGACAAGTTCGATCCCGAGAACCCGCCGACGTTTGACGCCGGCGATCACCGGAAGGATAAGCCGAAGTTCGCCCCCGAAGCGTTGCGCGCGCTGAAGCCCAAGATGGCGAAGATGAAGGAGCGCTTTGGCGCGACGACGGAGGACTTGGCCGCCGTGGCGCTGCGCTATGTGTTGGACCACCCGCACGTGGCCTGCGTGATTCCCGGCTTCCGCAACGAACGCCAGGTGGCCTGCAATCTGTCCGGCGCGCACAGGCAATTGACCCCGGAAGACCGGGACTTTGTGGCGGCGTTGTTTTGAGAGGGTGGAGAAGGACGACAGGGACAGCAGGGACCCGGCTTCGCCGGAGCGAGATTGGTATTGCTGAGGCGCCCCGGCGCCCCCTTCGGCCTTCATCCTTCAGCCTTTATCCTTGCCATCTCCCCCCCTGAGCCCCTAGCCAAGCGGGCCCGTTTTGACGGACTTTTTTGTCCGGCAGGGCGGGACACACACTCCTCACGCGTCCGGATGGCGGCCCGGGTGCCCCGTAAGTCCAGCGGGGTCAGGCCTCCAGAAGAAAGACGCGGCGGGAAAACCCAACAGAGAGAGGCCTCTCCATCATGTCCAGCGTGACCATGAAGCAGTTGCTCGAAGCGGGCGTCCATTTCGGCCACCAGAGCCGCCGGTGGAACCCGAAGATGAAGCCGTACATCTACACCGAGCGTAACGGCATCTACATCATCGACCTGAAGAAGACCCTGCGCCTGCTGCGCGATGCCATGCGCTTCATCCGCGACAGCGTCCAGGACGGCCAGCAGGTCCTGCTGGTCGGCACGAAGAAGCAGGCCAAGGACATCGTGCGCGAGTCCGCAGAAGAGTGCGGCATGCACTATGTCAACAACCGCTGGCTGGGCGGGTTGCTCACCAATTTCCGCACCGTGCGCAAGTCGGTCGTCCGGCTGATCGAGCTGGAGACCATGTTCGCGGACGGCACCATCAACCAGTACGGCAAGAAGGAACAGGCGACCTACACGCGCGAGCTGAACGCGCTGCGCAAGAACCTCAACGGCATCAAGAAGATGGATCGCCTGCCCGACATCATGTTCGTCATCGACCCGTTCAAGGAGGCCATCGCGATCCGCGAGGCCAACACCTTGGGCATTCCGGTCGTGTCGGTCGTCGATACGAACTGCGATCCGGATCAGGTGACGTGGGTCATCCCGGGCAACGACGACGCCATCCGCTCGATCAAGCTGATGTGCGGCGCGGTGGCCGAGGCGGTGCGCGAGGGACAGAACGCGGCGAAGAGCGATCCGCTCCTTGAGGACGGCTCCGGTGCCTATGCCGGTGTTGCCGCGACCTCCGAAGCCGAGGGTGAAAACGTGGCCCTGAGCGCCGAGGAACTGGAAGCGCGCTTTGCCGTCTATCAGCAGCCCCCCGCTGCCGAACCCGCACCCGACGCCTGAGAATTCGAGAAGGCGGGGAAGTCGTTGGAGTGATCCGGCAGCCTCCCCGCTTCCCTGACTCCCCACTCCTGACTTCCGATCTCCCAAGTCCACCAGAGGATTCACTTTCAATATGACCACCAAGGTTTCCGCACAAGACGTCAAGGAACTCCGCGACAAGACCGGTGTCGGCATGAGCGACTGCAAGAAGGCGCTGGAAGAGGCCGGCGGCGACATGGAGGCGGCCATCCGCGTGCTGCGCGAGCGCGGCATTGCCAAGGCCGCCAAGCGCAGTGACCGCACGGCATCCGAAGGCCTCGTCTCCGTGGCCATCTCCAACGACCACGTTCGCGCGTCGCTGGCGCAGTTGAGCTGCGAGACGGACTTCGTCGCCCGCAACGAGGAGTTCTCCGGCCTGATCGCCTCCATTGCAAAGGCTGGCCTGAAGAACAACACGCAGACGCTGGATCAGCTCCAGAACGTGACCATCGAGGACGGCCGCACGGTCTCCGCCGCGGTGAACGACATCCTCACCAAGATCGGCGAGAAGATCGAGCTCAGCGCCTACAACCTCGTCGCCGGCGACGTCGTTTCCGGCTACATTCATCCTCCCGGCAAGATCGGCGTGCTGATCGCGGGTTCCGCCCCCGACATCGCCGACAGCAAGCGTGCGCAGGTTTCCGAGGCGCTGCGCGAGATCGCGATGCACATCGCCGCGTTTGCCCCGCGCTTCCTCGACGGCAGCCAGGTCGACGCCGCGACGCTGGAGAGCGAGCGCGAGATCTTCGCGGCCATGGCGCGCAACGAGGGCAAGCCCGAGGCGATCATCCCCAAGATCGTCGACGGCAAGATCAAGTCGTTCTACAAGGACAACTGCCTCGTGGACCAGGCCTTCGCCAAGGACCCGAGCAAGTCGGTGACGCAGGTGCTGAAGGAAATCGGCCAGGCGGCCGGCGTGGAGCTGAAGCTCACCACCTTTGTCCGCGTGCAGGTCGGCGCAAGCTAACCAGCCTCACGACAACCCAGAAGACACCAACGGGCGCGGATCGAAGAGGTCCGCGCCCTGTTCATTTGGCGGAGTCCGCGGTCTCAGTTTCCGGCACAATGACCCCCTTCAAGATGGAGCGAGGCAAGTGTGCGATTCGACGCGGGCGGAATCATGGTTGATCGACATCCTTGTGAAGTCGGGCAGGATTCATGATCCGCAGTTGGTGGCAGGCATCACCCGCCTCTCCGGTCGGCTCTTCAGTTGCCGCGTCACTCACATTGCCATTCATCTGTCGAATGGCGAGACCCTTCGTGTTGTTGCGAAGGAACCTCCCCAAGGGGTCAGGATGCACGGGCGCGAGGCCCTCTTCTATCAGTCTATCGCCCCCCGAAGCCCCGCACCTCTCCTGGCGGACTGCCTTCACGCGTCGTTCAACCAGGAGATGGGCCATTTCCTGATCCTGCTCGATGACCTTTCCCGGGATTATTGCCCCGTTGCGTCGGACTCGGCGATCATCCCATCGGAGGAGGACGCCATCTCCATGGTTCGATCTCTGGGAACCTTCCACGCCAATTGGTGGGAGCATCCGGATCTGCAGTCGGAAACGTTCATGGGCAGGCAGTTCGACGAGAAGCTGCTAAACGAAGCCGACCTGAACAAGGATGCAACTTTGGCGCCCTACAGGCCACTTGTCGAGCAGCGCCTGGGAAAGCCGGCGGTGGCCACTTATCTCGCAATCCGGGACGATTACGCCCGGAAGCGGTGTTCCCGACTCACCAGAAAGACGGATATCACGTTGATTCACGGCGATGCGCACGGCGGGAACTTCCTGAAGGCTCTCGACACCCAATCCTTGCCCGTCATCATTGATTGGCCCAACTGGACAACGGGCTTGGCAACGGACGATCTTGTGATCCTTGCAAGCGGGTGGCCCAGTGAATACCAGACAGTTCGCTTTGAGCACCTTGCGACGATCGCCAAGACGAATCTCCCGTTGTCCGAACGTACATTCCGAAACGACGTCCGGCTCTCCGCCGAAAGGGCATTCATGCTGGCCGTCTGGAATCTGGCTGCAGAAACCCCGCCTGACTGGGCGTGGAAACTTGCGGAAAGGACGCATGGATTCCTGCTGGAATTCACGCGAGACGGTGAGGCAGACGTTGCATCGTGAACGACAAAGGCGGTGTGGTTGTGCGGGCATGAAGAGGTAGGGCGCGGTCATCCTCAACTATTCGCCCAATGCTTCGCCAAAAACGCATGGTCCTTCACCGGCGCGTGCTTCCAACCCACTGATGCCTCCAGCACCGTCTCCACAAAGTCCAATGCACCGCCGACCACCGCGCTGATGCGCTCGCCCGTCTGTTCCTGCAGGTCCTCGTACAACATGTCATCCAGGAACTTGTGGTCATACTTGCGGATGCAGTTGCCCGGCAGGAGATATTGGTCATAGCCCGGATTCGCGCGAATCGTGCGCAGGATGTCCTGCCCCGTCAGCAACCCGGTGACATGAATCGTCTCGCCAAAGACGTTGTTCACGGTGGGAAGCAGCGTCACCTCCGCGTGGCCGGACTCAGACAGTGCAGTGTTCACCTTGTCGAGCACCGGCCCCGACAGCGTGCTCGTCACCGCCGCCACGCGCCAAGGCCTCGCCGGCGGCGGCACCTCGGCCAGCAGCGCCTTCGCCTGCTTGAAGTCCTTGTAGAAGTGATAGACCATCCCGACGCCGTTCTCGAGCTGCGGCAGGTCGGGCCATTTGGAATACGACGGCGCCTTGCGGCCGGCGATCAGGTACCATTCGTCGGCCAACAGGACGATCGGCTCGCCGTGCTTCTCTGCCAGCGAACGCAGCCGCGGCTCCAGCGAGCGGATGAACTCGCGCGCGTACTTGGGCGTGACGGGTGTCAGGTCCGGCAGCCCATCGCGCCACTTCGTCATGCCCAGCGGCACGATGGCGACGCTTTGCACGGTTGGATAAAATCCGAGCAGGGTGTCGAGCGTCTTGTCGAGTTGCTTGCCGTCGTTGTGCGTGGGCGTCAGGACGATCTGCGTGTGCACCTGGATGCGGTGCTTCTTGAAGAAGCTGAGCACGTCAAGAATCGCCGGTGCCTTCTTGATGCCAAGGAGCCAGCGGCGGATGCCCTCGTCGATGGCGTGCACGGAAATGTAGAGGGGTGAGAGGCGCTGGCGAGCGATGCGCTCCAGGTCGGCGGGCTTGAGCGTCACGCCCGTGATGTAGGAGCCCTGCAGGAAGGAGAGGCGGTAGTCCTCGTCCTTCACATAGAGCGACTTGCGCATGTTGTCGGGGAGTTGATGCACGAAGCAGAAGACACAGTTGCAGCCGCAGTTCTGCGTGACGAACTGCTTGAGCTCCAATCCGAGGTCCTGCTCGGGGTTCTCCTTCTCAACCGTGACGGTGCGAACTGTGCCATCGATGCCGCGGACTTCGATGTCCAGCTCTTCGTCCGCGCCGTGAAAGTAATAGTCGATCGTGTCGCGAACGGGCTCGCCGTTGATGGAGAGGAGCATTTCGCCGGCCTTGATCCCCGCCGCATCCGCCACACTGCCTGGCGTGACGCGCTCGATCTCCACGCCCGGGGGTGCTTCCGCCATGCTCAGGCCCGCGGACACGGTCATGGCCGGATCCGCGCGCCGGACCCGGCGGCGAATTTCCGGCGTGATGGGCGCCAGTTGGCTGTATCGGCTGCTGTGATCGGTTTCCTCGTTGCTCATGGGGCGGATTGGACCCCAGAGGCCCGCCGCCGACAAGGGGGATTGAAGCGGGGATTGACGGACCACAGGGGGTTCGGCACCTTGGCGTTCCCATCCGGGGAGGAGCAGACCGCATGTACAAACCCACCGACATCGATTGGATCCTGTGCGACCTTGGCAAGACGCTGGTGAACTTTGACCATGGCCTCGCCGTGCGCGGCATCCTGGCGCATCCGGCACTGCAGGAGCGTGATGACCTGCCGACAGAGCGCGATGTGTTCGAGTTCATTTTTCACAGCGAGGAGGGGAGCAACATCTGCCAGGCCCTGGACCGCGGGTACCAGGACATCCATTGGCTGGCGATGCGCCTGCGCAATCAATGGGACCTGCACCTGCCGCTGCAGGACATCGAACGCGCATGGAGCGAGATCTTCCTGGACGAGATCCCCGGCGTGCAGGCAGCGATGCGTCGCGCACAGGCGAATGGTGTGCGCGTGGCGTTGTGCTCCAACACCAACGCCGCGCACATTGCGCAGCTAAAGCGTCAGCATCCGCATTTGCTGGAGGGATGGGACGCGTTGTTCTATAGCTACGAGATGGGAACGGCGAAGGGCGACCAGGGATTCTTCACACGCATCGCCCTGGAAGTTGGCTCTCCCACCGAGCGGTTGTTGTTGGTGGACGATCTGCCGGCGAATATCCTGGCCGCCGAGGCCGAGGGCGCGAAGGGACATCTGTTCCGGGGGCAATTGCCGGGCTGGGAGTTGTGGTCTTGATAGTCAACCTCGGAGGCTCGGAGAGCACGGTGAAAAGGCAGACCCACAGATTTGAGAGATGAACACAGATTGAAGACTATGGGGATGGCTTTCGTGGACAGTC
>CAZVAQ010000085.1:10768-14824 GCA_964625145.1 uncultured Candidatus Sumerlaeota bacterium
TTGCAGGTCTTGCGGCCGTGCAGGATGATCGCATGGCAGAAGTGTGACCAGCGATCCGGCGGCAGCAGCGACGCGACGTCTGCCTCCACCTTTTCCTGATCCTCCTGCTCCGTCAGGCCCAACCGCTTGGTGATGCGCAAAAAGTGCGTGTCGACTGTGAGGCCGGGATATCCGAAGCAATTGATGCGCACGACGTTGGCGGTCTTGCGGGCCACGCCGCGGAGCGTAAGCAGGTCGTCCATCGCCTCGGGGACCTTGCCGCCAAAGCGCTCGTCGATGTCCGCGCACGCTGCACGAATGGCCTTCGCCTTGTTGTTGAAAAAGCCTGTGGAGCGGATGTCGTTTTCGAGTTCCCCCGGAGGCGCGGTCGCGAAGTCGTGCGCCTTTGGATACTTCTTGAAGAGCGCCGGAGTGACCATGTTCACGCGCTCGTCCGTGCATTGTGCTGAGAGGATCGTGGCAACGAGGAGCTGAAGCGCGTTCTTGTGATGCAGCGCGCAGGTGGCGTCGGGGAACTCCATGGCAAGCGCGTCGGCGATCTTGAGGGCCCTCTCGGCGAGGGCCTTCTTCGGCTTCAGCTTCATCAGCCGCTGCTGCAGTACAGGATCAACGCGATCCCATGCGGGGCTGGAAACAAGCCACGGCGCCGCCTTGGGCGCCGTGGACTTCTTCGTGGAATTGCCGGGCTTCTGGCCGCTCTTTGCCAACGGATCTTGCTCCCTGATTCCCAATTCTCTCTTACTTGTAGATCAGGTACTTCTCCCGCACCCTCAACCACTCGTTCACATCATTCTGATAACCGGCGACAATCTCGTCGGCGGTCTTGCCCTCAAGGATTTGCGTGCGGATGGAAAGCGTGCCGTTGACCTCGTCAAAGAGCCACCGCTGGGCCTTCTCATCGGTGAACATGCCGACTTCGGGGTAGAGGCGCTGGATCGTCTCCATGATGTGGATCTGCGCGGTGACAGGGCGGACCTTGTGATAGTCGGTGATGGTGATGTGCACGCCGTTGATCAGCTCGCCGACGTAGTTATTGTAGCGCGGTGTGTAGCTGATGGGGCGGAAGAGCAGGCCCGGGAGCTTCTTTGCATTCAACGCATCGGCGAACTCGTCCGCGTTGATCCACGGCGCGGCGATGGTCTCGAACGGTGTCGTGTAGCCGACGCCGATGTTGACCTCGCGGATCTCGCCGATGATGCCGGTCAGGTTGTAATACGCCGCGTGCTGCCATTGGGGGATGTGCTGCGAGGGGAGCACCCACGGCAGGCCGGTTTCCCAGTACATCATGTCGCGCCGATAGCCGCGCATGGGCACGACGTGCAGCTCGCATTCGGCGGTGTTGTATTCCTTGTTGAACATGCGCGCTGCTTCGCCGGCCGTCATGCCGTACTGGTACGCGATCGGGTAAAGACCGACGAACGTCTTGTATTCATCGGTGTTGAGAATGTTGCCGTCGACGATGTGGCCGCCGATGGGGTTGGGCCGGTCGAGCACGACGAATGGAATGCCGTGCTCGGCGGCGGATTCCATCGCATAGGCCATGGTGTAGATGAACGTGTAGGACCGCGAGCCGATGTCCTGGATGTCGTAAACCAGGACGTCCACGTTCTCCAACCACTCGGGCTTCGCGCGACGCGTCTTGCCGTAGAGGCTGTACGCGGGGATGCCGGTCTTCGGATCGGGTGCATCCTCCACATGATCGCCGGCAAAGTACTGCCCGCGCACGCCGTGTTCAGGGCCAAAGAGGGCGACGAGTTCGATCTCCGGATGCTCGTGGAGCAGATCGACGGTCGAGCGCAGCTTGCTGTCGACACCGGTTGGATTCGTGATGAGGCCGACGCGCTTGCCTCGCACCAGGTTCAGGAATTCGGGTTCGTCAAAGAGTACCTCGACGCCGGGTTTCACCGTGGGATTCTCCAGATTGAAGGGTTCGACGCGCACAATCGCACATCCGGCCGAAGCCAGGAGCATCAGGGACAACAGTGCAATGGTCAGACCACGAAGCATCATGGGAAGTGGGTTCCATTCCGCGAATTGGGAGAGTCAGAAGCCAGAGACGCCGGCGAGGCGGGGTGGTCAAGGCGCAACAGGTGGGGTCCGGGGCAACACGGGGGACTGACGCAATCACCGCCTTGTCGAGTCAGACTCACAACGATGCTTGCCGCCGTCCGCTATGGGAGGAAACGGTCCCCCAATTGGAGGGTACCACCATGACTGCGTATCCCAACGAGTTGCTGGACATGGAGCGGGTTGCCATTCTGCAGGCCGTGTTGGTCGTGGCGGGCCTGGCGGTTGGCCTTGTGTGGGGCAGGAAGTTCGGCACTCTGCCCCGGATGCTTTGGCTGCTGGATCGGCTGACTGTGCGGCCGTGGCTGCCGCCTCTGGTGGTGGCGGTCGTCGCCTTTGTGGGGAGCGCCGTGGTCGGCAACCTGGTCCGCTGGCCTCACCCTTCGGTCCATGACGAGTTTGGATACCTGCTGATCGCGGACACGTTTCACAATGGACGCCTGACCAATCCCACACCGGAGCATTGGGAGCACTTCGAGGCGATCCACATGATCATGCGTCCCACCTATCAATCGAAGTATCCGCCCGGCACGGGGTTGATGATCTTCCTGGGGATGCTGATCATGAGCAGCAAGCCGGCGGTTGGCGTCTGGCTTAGCATTGCCTTTGCGAGCGCCGCCACCACCTGGTTGCTGCAGGCGATCACAAACCGGCGGTGGGCATTGATTGGTGGATTAGTCGCGGCCATGCAGTTTGGATTCTTCAGCATGTGGAGCCAATCGTACTGGGGCGGCTGCACCGCGATGCTGGGAGGAGCACTCATGCTGGGGGCGACGGCGCGGCTGATGCGCCATGGGCCGTCGCCCGCACAATCGCTCATTCTTGGAGCCGGGCTGTTCATCCTCTCCATCACCCGGCCCTATGAAGGCCTTGTTGCAAGCCTCCCCATCGCGGTGTGGCTGCTGGTTGCCTTGTGGCGATGGCTGCGCGCGGATGAAACACGCGCGCGCGCCGTGCAAATGCTGTTGGCACAGGTTGTGGCCGCTGTGGTGATCCTCGCCTCAAACGGCATCTACAATCACGCGGTCACCGGCTCGGCATTGCGCATGCCCTATCAGGAATATCAGCGCCAGTATTCGCAAGTGCCGGAGTTCATCGGCGGCGATGACATGCAACCCGAGCGCCGCCCCGCGCGATTCGACAGGATCTACGGCAGCTCGCAGGCGTTCTACGAAACGCGACAGGGAATTGGCGGTGTGCTTCGCGGGCATCTTCCGCGTGTCCTTGAATCGCTGCTCTGGCTGTCGTCGGTGGCATTGGTGATTCCGGTTCTCGTAGGAGCATGGACGCTTTTCCGCCGGAAGCACGATTGGCTGATGATGACAAGCTTCGGCGTGACGCTGCTGGCGACGGGCATGACATTCGGACTGTGGCCGCATTACTTTGCCCCCGCGGCGTCCATGTTCATCGTCTGTGCGACGTTCGGCCTGCGACGAATGTGGAGTGCACATCCCGCGGGAAAGGGCCTGGCTATCGGTGCTGTGGCGGGTCTTGTTGCCACGATCGCGAGCGGGTTCCTGCCCGCCATGCAGAATCACGAGCCAATCTTCGGACAGGTGCGCGAGGAAACCATCCGCGACATCCGCCGCGTGAAGGGAAGGCATTTGGTCTTTGTCGAGTACTCACCACAGTCCAATCCATTCTGCGACTGGGTGTTCAATGGCGCCGACATCGACAGTCAACGCATCATCTGGGCGATGAGTTTGGGAGAGGGAAAAGACGCAGCCTTGATCGCGAAATATCCGGATCGGAATGTGTGGGTGTATGACGCGGATGCGTGGGATTTTCGGGTGAGGGCGGAGTAGCGCATGCGTCTCGCCTGCGAGGTCCCACCAAACACTTCCATTTCCTTGGTCGGAGCGTAGCGCATGCGTCTCGCCTGCGAGGTCCCACCAAACACTTCCATTTCCTTGGTCGGAGCGTAGCGCATGCGTCTCGCCTGCGAGGTCCCACCAACCACTCCCATTACATTGGCCAGAGCGTAGCGCA
>CAZVAQ010000086.1:0-3637 GCA_964625145.1 uncultured Candidatus Sumerlaeota bacterium
TCGGCGACCTGGCACACACTTGCATGCGCAGCGTCGGTCGCGAAGTTCCAATTGTGTGCGATGAGCAGCGCCTGCGCCCTGCCGCCAGCGAGGTCGAGCGCCTCCTCGCCGACAATGCCCGCGCACGGGACATCCTGAACTGGCAACCGCGCACCTCGCTCGAGGATGGCATCACCGCGACCGCCGAATGGATGTGCGGCCGCATCGCCTCCAACGCACAGACGCACTACGCGATCTGAGCTTTCACTTGAGCTGAGCCAATTGCGGAGTGCCAGAAGTCACCCTCACAAAGTAGCATGGGCAAGATGCCCCAGCTACTCCACTTTGAAATCCATTCTTGTACCGATAGTATTTCGCAGCATGCCTTGAGAAGCACTCGACTGAGTGCATCACACGCAACTCCCGATCAACATGATCCCGGATGGGATGCCACAAGTCGCGACAACAACACGCGACCTGCGAAGCAACCACTGCAATGCGCCCCAAAAAGAAAGCCGCCCGGGAAGCCTTTGGGGCCTCCCGGGCGGGGTCAGGGTTTGGGGGTTTCTAGCCGCTGATCAGGGGTTGACGATCATGTCGACCAGGGCCGCGAGGTCATCGGCGTCGATGTCATTGTCGCCGTCGACGTCACCAACCACGAGTTCGATCTCGCCTGCCGTGTCATTGGCCAGAGCGTCGGCCAAGGCCGTCACGTCAGCCACGTTGACAACTTCGTCACCCGTGATGTCGCCCAGAATGCCTTCCGGCTCTTCCGGGTCAGGATCGATCGCATCGCCAGGCATCAGCGGACCTTCGTGAGCGCCGCGGTAGGCCTTCACAGCGCTGCGCGGATTGCCATCGATGTCGGCATTGCCACCAGGCAGGTCCGTCAGCAGGCCGGGGACGCCAGCCCAAACCGACGAATCGCCGGGGACACCAGTCCAACGGAAGTTCGGCAGGACCGGGTTGTCCGGATCCGTCACGCGATCCGCAACCGCCGTCCAGGTACCGGTGAAGCCCTCAACGGGGTTCTCTTCCGGAGCAATCGGGATGACTGCCTCGTCGGAGTGCGCGCCCGTGCCGCTGGCTGTGCGCCATGCAGCGATGTCAGGCGAGAGAACGCCAGCGATGCGGCCGTAGTTGGGGAAAACCGGCGCCGGCGGATCGCCGACTTCGGCGGCCACAAGGTGGACGGTGTTGTAATCCTCGCGGAAATCAGCCAGCTTCTGCTCCGTGGTGTTGAACACGGAGACCGCAGGCTCTTCCACGCGGATCAGGTTGTTGCGGGCATTGACAGTTGCCCGGCCGGCGGTGGGTGCGAAGTGGAACACACTGGACGCCCCTGGCGGGTAAGCCGGGTTCACACCCTGGGCACCCGCACGGATGTAGATGCTGTTGTGCAGCGCGTTCAGACGGGCCGGGGAAACCGCGCCGGTCACGAAGACCTGCAGCTTGCCGATGGTCGCCGACGTGTTCGTCTGCAGAGAGAACATGTTGTTGTAGAAGTTGAACGTCTGGTCCTGCGGCGTCTCGCCGAAGTCGAACGAGATGAACGCGGGGCCGTTCACCGTTGAGGTCTGCTGCGCTAACATGTCGAAGTAGTTGTTGTAGATGTTGGTCGTCGTGGCAATCGCATGGGCGAACGACGTGCTCGTGAAGAAGTAGAAGCCACGAGAGTCGAGTTCAACCGCGGGCTGACGGCAATAGAACTCGTTGCCGTAGACCGTGGCACCCAGACCGGACGGATAGAAGAAGATCGCCGAGCTGTTGTACTCGATCCGGTTGTTCCGGATGACCATGCCCGTGGCAGAGGTCGTGATGGTCGCGTTCTGGTTCTGGAGAACGATGCCGACGTGGGCGCCATTCGTGCTCGCCGCGCGGATCAGGTTGTTCTCGATCAGCAGGTCGTCGGCGTGGTAATCAACGCCGCCCAGGTTGGCCGAGTTCATCGCGATCACCGCGCCCACGCTGGACGTTGAATCCAGGACCATGTTGCGGATGATCGTGCCCTTCGCGCCACCAGTCAGGTTGATGTGACGTCCGGGACCCTGGAAGGTCAGCTGGGTGCCACTGGGCGAGCCAGCGGGACGGCCGTCAATCACGACACCTTCGGTGATGACAACGTCGTTGTTGACGCCTTGGTTGGCGCCAATGGCCAGCTGGCCGCTGTACCACACGCTGGAGGTCGCCGGTGCGACTTCCCACGAAACCGTCGCATCAACGCCATTGGCCGGGCGGATGATGACGCCACCGCCACCGGTTGTGTCGATGCCCAGGCGCGACACGCGCGTCTCAAGCAGGTCGGTCTCGATGAGGATGGTCAGCACTTGGCCGCCCGTCGTCCCCAGCGAGCTCACCGCGTCAACCGCGTCGGCCAGGGTCTCGTACAGCTGCGTGCCGCTGGTACCAACGGTGATCGTGTCGATGCCGGGGCCCAGCGTCCAGCGCGAGCCACCGCCCAGGTTCTGGAAGGGGCTGCCGCCGTCATAGGCATCGGCATTCGGCTTGGCCGCGCCAACATAACTCAGGTTCGTCGGGGCCAAGTAGAAGTCCGGGCCGGAACGGTTCGAGGAATAGGTGGTCGAGCGGAAGGCCGGGTTGGCATTGATGGGCGCCGGCTGGCCAAAGCTGCCGACGTCCAGCGCGTTCGCCGGAGCATTGATCGCCGTCGCCAAGGCATCAGGCCCGGCAGTAACGAGTGCACCATAATCCACGAGGATGGTGAGCTCAGCCGCTCCCGGCGAGTTGATGCCCGTGTCCCCAGGACCGGCGATCACGGCGTCCTGAAGCTCGATGCTCCAGAAGTTTGTACGAGTGGCCGAGTCAAGGATGCCCGAACCGTTGTCGTACAGCGTGATGCGCGCGGCGGAGATACCCTGCCCCGAGGAGGTACGGATACCAGCCGTCGTGCTGCCGGAGATGATCACATCGCTCAGGTCATAGTTGAAGAGCGGGGAATCATATCCGCCGCTCTGGACGTCCAGACCAACGGTGTGGCCATGGATCAGCGTGTTGCGGATCTGGTATTGCTGTGCGCTGCTATAGGCAACACCGTGCACGCCGTTGTTGAGGATCTGGTTCGGATTGGCGAACGTCGCATTCATCGTCAGCGAGGCGCTGCCGGAAATGCTGAGGCCCGATCCGCCGTTGTCCGCAATCAGGCTGCCGCCAGAGATCGTAACCGCGCCACTGGTGCTCTGGACACCTGCGCCGCCGTTGTTCACGACGTCGGCGTTGGCAAGCGTGACGGGGCCGGCCGCGGAGACGCCCGGGCCGCTGTTGGACGAAATCGTGGCGTTGGTCAAATTGACCGAACCACCAGACAGGTCCACACCGTCGACGTTCTGGGTGATGACCACGTTCGTGCCCGAGACACTGGCGCCGCTGATCGTCAAGCCGTCACCGGCCCGCACCAGCGAACCATCGAAGGCGCGCGAGCCGTCCAGCAGGTCGGCGGGAATGTCACCGGTGGAGGTATACGTGTTCGCATCGGCCGGCAGGGCGCCGATCCACACGTCATCCAGCGTCTGCGTGCCACTGGAGGCGTTGACGAGCGTGCCCGTCGGCGTCGAGGTGCTCGACGCGGCAATATACAGCCCGTCGATCGAGACATTTCTGCCGAGTTCCCACGTGCTGCCCCGTTGCAGGACCAGCACGG
>CAZVAQ010000086.1:3647-14504 GCA_964625145.1 uncultured Candidatus Sumerlaeota bacterium
GGGACCGTTCGGGGTCACGATCTCGAAGTCATCGGCATCCAACGCTGCCGTCAAGTCGGGCAGTTCCTCGTCAAACGGACCGAAGGAGTTGACCTCGATGCGGTTGGTGCCGGCGAACCCGTTGTTGATCCCGCCGGGGCCGAAGCTCAGGATGGCTTCGCGCAGCGACGTAAAGTTCACGACGCCGTCCGAAGGACCATCCTGATCGACGAAGACCAGGTTGGACTTGTCGAACGTGATTGTCGCAAAGTAACCGGTCGGAGACTCGGTCGTGATGTCGTACTCAGCCGGCGGATCCTCTTCCGACGCACGGGCCGGAGGCGAGAACGAGTGAATCTCCTCGCCGGCGCGGTTCGTCGTGTACAAGTTGCCCTGCCAGTCGGTCGCGATGCCATGGCCGAGCTGGCTGCTGGAGTATGCCGCCGGGAACAGCGTCGAGTCGGCATAGTTGATGATCATGTCGTCGGTGGTGAGCTGGTACGGATTGCTGGCCAGCTCATCATCGGCCACATTGCCCACACGGTAAATACCACGCGGGTTGGCGCCGCTGGCATTGGCGACATACACCTCGCCGGTGAGGCGATCAATGTGCAGGGCGTTGAAGTTCACCGAATTGACCGGTGCGATCACGTTCCATGCAGCATTCGTCTCATCCAGCAGGACGCCGGGAGCGGCGTCCACATCCGCCTTGTTCCAGCGATAGAGACGGCCGTCACCATCGGGCAGGCGCGTCAGGTGGTACACGTTGCCTGCGGCATCGACATTGACATCCATCGCGTAGCGGGCTTGCCCCTCAAGCGTGGCCGGCGTCAGGATCTCCGGCGCGGCCGAGAGGGTGTAAGGAGGCGTGGTGTCCATCGCGATGCGATACAACACGTTGCCCATCGCGACGAACGCGACGCGTTCGCTGTTGTCATTCACGCCGATGGCAAAACCGCGGGGGAACAGGGCATTGGACCACGAGCTGGTCGAGTCCAGGTCAATGTCCGCCGCGTTCTGGGCACCGATGTTCAGATAACCAGCCTTGGCGGGAGCCGTCTGGCCACCCCACCAAAGGATGTCGGGATCCAGCGGGTCGATGTCGGTCTTCCAGAGGGCGAAGTTGCCGGGAGTCGCTTTTTCAGGGTGCTGGCCACGCACGTTGGCGGCACCGCCACCATTGCCCAGAACAGGGGCCAAGTCCGCTCCCAGCAACACGACACCAGCAACACCGGATGGAGTGTAGGAGTGGGACACAAAGAGGAGGCCGAACTGGTCAGAGGTCGGATCCGTCGGAATCTCCAGGTCGTTGGCCGAGTATCCGCCAAACAGCGACTGCTGCGGAGTCGCCTTGCCACTGGAGTTGGCCGTGTTCCGCGTCCAGGTCGTGCTGCCGTCGGTCTTCTGGACACGCACACGGATCGTGAACTGGTCGGGGCCCAGCGGCAGCAGATTGCCTTCCTCGTCACGGTTATCCCAGGAAATCGCGTGCCGGCCCACCTGGGTTTCCGGATCGGGAGCCTCGAATTGATACGTGCGGACCACCACGTCGTCCGTGAGGTTGTACACCTCGACGGTCACAGCGTCGGCGTCCTCATTCAATGTGTACAGCAGGTCGGTGTTCAGGAACTTGTTAATCTGCGTCTCGCCGAACCGAATCTGCGAGGCGTACGGGACGGCTGCCACTTGGCTCGCGGTCATGGAGAGTCCCAGCGCGAGCGCCAGTACTCCGCCACCACCGGCAAGCCCTGAAGCAAGTTTGCTCTTTTTCATGGGCAACTTCCTGTCATGGGGTTTTGGGAGGGAGGGGGTTGGATCGGACGGGAAAATTCCTGTCCGGCCGGTTGCGGTTTTGATTCTCGCTGTGCGCGACGCGCCGGGCGGCGCACGAGTGAAGAGCGCCGTTCTCTAGGGGCTCCCGGTTCGTCGCAAGGGTCCACCCTCTTCACCTGATGCCATTGAGCTTGCCGGTAGGCTCCGTGCCTCTTGGGCCGCAGCGCGCAAGCGTCCTACCGGGCAGGACAACCGGGTTCCGACGGGCTTGTGGCCCTTAGGAAGGTCGGATCGCAAGGCGCTGTGGGGACTTACCGCCACGTTCATGCTCCGGGCATGGGGTGAAGACAAAAAATCCTTCAGCGTGTTCACCCATCCTGATCCCAAAGAGAGTGACAAGGCAACCGAAAAGGAAGCGGTTTAGCCCGCTCCAATTTACCCCCGCTCTCCCGCCGAAATCCACGCCCCCCATCAGGACTCCACCCCCCATCCCAGCCGCCAAGGCCCCCAACCTGCGATGTCGCCTTGCGTCCCACCGCGCCTGTGCCCCAACAAACGCCATGTCCAGCCAGCCCCCCAGCCACCGCCATCACTACCGCGTCCGTGCCATCTATCGCGACACCGACCAGATGGGCGTCGTCTACTATGGCAATTATTTCGGATGGATGGAGGCCGCCCGCACCGAATACCTACGGGCCCTGGGCTGGTCCTACCACCAGATGGAGGCCACCGGTCTCTTCCTCCCCGTCATCCACGCCTCCTGCGACTACAAGGCCCCGGCCCGCTACGACGACATCGTGGTGATCACCTCCTGGCTGGCGGAACTCACCCGCGTGCGCCTCGAGTTCCGCTATGAGATGCAGATCGAGGGGCGAGAAGGCGTCATAGCTGAGGGCTTGACGCGCCACATCTTCACCGGACCCGACTGGAAACCCCGCCGCGCCTCCCACGAGGTGGTCGCCTGTCTGCGGAGAGAAGGGCCCCCTCCCGCCCCATGAACATCGCCGAATACGAAAAGATGCACGCCCTGGAGGACACCTACTGGTGGTTCCAAGGGCGAAAGGACATCATCCGCGCGATGCTCGACGCGTGCCTGCCCTCCGCCCCCCGGCCAGGGCGGGTGCTGGATGTCGGATGCGGCACCGGGCTCATGCTCAAGGAACTGGCCCACTTCCAGCCGGTCGGCTTGGATTTCTCCACCCACGCCCTCCAATTCTCCCGAAGCCGCGGACTCAAGAACCTGACCCGCGCCGACGTCGTGCATCTCCCCTTCGCCGACAACTCCTTCGACCTGATCCTGGCGCTGGACCTCATGGAACACGTCAAGAACGACCAACGCCTGATCCGCGAGTTCCATCGAGTCCTGCGGCCGGGCGGCTGCCTGATGGCCACCGTCCCCGCGCATCCCTATCTGTGGAGCGACCACGACATCGCCCTGCACCACTTCCGCCGCTACACGGCCAAGTCCCTGCGACGACTCCTTGCCACCGGAAAACTGCGACCGCTGCGGTTCAGCTACTGCATCACCATCGTGCACCCACCCATCGTCATCTTCCGCCTGGTGCAGAAGACATTCCAGCGACTGGTCTACAAACCCGGCCAACACCGCCACCGCACCCACCTGATCCGCCTGCCGCAGTGGGCGAACAAGCTGCTCATCAAGGTCCTGCGCCTCGAAGCATCCCTCCTCCGCCGCATCGACCTGCCAGTCGGCACCTCGCTCATCACGCTCGCCCAAAAGAAGAGCCCGTCCACAGACTCAACAGATTAACACAGATCTCGAAAACCAATGCAGCAAAGACGTGGAAGGCGGGCGCCCTCGCCCGCCAATTCGCAAACCCGCAGCTTCAGCTACACAGACAATCTGCGCTCATCTTTTCAAACTGTGGACGAACCCACTCTTGCGTTCAACTTCTTCGAGAATCGCGCGAGCTGTCCGCCCTGCAGCGCCGCGGTTGGCGTTGGCGGTTTGCGCGGCCTTGCGGCCAAGCTCCTCCCGTTTGCGCGGATCGGCAATCAAGTCGCTGATCGTGCGCGCCAGGTCCTGCGCCAGCACACAAGGCGCGCCGTTCTCCGGACCAAGCAAACGCACGATCTCCGGCTGCTCATCCATGAACGGACCGCGCAACACAGGCAAAGCATGAGCCGCGGGTTCCAACAAGTTGTGCCCGCCAATCGGCGCCCAGCTCCCCCCCACGAGCGCAATGTCCCCGCCGCCATAACGCCGCGCCAGCACACGCATCTCATCCACGAGCACTACCTGCGCCTGCGGCACCTTGCGCGGGTTTGGTCCGCGCGAGGAACGATGCACCTCCAACCCCACGCGCCGCACCGTCGCCTCCGCCTCGTCGAAACGCTCGGGATGACGCGGCACCAGCACCAACAACGCATCGGCGTGCCGGCGACGAACCTCGACAAAGGCACGCAGGATCGCATCCTCCTCGCCGTCGTGCGTGCTGCCGGCGACGATGACCGGCGTGTCATCATTCGCGCCCCACGAAGCGCGCAGCTCCCGGCGCTCGCTGGCACTCAGCGGCTCCGGCAGCGCGTCGAACTTCACGTTGCCGGTGACCTCGATGCGATTCTCGCCACCGCGCCCCAACAACCGCGCGTAGGCCTCCGCGTCCTTCTGCGTCTGCACAAAGAAACGCGTCACCGCATTGAGCGGCCGCCGAAACGCGAAGTTGAGCATCGCGTAATTGCGGGCGCTTTCCGCCGACAAGTCACCGTTCGCCAAAAACACCGGCAACCCGCGCCGCGCGCATTCCAGCAAACCATTGGGCCAGATCTCCGTCTCGAAGAACACATACACCGACGGTTTCCAGAAGCGATGAAACGCGCGCACCGTCCACGAAAAGTCCGCCGGTGCGAAGGTATGATGCTCCGCCGTGTCAAGCGACGCGCGCGCCTGGGCCTGACCCGTCTCGGTCGTCGTCGTGGAAAGATACTCCCAATCCGGAGCCAGCCGCCGCAGCTCGCGGTATACCGCCGCCGCGCCGATCGTCTCCCCCACCGACACCGAGTGTAGCCAGCAACGCTGCGTCAACGGCGTCGGCATCGCGCGCGGAGGGAACCGTTTCCCCATCATCGTCGGCAACGAATCGCGGTACTTCCCAAGCCGCCACCGCCGCCACAGCAGCACCGGAGCAATCACCGGCATCGCAGACAGGTAGGCAGCGTCGTAGAGGTTCATGGACAAGGGAGGAGGGACGAGGGGTTAACCACGGAGAAACGGAGGACACGGAGAAGAAACGATCCACAGATGAACACAGATGAGAGAAAAAAGTGGGAGGTCATGGCTTCCTCATTTACCTTTGATAATATAATTCTTATCCAATGTTAAATTTCAGATATTGTGTTTACATCCCCCATCCCCGTCTGTGCTGATATTTCCCATCTGTGGATCGCGCCTTTCCTCTCTCTTCTCCGTGCTCTCCGTGCCTCCGTGTGATGTGTCAGTCCATTGACCGGCGTCCCTCAAAGGCCATGCGCAGTGTGCCGCCATCAGCATGCTCCAGCGACCCGCCCATCGGAAGCCCCCTGCCCAGCCGCGTGATGCGCAGGCCCAGCGCCGCCATCTCCCGCGCCAGGTACACCGCCGTGGCATCGCCCTCCACGCTGGGGCTGGTGGCCAGGATCACCTCCTCGATGCGCGAGTCGGCGTGCTCCAGCCTCTCGAACAACAATGCAATCCGCAGGTCCTCCGGCGAGACGCCCTTCAGGGGCGACAACACGCCGCCCAACACATGATACAGCCCGCGATACCCCCCCGCGCGCTCAAACGCCACAACATCCATGGCGTCCTCCACCACACACAGCAGCGTCCGATCACGATGCGCATCCGCATCGATCGGACACACACCGTCGTCCGTGAAGAAACCGCATTGGGGACAGATGCCGACTTCCTCGATCAACCGGCCGATGGATTTCTCCAGCGCCTCGCAGCGATCCTGTCCGGCGTTGAGTAGGGCAAAGGCCATGCGCTCGGCGCTGCGACGGCCGATGCCGGGCAGCTTGCCCAGCTCGGCCATCACCAGTTCCAGCGCCCGGGGCAGGAGGGGCATGGCGCGGAGCGGCCCCCCCTCAGAACAAGCCGGGGAAGTGAAGCCCGCCGGTGATGCCACCCATGCGGTCCTCGTGCAGCTTCTTGGCGGCGTCCAGCGCCTGGTTGGTGGCGGCCACCACCAGGTCCTGCAGCATCTCCGGATCGTCCGGGTCGATCGCCTCCGGACCAATCTCCACGGAAAGGATCTCCCGCTGGCCGTTGGCCCTCACCCGCACCACACCACCACCCGAGGTGCCCTCGACGACCTCCTGCGAGAGCTGCTCGTTCACCTTCTCCACGCGCGAGTGCAGGTCACTCTGCAACTTGCGAATCATGCCGGGATCAATCATGACGGTCTCATGTTCTCCAGTCAGCGTTCTGGGTACGGCAGGGCGTTCCTTGGCCAATCCACCGCCGGGGCACAACCAAACTCCGCGCCCCCGGTGAAGCAACTTCGCGTCAGGCCCGGCGCTGGTCCCGAAGCGGCTTGCCATTGTAGCCCGACGGCGGCACGCCCAGATGCCGCTGCAACAGATCGCAGGCCTCGCGGAACTCGGGATACGCCTTCAGCGCCTGCTCCAGCGTCAGCGGCGTGCTCAGGGGCCCGATCTCCTTGATCTCCGCAGCCATGGTCTCGGCCACCACGCCCGCGCCGTCCAATTCCGGCGCGTCCTCTTCCGCATCCACGGGAACCGCGGCTTCCAGTGGGGCTATCTCCTCCACGCGCGCAGCCGGGGCCTCCTCGCCGATTTCGTACGAAGGGATCAAGTTCCTCCGCCAGACCTGTCGCGCGGCCTCGCGCACCGCCGTCACATTCTCCGGCCGGTCCAGCGTTCGCTTCATCAGCCGATCCGCCGGGCTCAGCTCAATCGCCAACCGCGATTCGCCCAAGGCCACCAGCCGCGCGTGTTGGAATACCGTGCGCAACGGACCCGACTTCTCCCCCACGGCGTCGACAAATGCAGCCCACCGCTCGCTCTCCGACGTGTGGATCATCTCCGGCTCGGGAAGCGGAGCCAGCTCCTCGGCCGCTTCGCGCATCACCAACGCGGGCTCCGCAGAGCGCCGCGCAACTGCCCGGCCCGCCGGACCAACAGGCCCCGCCGCGCGCGCCGGAGCACGATCGGGCGGACGGCGCGACGCCGCACCCGACCCAGCCCCCGCGTTCAACGCCGCCCCGCCCCGCGGCGGACCACCGCCCAGCTCCGGATCGATGACCAGTCGCGGATCGATGGCCGTCAGCTTGATCAGCGCAAACTCCAGCAGGAAACGCGGAGGCGCAGCGCCACGCATGCGTTCCTGAAGATCCAGGAACTGCTGCAGAATATTGAGCAGATACGGCAGCGTCAGACGATCCATGGTCGCGCGCAGGCGCTCCGACCCGGCATTGGCGACCGCCGCCAAATCCGGCGCGCCACCCGCCTTCAGCACCATCACATCGCGCAGGTACGTCAGGAACATCCGCGCAAACCGCTGCAGGTCCCGCCCACGGTCGACCATCTCCCCCACCAATTGCAGACACGCCTCCGGCTTGCGATCGGCCAGGTGCTCCAGCAACGCATCAAACAAGTCGCTCTCCACCACGCCCAGCAGCGACCGCACGCTTTCAAGATTCAGCTCCTCCGCCGACAGCGAGATAAGCTGGTCGAGCAGGACCTGCGCGTCGCGCAAACCCCCATCGCTGGCCAATGCCACGGCCTGCAGGATCGCCTGCGCCTCCCCCTCCGGCAGCTTGACCCCCTCGGTCTCCAAAATGTGCGAGAGGCTGCGCGTGATCTCCTCCGGCTTCAGGCGCTCGAACGCCACACGCCGGCAGCGCGAGATCACCGTCTCGGGGATCTTCTCCGGATTCGTCGTGGCCAGGATGAAGACAACATTGGCGGGCGGCTCCTCCAGGCTCTTCAGCAACGCATTGAACGAATGCGTCGAGAGCATGTGCACCTCGTCGATGATGTACACCTTCGTGCGCGCGCTGAACGGCGCACGGTTAAGCCCCTCCAGCAACCCGCGCGTGTTCTCCACCTTCGTATACGTCGCCGCGTCCACCTCCGTGATGTCCAGATGCGTCCCCGCGGCGATCTCCAGACAATGGCTGCACTTCCCGCACGGCTCCGGCGTCGGCCCGTTCACGCAGTTCAGCGCCTTGGCGAAAATCCGCGCCATCGACGTCTTCCCCGTCCCCCGCGGGCCGCTGAACAGGTACCCATGCCCGACGCGGTTCTCCTCGATCTCATGCTTGAGCTCGGCCACGGCGGCCTTCTGGCCGATGACATCGGCAAAGACCTGCGGGCGATAGCGACGGGCGAGAACCTGGTAAGTGGCCATGGGGAGCGAAAAACCTTGAGGGCTGGGCCGCGGGAGAGAAGACCGAAAGTAAGGCGAAGCTGCCCCCATCCGACCCGCACCGTCAAACGGAATCGGCCGCCGGGGCGGATGGGGCAATGGGGGAGTTTTGGGAGGTACCGCCGGCCTGTCGTCCGTAGCCTTGGCGAAGGACGGGCGCCGTGCCGGCGGTGGCAATGGACCTCTGCCCGCCAACCCCCTTTGCCTTACGCCGGTCGGATCTTCACTCGTACCATGAGGTCACCAGCCATGTCCTTCAATTCCAACTCCATGTTCAGGACCCTTCACCGCATGGCGATGCCCCTCCTGAACACCTACCTGAACAGCTGGTGGCTCCCCGCATCGATCTTTGGATCAATCTACCTTTTCTGGATCCTGACCATCCCGGGCTGGCACGTCCGTCCGGGCATTCTGTTCTACTTTCCCTTGCTGGCACTGCCTCTTTCACTCGCAGGCATCGCATGCTCCGCCATCATGAATTGCGTTCGGGATTTGCGGTTTCCGTGCCTTGTGAATACAATGATGTGCGCGGTCTGCTTCGTCGCCTGGAATGCCGCGCATTTCTTGTTTTTCATGGTGTCACTCTCTCGCACCGAGTTTGTCCCCGACGAGTTCGCCAAGAACCTGACCATTCCGGAAGGCATCGAGATCGCCATACCCTATGCAAATGTTGAATTCTACAGAGGTCCTGCCGAGGACCGGCCACCCCAAAGCCCGCCGCCAGATGGCATCACCCGTGGCGAGCCGCGATTTGATCTCACCAACGTTTCGCAGCCCGGCAACTATCGCGCCTCCATCTGGATCAATCCTGGCGAATCGGGCACCATCTACCTCAAGGCCTATGAGATAACGAAAGAGTCACCACTTTCTCCCTCCAGCATCAAGGAAAGGAGCACCTGCCGCATTGACGGTTCGAAGGAGGAGGACGAGCTCTTCTTCACAATCAGCAGATTCACAATCTACGAAGGGAACTGGGGAGAGTACTATGCCGCCCGCGTCGAGATCTGGTTCAAGCCGGACGGGTTGTGGACGAAGGAACGGAAATTGATGGAGAAGGTGTTTCGAGTTGAAGGGTGGCAGCAATGAGTCGCCCTATTATGGCATATTGCAGGATGTTGCGTCCCATTCGTCCAAATCCATGCACACCACGGCGATCGCGTGCATGGGGACGTCGGAGAGACACAGTTCAACGCCTTTATCCTCCCCTGTGGCATTGTGCATCTTGTTGTGCGCGCCAGGGGACGCGCACGGCCGAAAATGTCACATGCAAGTCCCAGTAAGGAATGATCCCGGCAGGGATCACATTTGGATAGCCCGGCATCGTCCTGATAGGGCGATGCCGGGTTGCGCGCGCAAAAGATGATCGCATCCCGGATGGGATGCCACAGGGCGCGTAAACGGCACGGGATTACCACGATTCAACTGGCGTCCTTCCGGGGCGCGATTCAACAATCGCAACTTACCCCCCCATCCCCCAATCAATAAACCCACCACTGCTCCGGCATCGGATCGACGGGCGTGAGACTCCCGCCCAGAATGGCGAGCAGCTCCCCATCGGAAATCACGCTCGGGTCCGCCAGGTCCAACCCCGCCCATTCGGCCGGAATGTTCGGCGTCGCGTAGTGAACATAATCAAACTGCGCGACAAGATCCGGCTGGGTCGGCACTCCGGGTTGATTGTGGACGTGCGTGATCGTGGTCGTGTTCTGCTCGGTGACC
Source organism: uncultured Candidatus Sumerlaeota bacterium (assembly GCA_964625145.1). Lineage (GTDB taxonomy): Bacteria > Sumerlaeota > Sumerlaeia > SLMS01 > JAHLLQ01 > CAYTRP01. The sequence goes on from CAZVAQ010000086.1 coordinate 13,507, forward strand.
GGATACTGGCTGACATTGTCCCAATCGGTGTAGGCAAACATGCCCACCTGCACGGTCGGTGGCAGATCCGGACGCCGGTAGCGGAAGATAATGCGCCACGGCCCGTCCGCTTCCTGCGCAAGCTGGATGATGTAGATCCCAAGCCGCGCCGTGCGGATGGTGGCATCGCCGCATTCGCATTCGGTGTTGTAGACATCAAGCCGCGAGTATTGCGGCAGCTCATCGTAGTTGGAGGTCGCCTTGACCTCGAACTGGAACGTGCCCTCCTGGTTGGCGGCGCCGATGGAGAGGAACGTGTAGCGCTCCTCCCCCGCCGTCCATGTGGCCGGCGTGATTTCGCGCGGCGCGCGCGTCATCAGGCCGCCGAGCGAATACAGCCGGCCCGGCGCGCCGGTGCCCGCCCGGTTGCGCGATTCGACCCGGGTGGTGGCGATGAAATCGCCGGTCACTTCCTTGAACAACAGCGCGCCGCGGTAATCCTCGTACCACGAACTCGTCCGCGGCATCAAGGTCATCCATCCTTCCCGCGTGCCTCCGATGTCATGGGACTCCAACGGTTCGTTGGGCCATTGCTCCACGATGGTGACGCGTTGCCAGTTTGCAAGCGTCAGTGGAGAGGAAAAGTCGTCGCTGAGGGCGGCCAAGGGATCACTCCCCGAAACCGTCCCCCCGATTGCCATCATGCCTGCCAACCACAACACCGTCCGTTGATTGCACCTCATGAGAACCCTCCCGGGATTATATTGGTAGAAGATCGATACCTGCGCCGGTCCAACGAATAATGTCTGTATAGTAGCTGCCCCCAGGAGCGCCGGGCTTGTGTCTGTAGTTGGCCTGCCCCCGTCTAGGGGTGCAGCGTGTCGTTGGCGGGATGAGCATTCGCCAGGCTAGGCGCCGCGATCTTCTGGGCAGCCATTGCGGAGACTTCGCCATCCTGCCACGGCATTGCGCTGGTGACACAGCGCTCAAGGAGTGAAGCATGGAAACGCGCACAGCTC
>CAZVAQ010000087.1:0-14229 GCA_964625145.1 uncultured Candidatus Sumerlaeota bacterium
AACCCTCGACCCTCGGCTCTCCTGTTCCCGTTCCCGTAGCTCACTTTTCCCGGAGGCAACTGATGATGGCTAAGAACCCCGATTTTCCCTACAAGCGCGTGCTGGTATTCGGCGCGGCACGCTCCGGCGTCGGCGCGATGACGCTGTTGCGGCACCATGGTGTGGAGGTTGTGTTGGTCGACGAGAAGCCCGCGATGGAGTTCCGTTCGCTGATCCGTCGGCTGAAGCGCAGCTATGTGACCGCCTACTTCGGCAAGTTCGACGCCTCGGTGCTCGATCATTGCGAGGCGCTGGTCCTCAGCCCCGGCATTCCGCTGGAGCATTGGCTGAGCCAGGAAGCCAACAACCGGCACCTGCCCATCATCTCGGAGGTCGAGCTCGCGTCGTACTTCGCCGGCTCGCCCATCTGTGCCATCACGGGCACCAACGGCAAGACGACCACGACGTCGCTCGTGGGCAAGATGCTCACCGACGCGGGCAAGAACGCGGTGGTCTCCGGAAACATCGGCCGCGCGTTCTCCGACGGCGTGCTGGCCAGCCAGGACGACAGCCGCGACACGGTGCTGGTGACCGAGGTCTCGAGCTTCCAACTCGAGTCCATCGAGACGTTCCATCCGCACGTGGCGGCGCTGTTGAACTTCTCGCACGCGCACGAGGATCGCTACACCGACTTCCGGGACTACGTGGAGGCGAAGTACCGCATCACCTCCAACCAGACCGAGGACGATCACCTGGTGCTCAACGCGGACGATCCGATCTGCGTGAAGGCGGCCGAGGAGACCGACGCGCAGGTGTGGTGGTTCTCGATGACGAAGAAGGTCAGCCAGGGCGCCTTCGTGGAGAAGAACACGATCTTCCTCGCCGAGGACGGCCTGAAGGTCCCCGTGTGCGACGTCAAGGACGTGCCGATCCCCGGGCGCCACAATGTGGAGAACACGTTGGCGGCATTGGTGATGGGCCGTCGCATGGGTGCGTCGCTGGACAGCCTTGTCGCGACGCTGCGCAAGTTCAAGGGCGTCGAGCACCGCATCGAATACGTCGGCGTTTCGAAGAATGGCGTTCGCTACTACAATGACTCGAAGGCGACGAACATCGATTCGCTGGAGAAGGCGCTGCTGAGCTTCGAGAAGCCGGTGGTGCTGGTTGCCGGTGGTCTCGATCGCCAGGCGGCATACGACCGGTTGAACTCGCTCGTGCGTGATCGCGTGAAGAGCCTCGTGCTCATCGGCCAGGCGGCGCCGGCCATCAAGAAGCACTGGGGACCGCTGGTCGCGACGGCCGAAGCAAAGGACATGGACGACGCGGTGCGCGTGGCCAGCGAGAACGCGGGCGACGGCGACGTCGTGCTGCTGAGCCCCGCGTGCGCGAGCTGGGACATGTTCAAGGACTTCGAGGAGCGCGGCCAGGCGTTCAAGCGCAGCGTTCGCCGCGTGATCGAGGCCTGACACTTCACCCGGGAGCGCAAACGACGTGCGGCCTGCATGGACCAACAGCCCCGCGACATGGATCGCGGTCACCGTGGCGGCAATGGTGTCGCTGGGGCTGGTCATGGTCTATAGTGCCAGCGCGGCGCGCGCGGGCCTGGAGACACAGCGCGCCGTGGAAAAGCGCGTCGTGGCAGGCGAGATTCCCCCACCGGAAATGGAGTTCTACCACAGCTCCGCGTACCTGAAGCGCCAGGTCGGCTGGACGTTGCTTGGTCTTGCCGGCATGGTCGTGCTGATGCGCATGCCGATGGACATGCTGGAGCGCTGGTCGCCGTGGATCCTTTGCGGCGCGTTGCTCATGCTGGTGCTCGTGATCGCGTCGCCGCTCGGCGTCTCCTCAAAAGGCGCGCGACGATGGTTGTCGCTGGGCCCGGTGACGATCCAACCGGCGGAGTTTGCAAAGGTGGCGCTCGTGCTTTTCATGGCGCGGTTCCTCGCGCAGAAGGGGCGCGAGATCCGCGATTGGTGGCATGGCTTCGTCCCGACGATGATCGTGTGGGGTGTCTTTGCGCTGCTCGTGCTGCTGGAGCGCGACCTGGGGACGATCGTGCTGATGGGGACGGTGATGCTGGCGATGTGGCTGCTGGCGCGCATGCGCATGGCGCACCTGGCTTCCCTGGTGATCGTGTCGTTGCCCGTGCTGATCTTCCTCGTCTTCCAGCATGCCTATCGCGTGAACCGGTTCCTGGCGGTGTTGAACCCGGAAGCGCACGCGCTGACGCATGGGTACCAGCTCAACCAATCGCTGATCGCGGTGGGTTCGGGCGGGATCCTGGGGCGCGGGCTCGGCATGGGCGCGCAGAAGTACCACTTCCTCAGCGAGGCGCACACGGACTTCATCTTCGCGATCGTGTGCGAGGAACTGGGGCTGATCGGGGCGCTTGCGGTGGTCGTGCTGTTCCTGGCGCTGACGCTGCTCGGCGTGCGCGTGTCGTATCGCGCGCCGGATACGTTCAGCGGGCTGGTGGCTGCGGGGTTGACGCTGACGATCACCTGCGCGGCGTTCATCAACTTCTTCGTGGTGCTGGGCATGGCGCCGACAAAGGGTCTGGCGCTGCCGTTCTTCACCTATGGAGGGTCGTCGATGATGGCGTCATTGATGGCCGTGGGGTTGTTGTTGAATGTGGCGAATTACACCGCCATTAGTGAAGGAGGGAGATGAGAAGGATAAAGGATGAAGGATAAAGGATAAAGGATAAAGCAGAGAATCGCTTCCACTCTCTCTGTTGTCCCTGCTGTCTCTGCCTTCCCTGCTGTCCCTGAAGATTTCCCGAAAGATCGACAACGATGTGGAGTTTCAGAAAAATGCTGCGCAGACACAGTGACACCGACATCGCGTTGAGCGGCGCGCGGCGGATCCTTGTCGTCGCGGGCGGCACGGGCGGTCACATCGCGCCGGCGCTGGCCGTGGGTGAATATCTGCGCGCGGCCTTTGCGGACAATGTGAGCGTGCGCTATGTGTCGGGGAGTCGTGCGGTGGAGCAGCAGGCCTTTGCCGCGGCGCACGAGTTTCCGGATCGTCTGGCGTGCGAGCGCGCGCCGGGGATGTCGCTGGGCAGTTTGCCGCAATGGCCGCGTTACGCCATGTCGATCATGCAGGCGCGCCGGTTGGTCCAAAGCTTTGCGCCCGACGCGGTGCTGGCCATGGGTGGTTATGTCTGCGCGCCGGTGTTGACGGCTGCGCGGCTGAAGGGAATTCCGTTCTTCCTGCACGAATCCAACTCCGTCCCCGGCCGCGTGACGCGGCTGTTCGCGGGTGGGGCCCGGCGCGTGTTCCTGGCTCATGAGGATGCCGCCGCGCAATTGCCGGCGCGCTCGCAGTGCCGTGTCGTGGGGACGCCCGTGCGCGCGGCGTTGTTCCAGGTGGATCGCCAGGAGGCACTGCGCGCCCTCGGCCTGGAGGATGGCAAGCCCACCCTGCTGGTGCTGGGCGGCAGCCAGGGAGCGCGCAGCCTGAACGAGATGCTCGTGGAGGCATTGCCGCGCATGGCAGCGGCGTATGCCGGCCGCGGTGGCTTGCAGGTGCTGTGGTCCTGCGGGTCGCTGCATTGCAAGACGGTCACTTCGCATGTGGAAGCCATGGGTTTGGAGAACGTCACGGTGCGCGCGTTCGAATTCATCGAGCGCATGGAGCTGGCCTATGCGGTGGCGGACGCGGTGTTGAGCCGCGCGGGCGCCAGCACGTTGGCGGAGTTGTCGGCGCTGGGTCTGCAGTCGCTGTTGGTGCCCTATCCACATGCGGCGGACAATCATCAGGTGGCCAACGCGGCGTCGCTGGAGCGCATGGGCCTGGCGCGGGTGATGGAGGAGAAGGACATGACCGCCGCTGCGCTGGCCGACGCGTTGGTGGAGTTGCTCGCACAAGTTGGGGCCGAGGGCAGGATGTTGGGTGAGGAATCGCGCGAGGCGGGTGCAGCGCGCGTCATCGCCGAGGAATTGATGCAGGTCGCACCACGCAGTGAATCCCGCAGCCGCGTTGCCGTCTCTTCGAGGTCCGGCGACAGCCAATGGAGTTCCGTCGCATGAGCATTCACTTCGCCGCCGCCGCGGAAGCGGACGACACGGTGTTTCGCCCTTCGAGCAAGGGGCTCGGTTTCGAGAGTGCCCACCTTGTTGGCATCGGCGGTTGTGGCATGAGCGCGCTGGCGTGGTCGCTGCTTGCGTGCGGCGTCGATGTCAGCGGCAGCGATGTGAAGGAGACGCGCACGGTGTCGCGCCTGCGCGATGCGGGTGCGCGCATCACGATCGGTCATTCGGAGGACGCCATCGCGCGGCCGGATGTGGCGATCCTGTCCAGCGCGATCCGCCCCGACAATCCGGAGGTGGTCGCCGCGCGGGAGAAGGGCGTGCGCCTGATCCATCGCAGCGACGCGTTGGCGTTGTTCCTGAACCTGCGGCAATCGATCCTGGTCAGTGGCACCCACGGCAAGACGACCACGACGGCCATGTTGTCCCTGGCATTGGAAGCGGCGGGGCTGGACCCGTGGGGCTTTGTCGGCGGCCATGTGCCGGCGTGGGATGGCAACTCGCGCGTTGGCGGTGTGGAGTGGGCCGTGGCGGAAGCGGACGAGAGCGACGGCACCTTTGAGCGTCTCCCCGCCGATCACCTGATCGTGACCAACGTCGAGGATGATCACCTTGATTTCTGGAAGACCAGCGATGCCATGCGCGCGGGATACAAGCGCGTGGTGGAGAAGGTGCGCGAGGGCGGGACCGTGTTGGTGTGCGGAGACGATCCCGGCGCGCGGGAGCTGGCGTATCAGGTCACGCGCCGCGTGTTGACGTATCGGCTCGAGGAAGGCATGGGCGATTACAGCGCGGGCAGCATCCAGCTCGGCGCCTTTCATTCGGAGTTCGACTTCTATCGCGGCCGCGAAGTGGCGGCGCGCGTGCGTGTCGGTGTTCCCGGTCGCCAGAATGTGGCGAACGCGGTGGCTGCACTGGCCATGGCGGACATGGTCGGCGCGGACCTGGAGCGCGCCAGCGCGGCCCTGGCGGTGTTCCACGGCGTGGGCAGGCGCTTCGAGCAGAAGGGGACAGTCCACGGCGTCACCGTCATTGATGACTATGCGCATCACCCGACGGAGATCGCAGCGACGATCCAGGCCGCGCTGGCGGCACGACGGGAACTGGGCGGCCGGCTCATCGTGATCTTCCAACCGCATCGCTACACGCGCACGCGGGACCTGATGGAATCGTTCGCGACATGTTTCACCGGTGCGGACGACCTGGTGCTGGCGCCGATCTATTCCGCCGGCGAGGACGCGATCCCCAACGTCAGCACGGACGCGTTGGCAAAGATGATCCACTTTGAGACGGGCCGGATGCCGCGCGTGTTGGAGCGGCGCGCGATTGCGGCAGCCGTGGCGCCCGATCTTCAGGCTGGGGATTTGGTGCTTACGCTAGGAGCCGGGGACAACTGGCAGACGGGCGAGGAGATTCTGGAGCTGTTGCGCGCCATGGCGGGCAATGGCGTTGCAACACATGATCGACCAGGAGGACCGGGCGAATGCTGCGCGTGAATGAATTTCGGTTGGATCGCGGATTGGCGGAGATTCCAAACTTGGTTTTGGAGTGGAACGCCGATCTGTCGAAGCGCACGTGGATGCAGACGCAGGCGCGCGCCAGCGTGCTGGCCAAGCCGCAATCGGCCCATGCGCTGCGCTCATTGCTGACGGTCTCCCGGGAGCGCGAATGGCCCCTGTTGATGCTGGGCAAGGGGGCGAACACCATCTTTGCCACGCACGAGTTCGAGGGCGTCGTCGTCGAGTTGCCCAAGACCCCCTTTGGCGAGGTGACCTATGCGGGCGGGCACCGTGTGCAGGTCGGCGCGGCCGTGCAGATCGGCCAACTCCTGAATGCCGTGCGCTCCTACCGGTTGATGGGGTTGGAATTCATGACGATGATCCCGGGCGTGGTCGGCGGGGCGCTGGCCGGCAACGCCGGCGCGGGCAATTGGGGCCTGTGCGACTTTGTGGAGGAAGTCGTCGTGATGCAGCGCGATGGCAAGGTGCGTCGTCTGCAGCGCGGTGACTTCCGCTTTGGGTATCGCTTCTCGGAATTGAGCGAGCACGTCGTGCTGATGGCGGACCTGTTGCTGGAGCCGCTGGATGAGAAGGTGGCGGCCGAGCGCGTGGCGGACTTCAAGAGCAAGAAGAAGTGCCAGCCCTACAACGAACCCTCCAGCGGCTGCATCTTCAAGAACCCCCGCGACCCGCAAACCGGCAAGCACATCAGCGCCGGGAAGCTGATCGACGAGGCGGGGCTGAAGTCCTACATGCTCAACAGCGTGAAGGTCAGCGAGAAGCACGCGAACTTCCTGATCAACACCGGCGGCGCCACGGGCGAGGATTTCCTGGCGATGATCTCGCTCATCCAGGACACGATCCGCGAGCGCCACAGTATTGAGCTGGAGGTGGAGGCACGCATCGTGGGCGGACCGCTGACGAGTTGTGTTCTGCGGTGATAAATGCGGGATCCGGGTTGAATGAAGGGAGCTTGGGCATCCTTGCCCGAGCGGGAAAAAGTCAGGGGCTATGAGTTTCGAGTTCCGAGTTGTTGTGCGGGAGTTTTCCTTCGTGATGACATTGCCACCGCAATCCACAATGCCCGCATCGTGCGTGCCGTTTACGCCGTCGATGGCCTTGCCAATACCACAGACCTCATCGCCTTCACGCATCCCAATGGGATTCAAGAGGGAGCTTGTCGCAGGGGGCTTGTCGCATGGGGCTTGTCGTCGCGACACAATCGCCACGAAGCCGGAGGTGGTTTTGACACATCTCCCTGCAACGGCAATGGATCGACTATCGTTGGGTGATGCGTTGGCATCTCATGACGGGAACTACGGATTCACTCACGACCGGGGAATGATTGCGTGAAGATCATCAAATTGAAGCGCGGGGAGCAGAAGGCGGATCGCCGGACCTCGCGCCGGCGCCTGCTGAAGTCGCCGTCGCGCGATGCGGTGCCGCGCAATGCGATGGCGCGCGCGCGGTTCAGCCTGGAGCGGCTGCCCCGCCTGCGCAGGATCTCCGGCGGCCGCTGGATCGCCATTGCGGCGGGGATCGGCGCATTGGTTGGGGCCTCGGCGTTGTTCCGCGCGTTCCTGCTGGAGTCCGAATACTTCGAGGTGCGCGAGTGGCCGGTGGAGAATGTGCAGCGCCTGCCGCCGGAGGAAGTCGTGGCCTTGGCGCGGGGCGGCGATGTGGACTGGCCCATCAACCTGTTTGCCTTCGAGCCCGGCGAGGCGGTCGAAAAGCTGAAGTCGCATCCGGTCATTCGCGACGCGAAGGTTTGGCGCGAACCGCCCGGCACGGTGCGGATGATGGTGCAGGAGCGGCGGCAGCGGGCGGTGTTCCTCGCGCCGGGCGGAAGGGGCCTGCTGGCAGACATGGATGGAGTGCTGTTCGCCGAGGCAACGACGGAGGAGATGCTCGACCGCGAGTTGTTGCTGCTGACGACCGCGAGCACCATGCACGTGAACGTGGGTGACCGCTTGCCGGAAGACCTGGTGGCGCGGGCGCTCGAGTACCATGGCACCCTGCGGAACAGCGTCTCGCCGCTGGCGGACCAGGTTTCGGAATACCATTGGTCGGAGGAACTGGGACTGGTGCTCGTGATGCGGTCGGGGGCGCGGTTGATCTGCGGGCGCCTGAGGCCGGAGGAGACGTTGTTCAAGGCCGAGGGGTTGCTGGACAAATACCCGCGCCTTCGCGGCATTTCGTCGGCGGACCTGCGCGTCGACTCCCATGTCCCCTGGATGCCGGTTCCGACCCCCACTCCCACGCCCAAGCCGCGGCGGTAGTACGCGACATTGGAGCGCGCCGGGTGGCGGTTTTGGCGGTTTTGTGGCGAAGGCGCGAGAAACCCTTTGCCCGGGGGGGCGGGGTGTCTTTTCGATCCTTGGCCATGATTCGATTCCTGTTCACACTGATGTCGGTGATCCTCCTCGCCGCGGGCTGTGGGGGGCGCTCGCCCCAACCCTTGTCCGTCGACCGGCCGGAAGCGACCGTGGGCGTCCTGCAATTGGCTGGAAGCCCGGATGGGACCGCGGCGCTCAGTGAGGATGATCTGCTGGCGCGCCATCGCAATCGCGAGACGCTGCTGCTGGCGGGGGAGAATGCCGAGCAGGTTGGCGTGACGAAGCGTGATGGCTCGGCGGGTCTGGCCCTGGTGCCGGACATGGTGATCATGACGGGGCTGGAGACGGAAGGCGATTTCCTCGACTTGCTCTCCCGCGCCCGTACTGCGCGAGTGCGCTGGGCCTTGGGAGTTCCCGAAGGCACCACCGTGACCGTGCAGCCGGAGTTTGGCGATGTGACCTGCTCGGAGGGAGCGGTGCCGGCGCTGATCGTGGATCTGGATCGCGCGCGCTGGGGGCGCGGGGGACAAGCCGTGCGCGAGGCGCGCCTGACGCGCCTGACCCGCGGTGCCGTCTTCTCGCTGGAGTTGGGGCATGTGGTGTTCGCCCCCTTGCGGGGTGAGGATGCGCCGGACGAGACTGTGCTGGAGCAGGCCCTCTTTGGCGACTTGTTCAAGGCATTGCTGGCGCGGCCGACCAATCCGGTCGTGGAGCGGAGCGGCGATGTCGCCGGCAGCATGTGGGTGCTGACGCTTGACCGCCGGACGCTACTACTCCCAGCCCCCGGGGGCATGGCGTTCAGCAATGCGCTGATCGAACGAAGACTCAACCAGGACTGAAGCACGATGAGTGACTTCCACGATTTCTGGCGGCGGTTCCGTCGCAACACACTGGCGATGCTGGGATTGATCGTGGTGATTGGATTGGTGCTGACGGCGCTCGCGTCCTTGGTCGTGGCGCCATATGACAAGGTTGTGGCCCAGGATTTTCCCAGCACCCTGCAGCCGCCCAGCCTGGCGCATCCGATGGGGACCGACCAATTGGGGCGCGACGTGTTGCTGCGGGTGTTGTATGCCTCGCGCACATCCCTGCTCGTCGGGTTCACCGTGGTGTTGATCGGCATGACGGTGGGCACGTCGCTGGGGCTGCTGGCGGGGTATCTTGGCGGCTGGGTTGATTCGGTGATCTCGCGCTTCAGCGATGTCATGCTGGCGTTTCCGTTCCTGTTGATGGCGATCGCGGTGACGGCCGCGCTGGGGCCGTCGCTATGGAATTTGATCATCGCGCTGGGCGTTGCGACATTTCCATCCTACACGCGACTCGTGCGTGGCAGCGTGTTGGCGATCAAGGCGGAGCAATTCGTGGACGCGGCCCAGTCCATCGGCGTGGGCAAGGTGCGCATCATGCTGCGGCACATCCTGCCGAACCTGATGGGGACGCTGCTGGTCTATGGGACGCTGCGTGTGTCGACGGCGATCCTTGCGGAGTCGGGCTTGAGTTTCCTGGGCCTCGGCGCGCAACCGCCGGAGCCGACGTGGGGGAACATGCTGTCGGACGCGCGCGAGTACCTGCTCTTCTATCGCTGGCTGCCGTTGTTTCCGGGCCTGGCCATCCTGGTGACGGTGCTGGGTTTCAACCTGCTGGGGGATGGCCTGCGCGACATCCTGGACCCGCGGCTCAGGGACGTTTAGAAATTATGAGTTATGAATTATGAATTTTGAATAATAATGTGACTGCGGCTTGATACTTGGGCCTGGCCGGGCGCGGCTTGCGCCGATGTGCGCGATGGGGCTTGACCCTGGGCGAGGTGCGATGCCCATGCTCCGGCACTCACGGGTTCGTGTTGGCGGCGGCCATGTCGCCTGCACGAGGCAAGAGGGAATCCGGTGCGAATCCGGAGCTGCCCCGCAGCGGTGAGTGGGAACGAAGACCGCCAAGAGCACTGGGACGGGATGGTCCCGGGAAGCGGCGGTTGACAGGAAAGCCGGCGCGTCAAGGCGCCGGAAATGCCCACAAGTCCGAAGACCTGCCTGTGACCTGACGGCAACACGACCGTCGGGGATGTTCGACGAGGCTTTCGCGGGAAAGGCCGGTCGGATCACAGGCAGTGCGGCATACCGCTGACCGGCGGAACGCATCCAGCCCAGGATTCCCACCACCAACTTTCCAAACGCCAAAGCCTGGTCCGCTCGCGGGGGCGGCTGTCGGACGATGCGGCGCGATTCGACCGTGTCGGCGCACAGGTGTCTTCCTCCGCGAGGGTTGGCCCACCGGCCGTGGGGCCGGTGTGAATCCAAAGGCGGAGCGGCAAAACCATGATGGCAAGTGATTGCAGGGTAATCAGTGGCAGGACAACAGCATGGCTGATGACGGGAACGTTGGTGCTGATGACCAACACGGCACCGGCCCAATTCACGGGTGTGGCCAATCCCGGCGAGTTTGACGAAGTGGCTTACTGGGTCGGCAACGGAAGCAACTCGGCGGCCGTGGTGATCGATTTCCATGATGGCAAGGTGGCGCACAGCTACGGTTGGGGCGTCCGGTGGGACGGCGTGCTCAACGGCGAGGATGCGTTGCGCATGGTGGTGCAGGCCGACCCCCGGCTTGAATGGAACACCCAGCAGTTCGCGTTTGGGTTGGCGGTTTACGGCATGCACTTCGACGCCAATGGGACCGGCGGCGCCTTTGAGTTCACCGGCTCCGACGGCGGAACGGTGGAAGACCCCGAGGACCACCTGCAGAATGGTTTCCTCACGGACGGTTTCTGGGCCTTTTACTCGACGGAGGAATCGCCGACGCTGGAGCCATGGCAGGATTCGATGGTCGGTGCGGGGGGGCGCTTTCTCTCCGACGGTTCGTGGGACGGATGGGCGTTTGCGCCCGGTTATGTGATGAATGCGCCGCGCAATCCGGTGCAGTGGGTGCAACCGCCCGTGCCCTATCTGGAGAGCATCACGCTGACCGACTTCACCACGTCCGCGCCGCAGGGCTTCACCACCCAGCCCGTCGTGAGCGTTGAATTCACCGGCGCGTATGGAGAGGAGATTCGCCTGTCGGAGACAAGCGGCGGCGGCGATTGGATCGCGCTGGACGGCGAGCCTCTGACCTTTGTGCTGTCTGCCGGTGATGGCGAGAAGACCGTGTACGCGACCCTGCGTCGCGAGGGCGTGCTCTCCGGTCAGGTCAGCGCCACGATTCATCTGGCCAGCGGATACAACTTCCCAACGATCGTGCTCCCAATGAGGAACCCGGTGGTGACCGATCACCTGGTGTTTGATGTGACATACGAGGAGCCGACAGCCGGTGCCCTGCTGAACGAATCGTTCGCGATCATCGGCACGCTGGCTGGAAGTGCAGAATTCGACACTGCCATCGATGAAGATCCGAGCCATCGGCTCATCGTGCGTCTTGCCGACGCGGAGGTGGACGGTTCGTTGGGCATCAGCGCGCCGGTCCTTGACGGCGCAGGCAACCGCGTCGCCACGATCAACTCCGCCACCTACGGCATCGTGAACGGCACGGCGCAGTATGAACGCGGCGATTACAACATGGACGGCGTGGTGAACGTCGAGGACGTGACGGCGCTGGCGAATGACATCGTGAACAGGTAGTTTTTAATTATGAATTCTGAATTATGAATTAAGAAAGGTGGGAGTGATGCATCGGTGGCTGCTTTCCTGGATGATGGTGGTTTTGGGGGTTGGGAGTGTTTCTGGGGGGGAGGTGTTCGAGGATCCGGTGCCTGTGACGGATTCGGCGGCGAATTACCGCATGACGCGGAACCCTTCGCGCCAGGCGGCGTTCGATTCCGAGGGTACCTTGCATGCCGTGTGGTGGTCGGGAACCTTGTCCACCGCGCCGGAAACGCCGTCGGAGGTTTTTTACGCATCCTGGTCGCGCGGGATTGGTTGGTCGGCGCCGCAGACGGTGGATGATTCGTACATCGAAGGGGACGTTCGCGTCGGTGGGCGCCAACCATCCCTGACACTAACCGATGATGGCGCCGTGTGGGTCGTGTGGCAGGACCATCGCCATTGCCGCGGCGGCGTTCCCTACAGTTGGATCGACAACGTGGAGGTCTACGCGGATGTGAAGCCGCCGGGGGGCAGCTTCTCGACAACCGACATTCGGCTTACCACGACGGTCGCGGAGCACTTTGGCGACAACGCCTACTCGCCGCGCATACTCGCCGGGCCGGATGGGGCAATGCGCGTCATCTGGTACGACTTTCACTTCAACTCCGGTGTCGCGGATCTGTTCCTCAAGGACGCGCCCGCGGGCGGAGCCTTTGATCTGGACGAAAGCATGACTGACATGCGGCGCACGCGATTCGAGGATCGCCCGCCCAACCCTCCGTTCGGTCCGGCATCGTTGACACAACCGGAACTTGTCGCGACGGACGAGGCTTGGTTCGCCGTGTGGTCGGAGGGTGTCGGCTTGCCGGCGTCGCTGTGGTTGGCGGCGATTCCCGAAGACGGACTGCTGAGCGCGCCGTTGCTGGTCGGTTCGCTCACGGATGGATACACCAATCCGGCGAGCGTGCGCGCGGAGGCGGATGGTTCGCTTTGGATTGGGTGGACGGATCGCAGGTCGGAAGTCTCGCGCGTGATGCTGCGACGTCGCAATGCCTCCACGGGTTTGCTCGAGAATTCCTGGCTTGTGACCGACGGCAGCCAACGCGCGGAGGCGATAGCCTTCGAGCTGGACAGTCAGGGGCTCATCCACGCCGTGTGGGTCGAGGTGGAATCCTACCTGCAAAATCGCATTCGCTATGCGGTGCTGGATCCCGTCACGCGGACCATCGTGCGCGAGGAGCTGGTGACGCCGGAGACGGGCGCGTGGGTGAAGCCGTGCGTGGTGCTGGACGGCAATGATGTGCCGCATGTGCTATTCGGGGAGTTTTTCGGCGACGCGCCGGCCGACACCGGCGACATCTGGTTCGCGGCAGGGGTTGCGCCGGAGCCGGGAGTGAGTGGAGATTTCTGGAGTTTCTTCTAGGAGGAGGAGGGGGAGGTTTACCGCGGAGGCACGGAGAAAACGGAGGGGGAATCTTCGTCACAGATGGGAAAGATGAACACAGATGGATGATGTGGAGAGAAGGCCGGGGTTGATTCGCTGAAATATGCTGTTCTGCCATGGGAAGTCAGATTGGTGTTGGCGAATCGGGAAGGAGAACCACCATGCGCATCCTCGTTTCGTTCGACAAGTTCAAGGGTTCGCTTTCCGCGCGGGAGGCGTGTGCGATTGCACGCGCGGAGTTGGAAGCAAAGGGGCACGCAGTCGTGGAGGCGCCGTTGACTGATGGGGGAGATGGCTTTGCGGAACTGCTGACGCGGGCGCTGGATGGTGAGTGGACGCCGCTGACTGTCGAGGGGCCCTTGGGTACTCCGGTGCAGGCGCATGTCGGCACGGTGGACGCCACGGCGATTCCGCGGCCGGCGCGGTTGATTGGCGAACTGCCCGATACCGGACGCGTGGCGTTGGTGGACATTGCATCATCCAGCGGCATCGTGTTGGTGCGCGAAGCGGACCGCAATCCATGGAAGACGACCACGCGTGGATTGGGAGAGTTGATTGCAGAGGTTGCGCGGCGCGATGCGTCGGCGATCCTTGTCGGGCTTGGCGGGAGCGCCACCAGCGATCTTGCGCTGAATGCCTTGTGCGCGCTGGGGCTCCGCGCGCGATTGCGCTCGGGTGACATTGTGGAGCGCGTGCCGCCGGCGATGTGGCCGCATGTGGTGGCGCTGCACGGAAAGATCATGGGCGACATCCCACCGGTTCGGTTGGCGTGCGATGTGACGAACCCCTTGCTGGGACCTCGCGGTGCGGTTGGTGCGTTTGCTCCGCAGAAGGGATTGCGCGCCGAGGATGCGCGCGCGCTGGAGAATCAAACAAGGCGCATGGCCATGATGCTTGCGGATCATGTTGGTGCGCCGCATGCCTTGATGGAGGAACCCGGCGCGGGGGCGGCCGGCGGCGCGGGTTTTGGCCTGCGCGCGGCGATGAATGCGCAATTGGTGCCGGGCTTTGATCTCGTGGCGGAATGGCTGAGCATTCCGCAGGCGCTGGACGCGGCGGATTTGTTGATCACGGGCGAGGGACGCTTCGACCGATCGAGCCTGGAAGGCAAGGGCCCCGGGGCGTTGATCCAAATGGCCCACGAACGCGGCGTGCCTGTTCGAGTATTTGCCGGCTCTGTCGAGGAGGAAGCAGTGGAAGAATTGGTGGCATCCCACGGCGAAGACGCCGTGGTCCGCATCGTGCCGCCGGGACAATCAATGGAAGAGGCGATGAAGCGGGCGGGGGAGAACCTGCGGCAAGCGATTGCAGCGGGTTGAATGGGCGGACGTGAGGACTCCGTGGACGCAGTGGACAGGGTGG
>CAZVAQ010000088.1:0-14157 GCA_964625145.1 uncultured Candidatus Sumerlaeota bacterium
CTCGGAACCCGGAACTTCGAACCCGGAACTCCCCCGCCCCCTGCTCCTCGATTGACGCTCGCGACTCGCTCGCCCCACCCTCCAGCATGCTTCAAGAGTGAGCAGCTTGCAGGAGTCAGGATGAATAGGGACTTGAACCTTCTTAGCCCATGGCGAGGCGTCGCCCTTGCCCTTGCCATCACGGCCCTCTGCACCACTGCAAGGGCCGGCGACTTGGAACCATCGGCACCGCCCGCGCCAACCATGCAGACACTTGACCAACTCGGCCAGAGGATCGATGCGCTCGAAGCTCGCACTGCGACCATTCGCGATCTCTCCACCCTTCTCGTGCAGGGGGAAGGAACCTCCCTCGATCCCGCCCTGAAGACCACCGTCGACTCCGTCGGCACCACCGGTCAGCACACCTCCCTTGCCATGGGGCCCGATGGCCAACCCCTCATCTGCTATTACTCCGCCAGCACCGACAACCTGCGCCTCGCACGCTTCAGCAACTCGCAATGGCACCTCGAGGAAATAAACGCCCCGGGCCAAGGCGGAACTGACACCTCGCTGGCTATTGGCCCCAACGGTCAACCCGCCATCGGTTTTCACGCGACAGCCAACAGCGGCTCGCTCGCTTTCGCAAGTTATGACGGATCTTCCTGGGACATCACTACCATCGACGATAGCGGCAACACCGGCTTGTACACATCCCTCGCCTTTGGCCCCGACGGCCACCCTGCCATCAGCTATCACGACGCCGCCAACGAAGACCTGCGCTTGGCGCGCTTTGACGGAAACCAGTGGAGCACCCAACCCGTCGACACCACCGGCGGAACAGGTCGCCACACCTCTCTGGCCTTCGCTCCCGACGGACAACCCGCCATCAGCTATTACTTTTACTCCACAGGCGGCGCCCTCAGATACGCACGCTTTGACGGCACCCAATGGCAACTCACCACAGTCAGCACCCTGAACAACCCCGGCCAATACAGCATTCTCGCCTTTGACCCCTACGGCACACCGCACATCTGCCACCGGGCCGCCTCTCGCGGTGACGTGCGCCTCTCCAGCTTCGAGAATGGCGCATGGATTACCCGCTTTGTTGCTCCCATCAGCGAAGCCAGCACTTTCCCATCCATGACCATCGACCCTCACGGCCGTCCAGCCATCGCTTATCGGGACACCAACCTCGACGCCCTTCTCCTCGCCCGCAACAACGGCTTCCAGTGGAGTCTCTCCACATTCGAGACCGGCAACGGCTCAGGCTACTACCCATCGCTCAGCTTCACTCCCGATGGCCACCCCGTCGTCAGTTACCACCGCGAAGGCCCGGCAGATCTGCGCTACGCACGCCTCATTTCCACATCACCCTGAATCCCCTCTCCCCCGCCCCCCGGCAGCGCGTCGTGCCCCATCGCCTCAAGGATTCCCCCATGTCGCATCTCAAGTCCACCCTCGTGCTGGCCATCATCGCCGTTGCGGCATGCCCACACCTCGCCCATCCGGGTTCCCTCCAACCCGAAGACGAGCCCGCACCCACCATGCGCACCCTCGAGGAACTCTCCGCCGCTGTCGATCTCCTCGAGCGTCAAACCGCCGACCTCCCTGATCTGCTCAAACTGCTGGCCCAGGACCGTGGCCTCGACGCCGCACCTTACGTCATCACCGTCGTCGACCCACCTCCCCTCACCGGGTTTCACACATCCCTCGCATTTGGACCCGACGGACAACCCGCCATCAGCTTTCAGACCACGCTGCAGGACATGCCCGAGTCCCTTGAGATTGCCCGGTATGACGGCGCCGATTGGCACCTCACCAAGGTCGACCATGACGGCCGCAACGGATGGTACAGCTCCCTAGCAT
Organism: uncultured Candidatus Sumerlaeota bacterium; assembly: GCA_964625145.1. Classification (GTDB taxonomy): domain Bacteria; phylum Sumerlaeota; class Sumerlaeia; order SLMS01; family JAHLLQ01; genus CAYTRP01. The sequence goes on from CAZVAQ010000088.1 coordinate 1,846, forward strand.
TCGGCCCCGACGGACAACCCGCCATCGCCTATCAGCACCGCGGTGCGGAATCACACAACCTACGCTTTGCCCGATACGATGGCAACGATTGGCAGATAGAGGATGTCGACAACGAGGTAAACTGTGGCTTCTGGATTTCCTTCGCATTCGGCCCCGATGGCCAACCCGCCATCGCCCATATCGCCACCGAAGCATTCCTCGGCAACGGCCACTTGAAATTCGCAAGATATGACGGCAATCAGTGGCATAACACCAACATCAGCGGCGGACCCGGAACCGCTGGCTCCAGTTCCCTCGCCTTCAACCCCGCCGGCAACCCCGTCATTGCCTATCAAACCGCCAACCTAAGACTCGCCCTTGCCGAATACGACGGCCAGCAATGGAACCTCTCCACCCTCGATTCCTTGGGTGATAATTACAACCGAACATCGCTCGCCTATTCACCCTACGGCCAACCCGCCCTGATCCACAAGGTCCGCACCATGGTCGGCGCCACCGCTTCAGCTTATCACCTGCACTTCGCCCAGTTCGATGGCCAGGACTGGCAATCCACCCAAGTCCTCCCCTCAACCACTGGCGACGTCTTCGTCTCCCTTGCCTTCGGGCCCGACGGCCACCCCGCCTTTACCGCCCGCACCAGCTCCCTCACCCTCGCCCGTTTCAATGGCGAGCAGTGGATCCTGTCCTATCCCGACACCTCCCCCTTCTCCGGCCGCTACTCCTCCCTCGCCTTTGGTCCCAACGGCCAGCCCGCCATCAGCTATCAAGGAATACCCACAGTCGATCTGCGCCTGACCCGCTCCATCCCCCTGGGCCCATAGCGCTTCCGGACAGAACCTTGACAACTCAGAATCCGGCACTTGGAACCCCGAACTCATCCCCCATTCATCCCCAAACCACCCATTTTTCACACTTCACTCTTCACTCTTCACTCTTCCTCCTTGCCATTCCCTCCCACGGGCCCCAACAGTCCCCCCGCAGGAGTGGCGCAGCCTGACGCACCCCGGGCCAGTGTCCCGGAGAAAGCCCGCCCCCCTCCTCCCCAGAAGCAGCCGGAGTTGCCTCAGTAACCCTCGTGACAACCAGATTTTCCATGATCAGTGCTCACGAACGACGTTCGCGCCGGATCGCGTCCCCCATGGCCCACGAAGTCTCTCCCTGTGTTCACCAGGGAGAAGGGGAAGTCCTGGCAGCGTGTCGTACCCCCATTTTCCAGATTGCGGAGACTTATGCGAAAGCGCGTTGTGATCAACCGCGGCGACAACGATGTGCGCGTCGCCTTCCTAGAAGACAATAACCTCGTCGAGTTTCACATCGAGAACCTTCTCGACCGAACCATCGTCGGGAACATCTACCGCGGCGTCGTCCAGGACGTCATCCCCGGCCTGCAGGCCGCCTTTGTGGACGTTGGCTTGGACCGCAACGTCTTCCTGCACTTCATGGACATCCGGCCCGAGTCGCTGGTGTTCCTGGAGGAGGACTTCGAGGCCGCCATGGCCGAGGCCGCCAAGGAAACCATCCCCGGCCGCATCCAGCTCCGCGGCCGCCGGCCACGCCCCGACCCCAACGCCAAGGACGCCCCGCCCCCCGTCAAGAAGGGCGACACCATCGTCGTCCAGGTCGTGAAGGACGAGATCAGCGCCAAGGCGCCGCGCGCCACGGCCAACATGACCATCGCCGGGCGATACCTGGTGCTGCTGCCGTTCCCCAGCCAGCAGGGCGGCGTCAGCCGCCGCGTCGCGCTGGGCCAGGAACGCATGAAGCTCAAGAAGCTGCTCGCCGAACTGCGCACCGACCAATACTCCTTCATCGTCCGCACCGCTGGGCTTGGTGTGGAGGAGGAACAGATCCGCAGCGACGTGGAGTTGCTGACCGCCGAATGGCACCAATTGGTCGAGCGGTTCCGCTCCATGAAGGGACCGGGCCTGGTCTACAGCGACCATGACATCGTCAACCGCCTGGTGCGCGACGCCTTCAAGCCCGACATCGACCAGGTCGTCGTGGATGACGAGGAGATGGCCGAGGCGCTGCGCACGACGCTCGCCCGCTCGCTGCCGGAGCTGGTCGAGAAGGTCATCGACTATGACGGTCGCGAACCCATCTTCTCCGCCTATCAGGTCGACGCCCAGCTCGAGAAGGCGCTCAACCGCAAGGTCTGGCTCAAGAGCGGTGGCTACCTGATCATCGACGAGGCCGAGGCGCTCACCGCCATTGACGTCAACTCCGGCCGCTTCACCGGCTCCAAGGACCAGGAGAAGACCTCCCTGCGCACCAACATGGAAGCCTGCGAGGCCATCGCCCAGCAGATCCGCCTGCGCGACATCGGCGGCATCATCGTCATCGACTTCATCGACATGCTCTCCCGCGAGCACCAACAGCGCGTCGCCGACGAGTTGAAGCACCAGATGCGCCACGACCGGGCAAAGTACACCATCGGCCGCCTCGGCGATTTCGGCCTGATGATGATGACCCGCAAGCGCAAGCACCAGTCGCTGCAGAAGCAGGTCTTCGATCCCTGTCCCTACTGCAAGGGCGAAGGCCGCGTGTTGTGCGCCGACGAGGTGTGGCGCCGCATCCGCCGCGACCTGGAGATCATCTCGCAGGACAAGCAGCGTCTCTCGGGCGTCATCCTCTGCACAAACCAGGCGGTCTTGACGCACCTGCAGTCGGACTTCGCGCCGTTCCTGGAAGCATTCACAAAGCGATCCGGGTTGGAGGTCATCCTGCGCGCCGACCCGGCCCTGCATTTGGAAGATTACACCGTCACGCCCATCCGCCGTCCCGAGCGCGAGGCACCACAGCTCCCCGCCGTGCGCATCGCCGAGGACGACGTCCTGCAGGCGGCCATCGGGTACGACAAGCGCCCGGCTGCCGTGGAGTTGAAGGCAGCGGCCCCCGCCGCACCCAAGCCCGGCACCGACCGCCAGCGCCCCGCACCGCCGGCAAAGCCCGCATCCACACCGCTGCCGCCCACTGCTGCTGGCAGCGATGATGAAACGCCCTCAGCTGAAGAAGCGCCCCGCCGCACACGGCGCGGACGCCGCGGTGGCCGCCGCCGTCGTGGAGGCCTTGAGGTTGGCCACACCAACGGGCAGCTTCAGGACGCCAGCTCCGTGGACGGTACGCCACTGGCCGAGGAACTCGAGCTCGAGGACGATGTCCTGAACGAGGCGGTCAACTTCGTCGTGGATAACGAGGCCGCTACCCGCACCGACAAGGGCGGGCTCCTGTCCGGCGATGAAGCCGCCGCCCGGGTGGAGGAAGCCGCGCGCGTCTCCGACGAAGAGCGCCGCAAGGCTCAGTTGCATGTGCGCTTCGAACGGCGCCGCACCGATCGCGATACCATCACGGTTTCGTCGATGCCCACACCCGTGGCCGAGACGCCTGCGACAACTTCGACCGGGCTGCTGACCACGGGCAAAGTCCGGATCGTGAACAATTGGGGCACCGCCCAGGCGTCGCCAGTCTTCAAGAAGATGAAGCGCACGTCGGCATTTGCCGTCGCCACCGCCGCGCCCCCCGAGAAGCCCCACGTTCCCATGGCGCGCAAGATCACCGTCATCGGCACCTGGGGTGTCTCCCCGCATCCGGGAACCAAACCCGGGGTTAGCATGGAGGAGCCCATCGGCCCCACGGATCCGGCACAGATCTCCATCGAGGCCCAATCCCCGGCTGCGGAGACACCGCCCCGCAAGCCCGCCCGCCGCGGCCGACGTGCTCCCGCTGCCAGTTCTGCGGCAAAGGCCTCGAAGGCAGCCCCCGCCGCGGCGCCCGCGCCCGTGGCGACGCCCGAACCCGCCAAGCCTGAGCCCGCCAAACCCGCCGCAAAGGCAGCGCCGAAGGCAGCATCCAAGGCCGCCAAGAAGTCCGCGGCAACCACCGCGGCCAAAGCTGCTCCAGAACCCGCAAAGCCAGCAGCCAAGAAGGCTGCAAAGAAGGCAGCCACCACCGCCGCCGAACCGAAGGCCACCAAGAAGGCCGCAAAGAAGTCGACCTCCACAACCAAGGCTGCGGCGACGACCCCCGCCACCAAGAAGGCAGCAGAGACCAAGGCCCCCGCCACCAAGAAGGCCGCCGTCAAGAGCACCACCAAGAAGGCCGCCACCAAGAGCACGACGAAGAAGGCCGCCAAGAAGGCCGCCAAGTAACCCCGACACCCTCATCAATCCGCCATCCGAGCGCGGCCCCACCCCGGGGCCGCGTTCTTTCTTCATCCTTCATCCTTCATCCTTCCGCCTTCATCTTCCCGCCTTTGGCTTTGCCCCCCCGCCAATTTCACTCTTCACTCTTCACTCTTCTCACTTCCGAAAGGGGCTCTCTCTCATGCCTCACGAATCGCTGTCCCTGCAGGCGATCCTCGCCATCGTGTCGCTCTGCATCACCCTGCTCGGCATGCAGCGCGCCGCTGCCGAGGATCTGTGGCTGATCCCCACGCCGAAGGAGCTCACCCGCGCCGAAGGCACGTTGAGCCTGGTGCCGGACGGACGCATCTTCCTGCCTCAACCGGTCGAGGATCCCGAGTTCCTGGCTGCGCAACGCCTGCGCGACACGATCGTCAGCGTCACCGGATTGCGTTACCAACTGTCCCGTCTGGGACGCGACACACAGCCCCTCGCCGGCGACATCGTCCTGACTGTCGCCAGCCATCGCTCCGACAGTTCCATCGAGCGCGAAAGCTACACGCTGACCATCGGTGACAACGTGGCAGAAGTGCACGGCCACGGAGCCGAAGGTTTGTTCTACGGCCTGCAGACCCTCACCCAGATCGTCCGCCAGTCCGGCTCGCAACTCCCGAAGCTGTCCATCACCGACTCGCCGGATTACCCCAACCGCGGCGTTCACATGGACGTGTCGCGCGGCCGCGTGCCGAAGCTGGAGACACTCAAGTGGGTCGTCGATTACCTGGCCGCCTACAAGGTGAACCAGTTCCAGCTCTATGTGGAACACCCGTTCATGTTCCGGTTCAATCCGGGAATCGCGCACAACCCCGACGGCCTGACCGCCGATGAGATCCTGGAGCTGCAGAAGTATTGCCAGGACCGGCGCGTGCTGTTCATCCCCAGCCTTCAATCCTTCGGCCACATGGCCGGTGTGTTCTCGCTCCCCGAGTACCGGCACCTTGCCGATGTCGAACTTGGCAATTGGGAGGATCTGCCCTGGAATCCGCGCATGCATGGCGCCACCATCGACGTCAGCAATCCGGAAGCGTTGGCCATCCTGAAGAAGATGCACGACGAGTACCTGCCGCTGTATGACGCGCCGTTTGTGAACGTGTCGGCCGACGAGACATACGACCTGGGTGAAGGCAGGACGAAGGAACTGGCCGAGCAACGCGGCAAGGGACGCCTGTACCTCGACCACATCGAGTGGCTCAACGAAATGGCCAAGAGCTACGGCAAGCGCATGATGTTCTGGGGCGACATCGTGAAGCAGCACCCCACGCTCGTCCCCGAAATCCCGAAGGACACGATCCTGCTCAACTGGGGCTATTCGGCCAACGCCGACTTCGAAAGCTGCAAGCTGTTCGCCGATGCCGGACTCGACTTCTACGTCTGCCCCGGCACCAGCGGCTGGCGCCGCGTGATGAATGATGTCAACAACGCCGACCTCAACATTCGCCGCTACGCCGACGCTGGCCATCGCCATGGCGCCATCGGCCTGCTCAACACCGATTGGGGCGACCACGGCAACTTCAACATCCTGGCCGGATCGCTGCACGGCTTTGCGCTCGGCGCCGCCGTCGCTTGGAACGTCAACAACACGCCGGACCAGGAAGGTTTCGACGCCGCGTGGAACCACCAACTGTTTGGCAGCGCCGACCGCGCCGTCATCCAATCCATGCGCGACCAAGCCATCCCCAACGGCACGTGGGTTGCCTTCTACTGGCTCCTCGAACCCGAGACCGGCCCCGCGCGCTTCTACCAGATTCCCGCCGAGAACGCCGACAAGCTCATCGCCGAAGGCACCAAGGGCGTGCGCTTGTTCGAGGACATGCTGGCCCGCGGCATCGGCGAGCGCTGGATCGTCGAGGAATTGCTGTGCGCCTCGCGCTTCAACATCCTCGTCGGCCGCCGTGCCCATCTGCGCGCCGAGTTCGATGCCAACGCAGGCGCGGCCAACCCCGAGCTCGCCAGGAAGTTGCGCGATCTGGCCGACGACACCGAGGCCCTCTTCCCCGAGTTCGAGCGCCTCTGGCGCAAGAGCCACAAGGAATCCGACCTGGGCGACATCCGCAAAGTCATCCGCGCCATGCTGGATGAATCCCGCGCCATCGCCGACCGGCTGGATGGATGAGTGGACGGGCGATGAGGCCGGGATTGCGAGCGCCGTAGGGCAGGCCTCCCGGCCTGCCAAGTCCCACCCGCCACCTTCGATCCACCCACTCGGAACCCGGAACCCGGATCCCGGAACTCGCTTTCTCCTTGGTCCGCATCCTGCGGTGGCCTAGACAGACCCCCCGCGCGGCCCAGCCGCGCCACCTCCCCATGCAAAGGCACCAAACCCCATGTACGATCCCCGAATGGTCCAGCCCATGCGCGACGAAGTCGTCGAGATCGGCTTCAAGGAACTCACCACCTCCGATCAGGTGGCCGCCGAACTCGAGAACCTGACCGGCACCGCGCTGGTCTTCGTCAACTCCGTGTGCGGTTGTGCCGCCGGCGGCGCGCGGCCGGCGCTGCGCATGGCACTGGAAGGCGCCAACAAGCGCCCGAACAAGCTCCTGACCGTCTTCGCCGGCCAGGACCGCGAAGCCACCAACGCCGCCCGCGGCTACTTCACCGGCGTGGCGCCCAGCTCCCCGGCCATGGCCCTGCTCAAGGACGGCGAACTCGTCCACATGATCGAGCGCCATCACATCGAAGGCAACCTGCCCGACGTGATCGCCCGCAGCCTGCGTGCGGCATTCGAAGAATACTGCTGAGCCAGGTTGTCCCCGGACAAGTCAGGAGGGCGCCCGAATCAACCCGGGCGCCCTCTCTTGTGTCATTCAGTGATTTGTTGCCGTGATTCTGGTGCCGTGATTCTGGGACTGACGGCGCAAGGGCACGCGGATGCCCATGCTCCGTTCGGTGCGGGTGGTCTTGCTTGGTGAAGGTGCTTCAACGTGGAACCAGGAACGAGGAACTACTTCTCCATGGCCCTGTCGAGGACTTCGAGGAGGTCGGGGATCTTGAAGGGTTTGCTGAGGTACTCGAACGCACCGCTCTTCATCACTTCGTAGTATTGCTGGACGTCGAGGTAGGCGGTGACGAGGACGACGCGGAGTTTGGGGCGCAGGCGGCGGACTTCCTTGAGCAGCTCCAGCCCGTCGCGCACGGGCATGCGCACGTCGCTGACGAGGACGTCAAAGGTGTCGTCGGCGCGCAGGATTTCCAAGGCCTCGCCGCCGTCGGCCGCCACGGCCACGTCAAAGCCTTCGCGCGTGAGCGTGCGCTTGAGCAGCAGGCGCGTCTCGGCCTCGTCCTCGGCTATCAGCAATCGACCTGCATGCCCCGACATGCGGAGTCTCCCGCCCTGCTGGGATGCGTCGCCTTACTCACTCACCTGCGACGTGGGGTTCTCGATGCTCGACTCCACGTAGTTGTAGAGCACTTCGGTTTCTTCCTCGGTGCATCGGTAGGTGGTGCCGCTGGCAAAGTGCACCGTCATGTAGCGCAGGTCCTCGGTGACGAACACCTCCATGCGGGTGACCGAGTCCAGGTTCAGGAACTGCGAGTGGGAAATACGAACGAGACGCATGAAAAAGCCCTCATGGCAAAAGGATCGAATGCACCAAGTCCACCCCTGCCCCCGGCGCCGGTGCTAGCCCAAAAAAACCGGCGCCACACGCCCACAATTCATCCCGCGTTTCTCGTTCCCGATCCTTACTCCCGGTACGCCCGGCTCAGGTCGGTGACGCTCATGTTGGAGACCACAACCCCCTTCAGCTCGGGCCGCTTGAGCAGCGTGACCTGCACCTCGTAGATCGGGGCCATGACGCAATCCTCCTCCACAAGGATCCGCTCGCACTCGATCAGCAGCTCCAGGCGCTTGTCGGCGTCCCGTTCGGCACAGGCGGCCTTGAACGCCGCGTCGAACTTGGGGTTGGAATAGCCCGTGCGGTTGTTGCCGTTGTCGGACTGGAAGATCTCCAGGAATGTCATCGGGTCCGCGTAGTCGCCGATCCATGATCCACGGGCCAGTTGGTAATCGAGGTTTTCCATGCGCTCCAACAATGTCGGCCATTCCATGACGGCCAGGCTGGTGTCGGCATTGAAGGCGTCCTTCCAGAATCGCTGGACGATCTCGCCGATGTCGCGGTGCAGCTCCATCTCGTTGTAGGCGTATTCGATGCGCGGCAGGCTCTTGCCGCCCGGGCCATAGCCGGCCTTGGCGATCAGCTCCTTCGCCCGCGCCACGTTCGCCTTGTGGTCGCTGCTGTCGATGAAGGCGGGCGCGTGGACGCGGTAATCCTCCCCCGTGTGCATGACCATGCCGTGCGGGATGAAGCCACTGGCGGGGAGTTCGCCCTTGCGGGTGATGCGTTCGGTGATGAGGCCGCGGTCGATGGCCAGCGAGAAAGCACGGCGCACGTTCACATCGTTGAAGGGGGCGCGGGTGTGGTTCATGGCGATATAGTAGATGCCGAGCATGGGGCTGCGGAAGAACTCGGGGCGGTCGCGCCACTTGTCGGCCTCGCGCGAGGGGACCTGCGAGGTCATGTCGATGTCCCCGACCAGGAAGGCTGACAGCTCGGTGCTTTCGTTCTCGATGAAGCGGATCTCGATGCGGTTGAAGTGGATGGCGCCCGCATCCCAGAAGTGCGGGTTCTTCTCCATGATGATGCGGTCCTTGCTTCGCCATTCGACGAACTTGAACGGACCGTTGCTGACAAAGCTCTGCGCTTCGCGCCACCAATCGGGGCCGTACTTTGTGATCGTTCCCTCGTGCACCGCCATCCAGGCGCTGTGCTGCACGAGGCTGGGGAAGAATGGCGCGGGATTGATCAACCGGTACTCCACCGTCAGGTCATCGACGGCCCGCACACCCAGGTTGGCGTCCTCCTTCCCTTCCGAGTTGTAGAACTCCTCGCCGCCCTCCAGGAACATGTAGACCATCGACGCATAGTTGGCCGCCGTTGCCGGGGTGAGGATGCGGCGGATCGAATAGACATAGTCGTGGGCGGTGCGCTCGTCACCGTTGCTCCACTTGTTGGGGCGCAGCTTGAAGGTCCAGAGGGTGTAGTCCTCGTTGTGCTCCCAGCTCTCGGCATCGGCGGCCACGATCTGGCCCTCGGCGTCGTAGCGCACGAGCGGCTCGAACAGGTGGATCACCACGTTCATCGACGGGATGTCGTACAGGAGCTGCGGATCGAGAAACTTGGGCGAGGCGTTCTGGTTGAAGCGCAGCACACCCGCCGGCGCGGGGGGATATTTCCCCGCGGCGTTCTGCCCGCCGGAATCGGACCCTCCGCCCCCGCTGCAGCCGCCCAAACTGGCGATCATGGCGACTGCAAGGAGCAACGCCGACAAGGGCGCGAACAGTTGGAGCGGTCTCATGGGCATGGTCTCTCCGGATGAAGTGATCTCCCCGGTGCAGGGGACCCGAAACCCATCGCCACCACGCGCGTGCAGGTCAATCCCCCAAAACCAATCCTTGATCGCCGCCGCGTTCCTCTGCCACTATCGGACCTCTTGCGCTTGCCGCTCACCATTCCCACCCGGGCCCCACGCCGGAGGAGATGCCACGCCGTGATTCCATCCCCGCAGAGAATCCTGCTGCTGGCCATCGGCCTGCTCCTGACCGTCCTGAGCCTGCCCGCCCAAGACGACTCGGCCGCGTTGACCGGCAAGCCCTTCCGTGTCGCGCTCACGGGGCGCTACCCACCCTTCAGCTTCTACGGCAGCGAAGGCCAGATTCAGGGCTTCGACGTGGACACCGCCCGCGAGGTCGGCCGCCGCCTCGGCAGACCCACCGAGATCATCGCCATCGAATGGGCCGGCATCATCCCGGGCCTGCAGGCCAACCGCTACGACGCCATCATCGGCTCCATGGCCATCACGCCCGAGCGCGAGAAACAGGTCCTGTTCAGCCGCCCCTACTACGTCTCCGGCGCGCAGTTGTTCGTGAAGGGCAAGGACGCCGACAAGTTCCCGAACATCGACGCCTTCAAGGATGAACTCATCGGCGTGGGCATTGGCAGTACCTACGAGCAATACGTCACCCGCAACTATCCAAACCTGAATGTGCAGATGTATCCGGGCGAGTCGGACATGTTCCAGGACATGCGTTCGGGCCGGCTGTCGGGCTTCGTCACCGATCGCCTGGTGGGCATGTATAATGCCGAGCAGGCCGGCGAGGATTTCGTTCCCGTCGGCGACCTCCTCTACCGCGAACGCTGCGCGATTCCCGTCACACTAAACAACAAGGCGCTGCACCAGCAGATCAACGCCGCCCTCGATGCCATGGAGGCGGACGGATTCTTTGAGCAACTTCACATCAAGTGGTTCGGCAAGGCCCTCGACACCGCAGACGCCGACGCAGCAACCGACATCGCCGACATGAGAGCCGACCAGATCACCATCCCCGTCATCGCACGCATCATGCTCATCGGCTTCATGTACACCTGCATCATCGCCGCAGCCGCCATCATCGTCGGATTCATCCTCGCCATTCCCATCGGCGTCGGCATTCACAGCGGCCCCACGCCGGTGCGGTGGATCCTGATCGGGTTCAGCGACATCATCCGCGGCACACCCGTCCTCGTACAACTCTTCTTCATCTACTACGGCCTCGGCAACTACATCCAATTCTCCCCCCTCCAGGCCGGCATCATCGCCATGACCATCAACGCCGCAGCCTACATGGGCGAAGTCGTACGCTCAGGCCTCATGTCCGTCCAACCCGGCCAGGTCACCGGCGCCCTCGCAATCGGCCTCACACGCATCCAGGCATTCCGCCACGTCATCTGGCCACAAGCCTTCCGCATCATGGTCCCACCCCTCATGAACAGCGTCGTCGGCCTCCTCAAGGACACCGCCCTCGTCTCCGTCATCGGCGTCGCCGAAGTCGTCACACAAACCAACAAACTCGCCTCCATCACCTTCCGACCATTGGAACTATGGTTCGTCGTCGGCCTCCTCTTCTTCCTCGTCGCCTTCCCGCTCATGAAGGCCGCCCAAGTCCTCGAAGACCGCATGCGCCGCAAAGGATACCAGATGGAGAAGTAGAGGGAAGGATGAAGGATAAAGGCTAAAGGATAAAGGCTGAAGCAAGTCTCGCTCGAGGGGACTGCCAAATGATGCCCTCGGCAACTTTATCCTTAATACTTTAGCCTTTATCCTTCCAGTTGTGCCTTATTTGTCTGAACTTCACCAACCTGCTCACACTCACCAGAGGCCCTTTCCCATGCTCTCGATCAAGAACCTCCGCAAAGTCTACAGCGACGGCACCGTCGGCGTCGACGGCGTCTCCGTCGACATCCCGCGCGAGCGCATCTTTGCGATCCTGGGCACCAGTGGCGCCGGGAAGACGACGTTGCTGCAATGCCTCGGGCGATTCCTGGAACCGACTTCGGGTTCGATCGAGCTCAACGGCCGCAACATCGCGCAGGTTCCCATGCGCGATTTCCGCCGCCAGCTTGGCATTGTGTTCCAGCAGCTCCACCTGTTCCCGCACCTGACGATCCTGGAGAACCTGACGCTGGCGCCGACGAAGGTCTACGGCCTGTCGCAGTCGGAGGCGAACGAGAAGGCGAACGCGGCTCTCAGCCAGCTCGGCATCGCGCAACTGGCGCAGAGCTATCCTGCCGCCATCAGCGGCGGCCAGGCGCAACGCGTCGCCATCGCCCGCGCGCTGGTGCTGGAACCCGACTACCTGTTGCTGGACGAGCCGACCTCGGCGCTCGACATCAACACCACGCGCGAGTTCGCCGACTGGCTGGTGCAACTAAAGGGACGCACCACGTTCATCATCGTCACCCACGACCTGCCCTTCGCCAAGCAAACCGCCCAGCATGCGATCCTGATGGAGCAGGGCAAGATCGCCGTCCGCGGCACCGTCGACGAAGTCGCCAACCAATGGGCGGGGGATGAGTGAGTTCCGGGTTCCGAGTTCCGAGTTCCGAGTTTTGCGGGGTCGAGGGAGTAGGCGTCGGCGAGCCCCATCTTCATCCTTCATCCTTCATCCTTCATCCTTCATCCTTCATCCTTTATCCTTCATCCTTCATCCTTAATCTTTTCCCCTCACTCCTCAGCAACGCCCACATAAAACACCTGATGCTCGTCCAGGTCGCGCCAGGAACCGGTGCCAAAATCCACACCCAGCGCCACC
>CAZVAQ010000089.1:0-4845 GCA_964625145.1 uncultured Candidatus Sumerlaeota bacterium
GGAACTGCGTTGAATCTGGAGTATCTGGGCGACCGGATCGAGCGGCTCGGCAGTGTGCACGTGGTGGACCTGTCCGGCTCGCTGCTGAAGGTGGCCCAGGAACGCATCGCCGAGCGCGGCTGGAGCAACGTCCGGACGCACGAGGCCGACGCCACGACCTTTGAACTCCCTGACGGCCTGAAGGCGGACGTGGTGACCTTCTCCTACAGCCTGACGATGATCCCGGAGTGGTTCGCGGCGATCGAATGCGCCGAGCGCCTGCTCAAGCCCGGCGGCGTCATCGCCGTGGTGGATTTCTACATCGCGCGCAAGTACCCGGCCGATGACATGAAGCGCCACGGTTGGTGGACGCGGACATTTTGGACCGCGTGGTTCGGCTTCGACAACGTGAACCTGTCCCCCGATCATATCCCTTATCTGGTCCGGCGGTTCGAGCCGGTCAGCCTGTGGGAAGGGCGGGCGAAGGTGCCGTATGTCCCCTTGGGGCGGGTGCCGATATACCGGTTCATTGGCCGCAAGCGGGAGACAGCCTAGCCGGGGATCGGTTTGCCTTGCGCCTGTTGGGCGTCGGGGTCGCCGGTGACGCGTTTCCGGACGCTGGACAGAAGAGGTCCGGGATTGGCTAGGACAGAATTGGCCAAGGCGGGGGGCGGCGGTTGTAACGATGGCAACCTTTCGGTAGGCGAGACCCTAAATCACGGCATGAGTGTCGAATTCGCAGTCACATCCGACCTTTTCACAATCAAGACCGCCCGTCTTGAGTCGCTGGACGACTTTGAGTTGGCGCGCGGCCGGGGCGTTGATTTGCTCGTGCTGGACGGACCCCAGTCCAGCCGGTTCATGGCAGGCTTTGCCGTGTCGGACCGCCTGATCGAGCGGGCGCTGCGCCTGCGCTACGAGGTGTTCAACCTGGAGCTGAAGGAAGGCCTCATGGCCTCCGAGCACACCGGGCTGGACCGTGACGATTTTGACGACCAGATGGTGCACTGTGTCCTGGTGGAGCGCCAGAGTGGCGACGTGGTCGGGACCTACCGGCTGCAGGCAGCCAAGGATGGCCGGCGCTTGTACTCCAGTCAGGAGTACGACCTGTTGCCGCTGGCCGATCTGCTGCCGTGGTCGGTGGAATGCGGCCGCGCCTGCATCGCGCGGAATTACCGTTCGCCCCAATCCGTCCTGCAGCTTTGGTCGGCCATTGGGTCATACATGCGGCTGCATGAGGCGCACTACCTGTTCGGCTGCTGCTCCCTCACCACGACGGATCCGGACGATGGCTGGCGGGCCATGCAGACGCTGCGGCGCAATGGCTGGCTGCATCCAGAGCTGTTCCTGCGCGCCCAGCCGGAATACTCCTGCGGCGATCCCTCGCGGGAATTCGATCCGGCCATCGGCGCGGCGATTCCGCTGCCAAAGCTCTTCAACGCCTACATGCGCCTCGGCGCCAAGGTGGTCAGCGAACCGGCCGTCGACCGCGAGTTCGGGACGGTGGACTTCTTCGTGATGATCGACCGGCGGGAAGTGAACTTGTCGGTGTTGGCGAACCTGTAGGCTGGTCAGCAGGGGTTAGAGCAACGACCAAGGAATTGGGATGATGGCTGAACGCGCCCGGTCGAATGGTTGGCTGGCAGGCGTGCGGGTTGGCGTGTTTGTAGTCTTCTGCGCGGTGATGCTGGTCGCCTATCTGGTCCGGCGATGGTTTGCTCGCGGGCGCGATGCGCGTTGGCGCGTGGCGGTCCGGTGGATCCGGGCGTGGTGCCGGGGGGCGTGCTGGATACTGGGGCTGCGATGGCGGCTGGAGGGGGAGCTCCCCCGGGGCGCATGCCTGCTGGCGCCCAACCATCTTGGGTATGTGGACTTCCTGGTGCTGGGGGCGGTGTTTCCGTGCTTCATCCTGTCGCGGGCGGACCTGTTGGGGTGGCCCGGTGTGGGATTACTAGTCGCGGCGAGCGAGAACCCGACCGTCTCCCGCGGCCGAGGGAGGGACGTGCGGGAGACGGCGGTGCAGATGCGCGAGCGTCTGGAGGCCGGCCATGCGATCCTGGCGTTCCTGGAGGGCACCTCCAGCGCCGGCGACCGCGTGCTGCCGTTCATGCCGTCGTTCCTGCAGCCCGTGATCGACGCGGGCGCGCCGGTGGTGCCGGTGGGCATAGGCTGGTCGGCGCACGATCCGCGGGTGGACGTGGGGGAGGACATCGCCTTCTGGAAGGACCACGAGTTTGGCCCCCATACCTGGCGGTTGTTTGGGTTGAGGGGGTTGGAGGCCCAGGTGCGAATTGGTCAGCCCATCGCGTCGTCCGGCCGACCGAGGCGGGAGCTGGCGGAGGAGACCCGCCAGGCGGTCTGCGAGCTGGCGGGCCTGCCGCCGGGGGAGCGCGCCGATCTGTGAGGCTCTTTGCCGGACATTCCGGAGGCCGGCCGGGCGGGATTGGTGTTGCCCGATACGGGTCCCTCCGAGAGTCTCCCCAATCAAGCCAGTGGAACTGCCGATGGCATTGATCTGGGGGGCACCCCGAGGGATTGGCTGGAGTTCCATCCGAGACGAGCGAGTCGAACCCATGATGAACAACGGATCTGATAGCCGAACAATGAAGCGCGGGCATCGCTGGTGGCAGGGCGCGGCCGCGATGGCCTTGGCTTTGGTGCTGGCAGCCTGCCAGCAGGGGGGGACCGATTCCTCGTCGAACCGGAACACCTCCGGCGGCGCGAGCCAGCCCACGGAAGTGGCCCAGGCTTCCGGCGAGTCGGCCGCCAACACCGTGGCGCCGCGCGTCGTGGCGGCGGAGGACGATCACCGCTCACCCACCGAGATCATCCGCGAATGGGTCACGCCCGTCGTGGTCGATGAGTTCAACCCCGACGTCTCCGACGAGAAGCGCGGCGAACCCGGAAAGCGCGGCGGTGTCTTCCGCGTGCGCAACCCAAGCGACTTCGGCGACCTGAACCCGATTACCAGCACCAGCCAGCCGGACCGGCTGCTTCAGTTGCTGATCTTTGATTCACTGATCACATCCAACCGCGAGACGCTGGAGGACCTGCCGCGCATCGCGTGGACGTTCTCCAAGGCAGACCTGCTGAAGCTGGCCAATGGCGACGCGCAGCACGGCATCCTGCTGCAAATGGGAACCGAGGGTGAGCCGGACTCGGAAGTGGTGTTCGTTCCGGGCGCGCGGCGGCGGACATTCGTCAAGACGGACCTGGCGTCCTTTGACGCGGAGGCCGGCACGGCGACGCTGAAGGAGCAATGGGGCGGCGAGACGATCAAGGGCAGCATCATCGAGAACGAGTACACGATTGAAATCAATGAAGGCGAGGCGGAGGGCGCGCTGGATCGTGCGCTGCGCACGACCATTGGCGAGCTGGACACATGGACCGACCGCGTCGGCGGCGAGGACCTGCAGCGACCCTTCCGCAAGCAGGAATGCGCCTTCTGGTTCACGCTGCGCGATGGCGTCACCTGGCACGATGGCCAGCCGGTGACGGCGGAGGACGTGAAGTTCAGCTTCGACGTGATCATGAACACGACGGTGCAGGCGCAGAACCTGCGCAACTATTACCAGGACGTCGAAGTCTGTGATATCAAGGAAGACGGCAAGACGGTCTACTTCGAATCGCGCAAGCCGTACTTCGGCCAGTTTGGCTTTCTGGGCGGCATCTACCTGGTGCCGAAGCACGCGTTCAACCCGGAACGCTTTGGCGGTGATGAGGTGGCCTTTGGCCGCGCGTTCAACGAGGCGCCGTTCCGCTCGCGGCCGCTGGGCAACGGACCGTACCGCTTCGTGGAGTGGAAGCAGGGCTCCAGCCTGACGGTTGAACGCTATCCGGATTACTGGGCGAGCAAGCTGCCGGAGGGGAGCGTGCCCATGTGGCGCCCCGCCATGCCGTACTTCGACCGGATCGAGTACATCCTGATCCCCGACAAGTCGGCGGCGCAGCGCGAGCTGGAAACCGGCGGCGTGGACGCGGACATGGACATCGAGCCCGACACCTGGGCGCAGGCCAGCACGAACACGGATGCCTTCAAGGCGCGCATGGTGCGCGGCCAGCATCTGGGTTTCCTGTACACGTTCATGGCGCTGAACAACAACAGCACCATCTTCCGCGATCCGGCGACGCGCCGGGCGCTGGCGCACCTGATCCCGCGCGAGAAGACCGCGAAGGACGTCTACTATGACCTCGCGATCCCGGTGACTGGGCCGTTCTTTGTGGAGGGACCGGGCTATGATCGCACCGTGGGGCAGGTGCCCTACGACCCGGAGACCGCGCGCCGCCTGCTGCGCCGCGCCGGATGGCTCGACCGCGATGGCGACGGCATCCTCGAGAAGGAAATCGACGGGAAGATGGTCCCGTTCGAGTTCGAGTACCTGATCCACACCGCGCGCGATTATCACGAGAAGGTCGCGGACATCTACAAGGAAGCCATCGAGCAGGTCGGCATCCGCATGACGATCCGCAAGCTCGACTTCAGCACGCTGCTTGACCTGACGCGTAACCAGGAGTTCACCGCGTCGCGCCAGGCGTGGGGGACTTCGCTGGATCCCGACCCGTACCAAATCTGGCACTCCAGCCAGGCGATGCGCGGCGGTTCGAACTATGTCTCGTACCGCAACGAGAAGGCGGACCGGCTGATGGAGCAATTGCGCGAGGAGTTCTACCCGCCCAAGCGCTGGGAGATCGCGCGCGAGCTGCACCGCATCATCGCGGAGGACCAACCGGTGATCTTCCTGGAAGGCTTCCAGCAGACGTACTTCTACAGCCGCGGGCTGCGCGGCGTGAAGCTGTACCCGAGCATGTATCCGTATGACTTCCTTGAGTGGTGGTGGTCGGACGAAAGCGGCCGGCGGAAGTGAA
>CAZVAQ010000089.1:4945-13980 GCA_964625145.1 uncultured Candidatus Sumerlaeota bacterium
CCTTGATCACCTATATCATCAAACGCCTGCTCCTGATGGTCGTGACGCTTTTCGGCATCACGCTCATCACCTTTGCCGTCACGCGCCTGACGCCGGGCGAACCGATGCCGATCGGGCCGGGTGTGACGGCGGAGCAGGGTGGCTTTGACGCGATCCTGGAGCAGAACCGCCGCAACCTGGGGTTGGACAAGCCGTTGTTCCTGAACCTGCGGTTCGAAGACCGGAACTATTCGGCGCGCGAAGCCGTGGCCGACATCTGCCGCCCCGTGCGGTTCTGGCGCGAGGATGCTGAGCGCCGCCTGCGCCGCTCGAGCACCATCGCCATCGAACCCGTGCTGGAACGATTGCGCGCACTGGAGCAGGTCGACGGACCGGTTGATCATCACCTGAAACCGACCGACGATCCTGCGCGCCGCGTCGATGTGGCTGATGCACGGCGACGGTTGCTGGAGGAATTGCCACGTTTGGCGGGAGAGACTCCAACCAGTGTCGAAGGGAAGGAAGGCGCGGAACTCATCGCCGCCTGGGAGGCATGGCACGAATCCGCCAAGCCCCGCTGGGAGCCGCAGGCTGTCCGCCAGTCGGTGGATGCCTTTCTCGCCGGCCAGGCCAGCGCCGCGGACCTGCGACTGGTGGGTGGCTACGCCATCCCGCATTTGATGGAGGCGCTCAACGGCAAGGACGACGCGCGCGCGCAACGCGCCAATGCGGGACTGTCCTCGCTGACGGGCATCTCCTTTGTCACCAGCGAGGAGGCATGGAGCGCGGAGAAGGCCGACGTCGTCTCCATGTGGAACTCCTTCTACACGCGCGAGAAGGTGCGCTTCTCCGATTACAATACGCTGCAGGACGCCGTGAACGTTGTGTTCAACACGCAGTACGGCCTGTGGCTGACGCAGGTGGCGACGTTCGACTTTGGCCGTTCGTACAAGGAGCGCCGCCCCGTCATCCGCCTCATGCTGGAGCGCCTGCCGATCACCTTCGTGTTGTCGCTCATCTCGATCATCATGGGTTACCTGATCGCGCTGCCGATCGGGATCTACTCGGCGGTGTCGCGAAACCCGCTGCTGGACAAGGCGATCACGGTCGGCGTGTACCTGTTGTATTCGCTCCCGGTCTTCTGGGTGGGGCAGTTGCTGTTGATGGGCCTGACCGGTGGCCCCGCGCCGTGGGGCGGGACATGGCCGGCGTTGTTCCCGACGCGCGGGATGAATTCCGGCGACCACAACTGGATGACCGGCGAGCCGGCGGCGCTGTTGAACTTTGCGTGGCACATCGTGCTGCCGGTGACGTGCATGACCTATGGCGGCATTGCCTATGTCTCGCGCCAGATGCGCAGCGCGATGTTGGAGAACCTGAACCTGGATTACGTCCGCACGGCATGGGCCAAGGGCCTCTCGCCGCGGATGGTCATCTTCAAGCACGTCCTGCGCAACTCGCTCATCCCGATCCTGACGATCTCGGCGAGCCTGCTGCCGGAGCTCATGGCCGGGTCCATCGTGGTGGAGCTGATCTTCACGATTCCGGGCATGGGGCTGTTGACGTTCGATGCGATCCTCAACCGCGACTATCCTGTTATCAACGCGGTGCTGTTCTTCTCGGCGCTGCTGACGCTGCTGGGGATCCTGCTGGTGGACTTGTCGTACGCCTTGGCGGATCCGCGGATCCGGTTTGAGTGAGATGACCGGAGTGACATTGGGAGAGCCGATGCATGGCGAATGAGAGCACAAAAGCCGCAGGCGCCGGTGATCCTCCGAAATCGGGGGAGCTCCCGACCATCGCGTACAAGCCCTCGCCGGGCTATTGGCAGCGGACGCTGCGCGACTTCGCGCGCAATCGCCTGGCGGTGGTCTCCGTCGTGATGGTGTTCCTGGTGGCGACGATCGGCGTGTTCTGCCCACTCATCGCCAGCCAACGGCCCCTCGCCATCAAGATGGTCTTCTCCGATGATTACGAGGAGGCCTACTTTGTCGCGCTGGATCTGGCGGAGCGCATCGCCGGTGACCGTTCGACGGACCTGGCGCTGGACCGGCGGTTGCTGGACAGGGTCTTCCTGCGGATGCGGCCGCACCTTGCTTCTGCCCACCACGAACGGTTCGACGAGTTGCGAAATGCGCTCAGCGTCGGCGCGGGCATTCGCAGCGGCACTGCGTCCCTTTCGCTTCAGGAGGCCATTGCGGCCTTTGCCGACGAGATGGATCTGCCGGCGGTGCAACTGATCCCGGTGACGCGCTTCCCGGCGGTGCGCGCCTTGTCCCGCAACGAAGTGATGTTCATCTCGTTCTACATCTTCACGATCCTGCTGTTTGTGTTCCGGCGCCGCGTGCCGGGGGGAGGATGGTGTTGGATCGGCGCGTTGGCACTTTGCACGGCCGTGGCCACGACCGTGTGGACGACGGTGTTCCCGGTCATCCAGGACGCCACGCCCTATCGCCGCGTGATCAATTCCGACAATTTCCGGCAATCGCCCGATTGGTGGGTGATCACGGCGCCGATTCCCTTTGGCGAGAATGAGAACATCACGGCGGAGAGCCGCCAGCCGCCGACATGGCTGCTGCCGGACGATCAACGCGTTGAAGGCCAGAACTGGCATTGGCTCGGCACCGACACCAACGGGCGCGATGTCTTGTCGCGCATGGTCTATGGCGCGCGCATCTCGATGCTGATCGGCCTGGTCGCCGTCAGCATCTATGTCACCATCGGCACGATCCTCGGCGCGTTGGCGGGTTACTATGCGGGATGGATGGACCTGCTGCTGTCGCGCATCATTGAGATCGTGATCTGCCTGCCGGTGCTCTTCCTAATCCTTTCGGTGCAGGCGTTCCTGCGGCCGAACATCCTCAACATCATGATCCTGCTGGGGTTGGTGTGGTGGACGGGACCCGCGCGATTGGCGCGGGGCGAATTCCTGCGCATTGGCAACATGGAATATGTCGCCGCCGTGCGTGCCATCGGCGGATCGGACCTGCGCATCATCTTCATGCACGTGCTCCCCAACGCGATCGGGCCGATCCTGGTCTCGATCAGCTTCGGCATGGCCGGATCGATCCTGGTGGAATCGACCTTGTCGTTCCTCGGCTTTGGCGTTCCGCCGCCGACGGCCTCGTGGGGCGATCTGCTGAACAACGGCCGCGGCGACATCCAGACGCTTTGGTGGCTGACGTTCTTCCCCGGCCTCGCGATCTTCCTGACGCTGACCTGCTTCAACCTGATCGGCGATGGATTGCGCGATGCATTGGATCCGCGCCGGAAGAATGGATGAGGACAATTCCTTGTTCCTCGTTCCTGGTTCCTCGTCAAGAAAGGCCTACGCTACTTGTGACTGGTGGAGCTGGTTGGAGAAGCCTGAGCGAGATTGATGCGGCGTGTGTGCTGGCGTGTCGCACCATCGATGGGCACGTGTGGGGCTTTGCGCTGACTGCATCAAGGGACGGGGCGCGCGGCACTCCGAACGAGATCACTGATGGTCCCGTGCGCGGGCGGCTGGATGTACACCTTGCCGGTGACCGGCTGTTGGTGGAGGGACTCCTGCAGGTTTATGAGCCGCTCGTGTGGTTGGCGCCGCTGATGGTGAACCTGCGGGCGCGAGGCGGATGGTTGCTGCTGCCGGGTCGCGACGTGCCGTTGGATTTGGCGGACCGGCGCGCGGTGTCCGGAGGCCATGCCATTCCCACCGGCCATGGCGGCGCATTTGCGTGGCGTTCGCAGGAGGGAATGCTCGTGCGCGATTGCGGCGGCTCGCGATTGTTCGATGCCGTGTGGACCGAACGCACCGGCGAATTGCAGTGGCGCGCGGGACTGGTGTGGACGGGCCTGTCCGCAGGCCAGGACTTCGCCGTGGCGGTGGACAGGCGGGAAGTGCCATTTCTGTCGAACCATAGACTGGGCGAGTTTTCCAGCCGGCCCTCAGCTTCACAACAAAGTAGCTGGGGCATCCTGCCCCGGACCGGCCACTCCCAGGGAATTGATCGAACGCCAGAGCTCTCAAACAAACATCACGGGCAGGATGCCCATGCCACTTTGCGTGAGAGTCCGGGAATCGGCAGCGTGAACGCCAATGTTGGCGGGATGCCTTTGGCTGTGCGCGTGCGGGAGTTGCCGGCAGGACCGCAGCGCCGCACGTGTGGGCGGGAAGTGTGCATGGATGTTGAGAAAGCCGGCGACGGCTGGCGCATTCGTGTGTGCGTGAAGCGCGGCGCCGACGTGTGGCGGCCCTTGCGGTTGGAAGCGGAACTGCACACGCCCGCCGGCAACCCTTCGTGGGACGGACCCGCAACGGTCGTGGTCCCCGGCAACTTTGCGCGCACAAATTATCATCCCGACCATGTGCACGGCGGCGGGCCAAAGTATGGGCCTGACGTGTTCCCGCGCGAGCGCGAGGCGCACACGGCCAATGATGACGCGCCCGGCCGCGCGCAGGGATGGACTTTCGCGGCATCGCGATTGCCACAGGTGTGGGCGTTTGCAGGAGACGCGGAACAACAGCGCGGCGTATGGATCGGCACCGCGCCACGATCACCGCTTGGAGAGACGTGCGCGGGCTTCGTCTCACCGCCGGGCGAAAAGACGCGCCTGAAACTCGCCACGCCCACGACCTACGAACCCTGGGTGCCGCTGGGTTATTCGCGCATGCAGCCGGAAGCGCGTCGCGATCATGCGTTGCCGCCGGAAGATGCGGAAGAGGTGGTCTGGGAGTTTGCCGTGCGCGTGGATGATTCCGGCGACTTGAACGCGTGGGGCGCATGGGACCAGCAGTTGTACGAGGAAACACGCGCCGCCGAACCGCAGCCGGTTCGGCCGTCCTTGGAGGACGCGGCGAAGATTTGCGCCGCGGCGATCCATGATCGCTTCTACGATCAGGCGCGCGGCACGATCGTCTATTCGACCGGACCGCAAGGGCGGCAATCGCTGGTGGGATTCACCGGCATGGCGCACAGCGCGCTGGTGATGTTGTGGGCGGGGTTGGAGTTCGACAACGAGCAGTGGGCCACGGCGGGCCGGCATGTGCTGGATACCGTGGCGGCGATGTTCCTGGCCGGGCCGGAGTTTCCGTGGACGTGTCTCGACGCCGATGGAAGGGGCGAAGGCGGCACGCCCTTCCGCCACGGCAGCGGCGAGCCGGGCTATGTCGTCATGTGCGCGTTTGATGCTTTGGCAGAGGCGCTCTCGCGCGATCGCGCGGTCGGTCATTGGCATGACGATTGGGAGCGCGCATTGCGTCGATGCGCGGACGCATGGGTGAAGAACCAATCGCCAGAGGGACGATACCCCCATTGGGGCCCGGGTTTCGCCAAGGATTTCCCCGAGTGGGATTACGCCACGACGAATGTCGAGGCCGGCGTCATGGCGAACATGGTGGACGCGTGGGAACTGCTTGGCGATGACAAGTACCTGGACTCCGCGCGGCGCGCGGCGGATGTGTACCTGCAGGATCTTGTCGCGGGGCGCTTGTACGGCGGACCGGGGGACATTCATTCGCTCGTGAACAGCGAAGTGCCGATGTTCTTCCTGCGCGGATTCCGCCGCTTGTGGGAAGCAACCGGCGACGAACAGCACCGCGAGGCCATGATCGTGTCGGCGCATTGGCGCGCGCAGTTCCAATACGCGCACTCTTGGTTGTGCGATCGCGATTCGCCGCTGTACCGGATGGGTTGGTCGGGCATTGGCGGCGAGAGCGCCAGCGCGTGCAACTTGCACATGGTGGCGTTCGGTTGCGTGAACGTGCCGGACTACGCGGCCGTCGCGGAAGCGACCGGCGATGAGTATTGGCAGGCGCGGCTGCGCGACCTGGCGGGCTATGCGACGCAGCAATTTGCGCACTTTCAGGGCGATTTGGGCTTTCCTTTTGCGGGGGCGGGGACCGAAAGCTGGTGGGCGACGGACACGCTGTGGGGCAAGGGCCACCCGCACATCTTCACGGACCCCGGGTTTGACCTTGGCTACATGTCGTGGGTGACTGGCTGGTCGGGGTATGGCGCGTTGTCGGCGATGAGCGCCGCAAAGGCGCGAAGGATAAAGGATGAAGGATAAAGTATAAAGGATGCGTCGCATGAGACCATATGGCGATAGGATGACGGTCATGTTTGTTTGGGTGCTTGTTGCGTTCCTGATGGTCTTTGGGGAGAAGCCGGCATGGGCGGATCCGGTGCTGGAGTTGCCGCCACGTCCCGCCGATGCGCGCACGGGCAGCGCGATCGCCGTGCAGGTGCAGAACTTCACGCTGACGCAGCGCGAAGCGATCCTGTGGATCGAGTTCTCGAAGGGGAACGTGCCGGACTTCATGCGCACGCTCAAGCCCGTCGACGTCTCGCGCAAGATCGGCGGGAAGGATTACACCGCCACCATCTGGGTCACGCCGGATGTCCTGTGCGTCGGCTCCAACACCGACTACATGCGCTTTCCCATGACGCCAAAGTTGGCACAGCGCATCGCCGACCTGGCGGGTTGCTCGATGATCACGCCGCGCATGAGCGATGCCATCTGGGCGGCAGCGGGGCAGAAGCAGGAGCCGCAGTCGTTCTCCCCCACGACGTACACGATCACCTCGCCCCGTGTGTTCTACGCGTCCCATTGGGCCATCGAGGCGCAGCGGGGCAGTGCGCCGCTGGGGACATTGCTGGCGGGGATCAAGAAGGACGTCGTCATCTGCAAGGGCGTCGCGACCAATCCTGGCAAGGTCTTCATCTACGGCTGGCACTACAAGTCCGGAACGCCGATCCAGCCGCTCTATGGCGGCCACACGGACCAATGGGTGGACTACAGCCATGGCGTTCGCCTCGCCGCGCTGAACATGCAGGTCGACGGCGAGACGATGACCGTGCCGGAAGTCCTCGCGCACCCAACACTTCACGAACTCCTCAGCCACGAGGGCGTGGTTTCCGTACCCCGATACGCGATCTGAGAGGGTTCCTGGTTGAACGAACGGAGCATGGGCATCCGGTGCCCCTGCTCCCCCCCACCACCAAAGGCACCTATTGACGAGCGACCGCTTGGGGGCGGACCCTCGCCGCTTCACGGGGCGGGAAAGGATGTCGCCCCCCAAGAGCGGAGCCGCTGATCGTGTCGTTGGTCCCGATTGGATTGTTTCCCCTGCCGGGTTTCGTGCTGTTCCCTCGAACGGCCGTGCCGCTTCACATCTTCGAGCCCCGCTATGTCCGCCTTGTCCGCGACTCGCTGAAGGCGAACAAACGCCTGGCATTGGGCCAACTGCGCCGCGGTTGGGAGAAGGATTACTACGGCGCTCCCGCTGCTTTCCGCACCGTGACGATGGCGCGGATCCTGGACCACGAGGAACTGCCCAACGATCGCTACAACATTTTGGTGGAGGGGATCGAGCGCGCCGCGGTGGCCGAGGTCGTGCGGGAGAAGCCCTATCGCCTGGTCAAGGTTCGCAGCGTCCGCGATGTCATGCCGGAGAGCGACATGGCCGCCATCGCGGAAAGCCGTCGCGAACTCGTGTTGCATTGCGAGCGCCTGGCCCTGCATGTGCCGGAACTGAGCGGCTCGCTCACCAACCTGGAAAACACGCACCTGCATCCGGGCATCATCGCCGACCAGATGGCGGCGCTGCTCGTGAAGGAAGCCTACGAGCGCCAGTCGCTGCTGGACGAGCCAAGCGTTCGCCGCCGCCTGGAGCTGGTGAACGTGCAACTGCGGACACTCCTGATGGCGCACGAGGAACCCAACGAGCGCGTCTTCGAGAGCGATGAGTTGTAATCCCGCGCCGGCCGATCCTCCATTCCGGCATCATTGGCAATCCATGGCAAAGCAACTGGCACCGTTGTTGAAACCGCAGGCACCCGCGCGATCCTCCGGGGGCGGCGCGGGTGAGGCACCATCCGGTCCGGAGCGCGATGCGCTCAACATGCCCATCCTGCACGTCGCCGGCTTCTTCCGGCGCATGGGCGCGATGACATTCGATTTCCTGCTGCTCTACACGGTGCAGCGCGTCCTTGCCGGCATGTTGAAGGAACCGATCCTGGCGAATCCCGAAGCGGCGTGGTTCATTGCGGGTTTGCTGGGCTTTGCGTATTTCGCATTGGGGGACGGCCCCGTTGGCAAGGGGCGCACCGTCGGCAAGTTCCTCGTCGGGATTCGCGTGACCACGCTGGATGGTGGCGTGCCGACGTTGCTGCAGGCGGCCATCCGCAACGCGCTTCTCTTTCCCGCGATCATCATCTCGCGCTGCGTGAACCCGTGGGCGTTTGATTCCTCCACGTTCTTTGGCACGCAGATGTCGCTGATCCTGACCGTCTACCTGATGGCCTCGCTGTTCATTGCAAATGTCTTCGCGATGATCTTCAACCCGTTCAAGATGGGCCTGCATGATTACGTGGCGAGGACATTGGTGCGGCCTTCCGCCTCGGGGCAGGAATCCTTCGCGGCCTTGTGCGAACGCGTGGGCGGGGATTGGCGCCGTCAGTACCTGCAACCGCAGTTGATGGGTGCGGGAACGCTGCTGATCGTGTTTGGATACTTGCTGTTCACGCAATGGCCCACGCAATTGGATGCGCCGCGCCAGCAGAAGTTCCAGGTGGAGCGCGCATTGGTGGCGGAGGCCGGCTTTCCGCAGAGCACCACCTTTCAGGGCAGCATGTTCATCCCCACCACCGACGACATGGCCGACAGCGAGGCGGAGCGCGAGGCGTTCTTTCGCCGCATCTCCGGCGAGGATCCGCCGGGGCCGTTGCGCTACCGGCTGAGGCTGGCGAACCAGGGCAACTGGACCGCCGATCCCGCCGCGACCGAGGCGATGTGCCGCCGCTACGCGGAGTTGTACCTGCACCGCGTGTTCGGCGCCTTCGAGGGACCGGACCTGGGATACAACTGGCAGGAAGTCTCAACCACCGCGATGCGCCAGTCCAACTTCACGATGCGCGTGGAGCTGGTGGAATACTTCGACCTCTTCATCGCCGGCCAGGAGTTCCCCGTCGCGACGCATGAGTTTGAGTTTGAGCCATTGGAGGAAGAAGGCTGAAGGCTAAAGGATGAAGGATGAGGTGGGGAAGGCCGCACTCCATAGCTCCGCATGGCAG
>CAZVAQ010000090.1:0-13867 GCA_964625145.1 uncultured Candidatus Sumerlaeota bacterium
GTGACGGGGTTCCAGGTGGACTGGGTCCATTCGATGGAGGATTTGGTGGGCATTACTTCAGATCTTTCAGGAGATGGTTGGCGATTCGTTTGGCGATTGAATCGCCCTCCTACCTCCTCTTCCTCCCTCTCCCGAACGCCTTCGCCAGCAGTTCTTTCGCTTCTGACGTCACCTTCTCTGCCTTCCCGCTTCCGATGGCCTTTGTCAGTCTTGATCGGTAGGCGTGCGCGAGGGCGGTCGCCAGGGCGTCGCTTTGGTGGTCGCTCTTGGGGGCGGTCTTTAGGGCGAGCAGCGTCTTGACCATGTGCATGACCTGGTCTTTGTCGGCGTTGCCGTTGCCGACGACGGATTGTTTGATCTCGCGGGGGGAGTATTCGGTGATGGGGAGGCGGGCTTCGCTGGCGGCGAGGATGGCGACGCCGCGGCCGTGGGCCATGAGCACGGCCGAGCGCACGTTGCGCGCGAAGAAGAGCGATTCGATGGCCATTTCGTCCGGCGCGTGGTCGCGGATGGTTTGCTGGACGAGGTCGTGGATTTTCTTCAGGCGTTGGGGCAGGGCGGTGGTTTCGCTGGTGCGCACGTCGTCGCTGTGGACCAGGCGCCATTCGCCCGCAGGGGTTCGCTCGATGACGCCGACGCCGGTGCTGGCCAATCCGGGGTCGACGCCAAGTATGCGCGGCGGATGCGCGGGGTGCGCATCCGCCGTTGGTTGGGTGTTGGTGGAGGCGCCCTCTTGAGGGGGCGCTTTCCTTCGGGTAATCATTTGATCTCGTAGAGCGTGGGAGCCAGAAGCATGGCCTGTCCCGGTTCCTGTTGGATGAGCGTCACCAGTGTGCGAGCCTGACGAAGCATTTCCGGCGGCAGGACGGCGGCGAGCTCGCTCCACGGCTGCACGGTGGGACCGGTCATGGACTTCAGGACGGGTCGGGCGCTGACCTGGCCGGCGAAGAGTTCGTCCAGCAGCTCGAAGATGGTCTTTTCCTTGGGGTAAATGGTGACGGCTGCATCGGGCTCCAGAGCCGCGAGGCGCCGGGCAGCGACGATGGCTTGGTTGAGGCCGCCCACCTCGTCGATGAGGCCGAGTTCGAGGGCCCGCCGTCCCGTCCACACACGGCCTTCGGCGACTTCCAGGATGGCCTCCTGGGTCATGCCGCGGCTTTCGGCGGCCTTGCGGGTGAAGGTGTCATAGACTTCGTCGCGCATGGCTTCGAGCAGGGCGAGGTCATCTCCGCTCCAACGCTTGGTCTCGTCCAGGATGCCGACGTGCTTGCCGATGCCGATGGTCTGCTTGTTGACGCCAATCTTGTGGTAGGTCTCCTCCAGCAGGATGCTGCCAAAGATGACGCCGATGCTGCCGGTCATGGTGGTGGCATCGGCAAAGATGCGGTCTGCGCCCATGGAGATGTAGTACCCGCCGGAGGCGGCGACGCCGCCCATGCTGACGACGACGGGGATGTCATACTCGTCGCGGATCTCGTTCAGGCGGTTCCAAATGCGGTCGCTGGCGACGGCGCTGCCGCCACCACTGTCGACGCGGACGACCAGGGCGCGGGGCGGGCCGTCCTCCATGATCTCGTCCAGCAGGTCGAGGAAGTCCTCGGAGGCGATGACCTGGGCCGAACCAAAGGGGCCACCGTCGGCACGGCCATCGATGATGTTGCCGATGGCATAGACCAGGGCGACCTTGGGCTTTGCGGAGGCGCGGCCGGAGCGCTTGGAGCCGACGCCGCTGAGCATGGAGAAGATGTTCACGGGTTCGCGCTTGGCGCGGCCCTTGTCCATGTACTCATCGTCCCAATCGATTTCATTCTCTTCGGCAAACTCTTCCATGAATGCTTCGCGATAGGCCAGGTCGGTGATGATTCCTGCCTTCAGGGCTTGTTGCGAGGTGTAGGGCCCCGACCACAGGAGCTCCTGGGCCTCCTTTGTCTCGATGCCCCGGGCCTGGGCGAAGCTCTCGACCAGGGTCTTGCCGATGTCCTCGATCAGTTCGCCGAATTGCAGCCGCGTGTGCTCGGACATTTCCGAGTGGGTCAGCATTTCCATGGCGCTCTTGTAGCGGCCGGTTTGGAGGGATTGGGCCTCGATGCCCAGCTTGGCGAGCATGTCCTTCAGGTAGTACAACTGCGCCTGAATTCCGACGACGAAAACATTGCCGACGGGGGGCATGACGATGCGGTCGGCAGCGCTCATGATGATCAGGTCGCCCAGACCGGCGTTGTCCTGGAATGCGAGGACGGTCTTGCCGGTGGTGCGGAATGCCATCAGGTGGTTGTGGATTTCCTCGGCTTGGGCTACTCCCAGTCCGGCGCCCTTGAAGACAATGGCAATGCCGGCGATCTCCTCATCGGCCGCGGCGCGGTCAATGGAGTCGGTGACCTGGCGCAGCGTCGTGAAGGATTCTCCGAAGGCGGCGGCAATCGGATCGGCGACCTCCACAATGGCACCGGAAAGAGTGATGACCGCGTAGGTTGTGGCCTTGGTTTCGGCCGGTGCCTCAGCCTCGGCCTTTTCCACGGCATCGGGCGCCACTTCCTTGTCGGTTGCTTCCTCGACGGCTGCTTCCTGCGCGCCAAGGGGTGCTGGAGCTGGTGACAGCAGCAGTGCGGCCAGAAACAGGGTGAACATTATTCGAATGGGATTCATGGGACCCTCCCGGAAAATGGTCGTGCACAAGATCATACGCCACAGGATAGGGGGCATATTCACTCGTAATGGCGCGAGAGGTTTTTGGGTGGGAGCCATGAGCCGGGGGCTGGGGGAGGGGCTTGAGATTGCGCCGGGGAGATGGGGAGTGTAGTCAATCTCCGGGGTGGAAGTGCGGGGTGGGCTGGGCGATATCCGAAGGGCACAAGGGTGATAACCATGTTCAAGAAACTGCTGAAGATCGGCGCGGTGCTGATCGTGCTGCTGCTGATCGCGTTGGGGGCGGGGGTGTACTGGCTGATGAACAACCTCAATTGGGTGGTGCGTTCGCAGACGGAAAAGGCGATGTCCTATGCGTTGATGGTCCCGGTGACGATTGGCGGGGCGGAGGTGAACCTGCGGGAGCAGTGGGTGGAGCTGCGCGACATCGACATCGCAAACCCGGAAGGGTACAAGACCAGCCATGCGATGCGGTTTGGAGTCGTGCGCGTGCAGATCGACGCGGCGTCGTTCCGGACGACGGAGCCGCGCATCCGGCTGATTCGCATCGTGGAATCCGACATCTCGTTTGAACGGACGCTGCGATCGTCGAATCTGCAGGATCTGATGGACAACGTCTCGCGCCTGATCGACGAGGACGCGCCGCCGCCGGATCCGGAGATCAACCTGATCATCGAGCAGATGATCGTGGAGAACACGACGGTGCGGTTGACGCTGCCGATCGCGAGCACCGTCGCGACGGCGAAGGGGAACGCAAGCCTGAGCGTGTCGGACATTGTGATCGAGAACTTCGGAGGCGGGGAATCGATGTCGCCTGCGGAGGGGATGCAGATGTTCATCGCCGTCATCCTGAAGACGATCCTGGAGAACGCGGGCGACATCTTGTCGGCGGAAACCTTGGCATCGCTGAATGCAACGCTCCAGGATGTCCCGGGCGAGGTGGCGGGAAGAGCCGAGGCCGCTGCGGAGTCGGTGGGTTCGGTGGCGAAAGAGGTGAGCGACGAGCTGAAGCAGACGCTGGGGAATCTGGGGGATACCGTCGGGGATGCCGCAAAGGGTGTGGGGGAGACGGTGGAGGATGCTGCGGAGGAAGTGCGACAGGGTCTGGGGCGGCTGTTGCCGGGCCGTCGATCCCAGGATTCCTCGACGGAGGAATGAGCGCGGAAAATCGCACTAATTTGGCCCATTTTTGACGTTTTTGGCGGGGGAGAGAAAAATGGGCCGCCAGTGGTCGATTGCCCTTGCATTGGATTGCCGTGGGCACTAGCCGTCCCTTGCCTTTGCCACGAGACAATTTGCTCGGGCGACATTTCGGTTAGAAGATCCCTCGCCCCCGTTTACGCGATGGCAGAACCCAAGGAGTTCAGCGCGCATGGCACCACCACGCTGGGAAGATGAAGAAAACGACGAGACATCCCTCCTTGGGGAATATGAGGACGACGAACTCGAGGACGATGACCTCGAGGACGAAGACGAGTTCTACGACGGCGACGACGACCTCGAGGACCTTGAGGACGATTACGACTCCGATGATGACGACCTCGAGGACGACGACCTCGAAGCCCTGATCGACGAGGGTGAGGCGCTCATCGAAGAGGGCGAGTACACCGAGGCCCTGCGCATCTTCCGCGAGGCAACGGAGCGGTTCCCCGAGAGTCCCTACGCCCATTATCATGTGGGGCAGACGGCGCTCATGATGTTCTCCGATGGCCTGGAGGAGACGCCCGACTGGGAGGACGACGACGACTTGTCGAGCCTCAACGAGGAAGCGCAGACCGCCTTTGACTCGGCGCTCAGCATTGACGAGGACTTCTATCCGGCCCTCAACGGACAGGGCGCGCTGTTCATGGTGCTCGGCAACCATCAGGCGGCGGTGGAGTACTGGGAGAAGTCGCTGAGCATCAACCCCGACCAGGAAGACATTGTCGAAGCGGTCGAAGAGGCGAAGAAGCAGTCCTGACCGCTGCGTTGAAGGCGGTCCACCCCCACGTGGCAGAATCCCAACACACCTCCCCCAGCGATGCCCCCCGGCCGGATGACCCGGACACGGTGGAGGCGCCGCCGGAGGAGGTGTGTTTGTGCTTCCATGTGCCGCTGCACAAGATCGTGAAATTCATCCGTCTGGAGCAGCCGCGTGTGGCGTCGCAATGCAGCGAGTGCTTTGGCGCGGGGACTGGTTGCGGGTGGTGCATCCCCTTCCTGGAGAAGTTGTTCGAGGATGTGACAAATGGTGTGGAAAACCCGGGCCTGTCCATGGATGCTGACGAGTACCGCGCGCGACGGCGCGAACACCTGAAGCGGATCCGCGAGACGCGGCCGCGGGAGAAGGTGACCGGACCGGTGCAGGGGATGGAGACGGACTTGCTGGATGATGAGTGGATTCCCTGAATCGCACCGCTGGTTGAGAGAGCGACGAACATTGGCCATGAGCACTTCCCAAACCCACGCCACACACTTCGACGTGCTCGTCGTGGGAGGCGGGCATGCGGGGATCGAGGCGGCCCACGCCGCAGCGCGCATGGGTTGCCGCACGGGTTTGCTGACGATGGACGCGAACGCGTTGGGGCGTTTGTCCTGCAATCCTGCGATGGGCGGGTTGGGGAAGGGTCATCTGGTGCGGGAGATCGATGCACTGGGGGGATTGCAGGCGCGGGCCACCGATGCGTGCGGAATCCAGTTCCGGTTGCTCAACCGCTCGAAGGGCCCCGCTGTGCGTGCGCCGCGCGTGCAATTGGACAAGGACGCCTACCCGCGATGGATGTCGGCGGTGTTGGGAAGGATGGGGAACCTGCGGATTGTGGAAGGTACTGCCGCGCGCATCATCGACGAGCGCGGCCGCATCTGCGGCGTCGTGACGGAAGGCGGCCAGACGCTGCATTGCCGCGCGTTGGTGCTGACGACCGGGACGTTTCTCAACAGCGTGATGCATTGCGGATTGGAGAAGACGGTGGGCGGCCGCGTTGGCGAGCGATCGGCGGACGGATTGGATGAATCATTCCGGCGATTTGGCCTGGAAGTTGGACGGCTGAAGACCGGAACACCCGCGCGCCTGCGGCGGGACAGCATTGATTTCAGCCAGTGCGGCGTGCAACCGGGCGATGAGCCGCCACCGCCGATGAGTCTGCGCACACGTTCGTTGCGGGTGGACCAGGTGCCGTGCTGGTTGACGCGCACGACCGAGGCCACGCATGAGATCATCCGCGCGAACCTGGACAAGTCGCCGATGTTCATGGGGCACATCGAGGGCGTGGGCCCGCGCTACTGTCCGTCCATCGAGGACAAGGTGGTGCGCTTCGAGGAGAAGCTGTCGCACCAGATCTTCCTGGAGCCTGAAACGCGCGGTGGCGAATCGATCTATCCCAATGGCGTGTCGACTTCGCTGCCTGCGAATGTGCAGTTGGCTTTTTTGCGCACGATTCCCGGCTTGGAGCATGTGGAGCTGCTCCGCCCCGGGTATGCGGTGGAGTATCTGTACGTGCATCCCCGGCAGTTGCACGCGACGTTGGAGGTGAAGGATGTGCCGGGACTTTACCTGGCCGGGCAGATCAACGGGACCAGCGGCTACGAGGAGGCGGCGGGGCAGGGTCTGCTCGCGGGGATCAACGCGGCGTTGAGTGTGAAGGGCGAGGAGCCGCTGGTCCTTGGACGCGATGAGGCTTATCTGGCGGTGATGGTGGACGACCTGCTGACGAAGGATCATCGCGAGCCTTATCGCCTGTTCACCAGCCGCGCGGAGTTTCGTCTGCTGCTGCGTTGCGACAACGCGGACCTGCGTCTGGCGCATCACGCGTATCGCGTGGGAATGATTGATGAGCGCGAGCGTGATGAGGTGTTGCAGTTGGCTGACGCGATCGCGGCGGAGGCGAAGCGTCTGGATGAGGAGTCGCTGCGCCATGCGGATGTGGATTGGGGCGCTGCGGCGGAGCGTGGACTGGAGCGGCCGGACAAGCGTTTGTCGCTGGCGCAGGTGTTGGCGCGGCCGGAGACGACGCTGGAGGATTTCGAGGAGATCGTGGGGCCCTTGGAGCGGCGCCTCGATGATGAGCGGTTGCATGAACGCTACCGCGAGCAGGTGGACATTGAGATCCGCTATGCTGGTTACTTCGAGAAGCAGGCGCGCATGGTGGCTATCGTGCGCGAACACGAGCACCGCACGATCCCCGCAGACATGGATTGGGAGGCGGTGCCCTCGCTGCGGCACGAAGCGCGGCAACAGCTCCTGCGCTTCCGTCCGGAGACGGTGGGCCGGGCGGGCCGTCTGGCGGGAGTGAATCCGGCAGATGTGGATGTGTTGCTTGTGGCGTTGAAGCGATTGGGAGCTGTCTCCAAGAAGTGAGCGCCTAGCTGGTCTCTCGTCGTCTTATTCACACCCATCAATGAGCCGATGCAGGGGTCGCAACGCCTTGCAAGTGGATCACCTGCTGTCCGGCCCCCGGTCCTTGTTGCCGCACGCGGGTGCCGAATCACTGTACCTTCGGCCATATTGCGACTGAAGGGCTGTCCAAATTTTTCAACTCCTGAAACAGTTTTTATTGTCTGGTTGTGAAAATAATCAAAACCATCGACTTCACATCCTTGATGAACACTCTATCAAGTGAATGTATAATCTGTCCCTCTTAAGACCATAGTAGGGAGGTCCCTATGAAGGCCCTGCATGGTAGTGCCCTTGTCGCTCTCGCACTTTTGGCCGCACCCGTATTTGCTGTTGTCCCGCCTCCGGAACCCACCGTCGCACCCATCATTCCGTTGGAAATGGTGAACGATTCCGATTGGAACCGCGTTGATGATCGGCTCGATGTGAAACTGGACGAGGCCAGGCGGCGCGGTGTCCCCGGGGACCTGCAGGAGATGGTCCCGGTGGAGACGATCTTCACCCGGCAGATTCGCCAATCGGAGATCGATGCCTTTCTGGCTCTTGGCGGCGAGATCGACCACGTCTTCCAGGCGGTCTCCTATGGCTGGACCGGGAAGATCCCCCTGGCAAACGTCGGGCAGGCTGTGACTGGACTCGGCGACGAATTGGTCATCATCCAAACGGAAACCATCGGCGATTTTTATCTGCAGAACGCGTCCACGCAGGCGGGTTCCCGGCGCGTCTGGTCCGGGTCCCCGGCAGGAGTGGCGGCCAACCGAGGCCGCTCGACGCATCGGCTGGCAATCATCGACTCGGGTATTGACCCTACGCACCTCGACCTCATTGGGCGCCAGGCCTTCTGGAAGGACTATGCAGATCCTGCCAACGCGATCGCCACCGACCCTAATGGTCACGGAACCCATGTCGCCGCCATTGCGTTGGGTTCTGGCATTTCGCAGGGGGGTGTGAATGGCATCGGCATGACCCTGCGCTACACAGTGAGCAACAACCTGACGGGCGTGCCTGCGGGGAACTTTATCCCAGCGGTGATTGAGTTGCGGACTGGACGTGAATACGGCTTGGAGCAAAGGGGAACTTGGCCCGTCGCAACGAATGCCGGCATCGGCTGGCTCGCCCGCGAGCTGGGTACTTCCGGCGGCTTTGGAATTCTCGGCAATCTCTATTTGGCGCCCTCTGGATATTCGCTGACCGGACTCTCTATCACTCCCGGCCTCAATTATTCTCTGACCCCCTATATGGCCCAGAATAATCCGCCGAACCCGACGGCATACTCCCAGTACATGACGATCACGAACTACCATCTTCCCAACGATGGCTTCCCGGCCTACAGCGGTGTCGCCCCGTTGGCCCAGTGGGTCGGGATGAAAGTGGGTACAGTGGATAGTGGAGGCCCCGATTTGTGGGTGGGCCAAGCGCTTGACGATGCCGTCGCGCAGCGCTCCAACCTGGGCATTCGTGCCGCGAATCTCAGCATTGGCTTCACCGGTTCGGTTCCGGCACTCATCGCCAAAGTGAATACGATGGCAAACAACGGTGTGTTGCCGGTCATAGCTGCGGGAAACAACGGCGGTGGTGCCTTCATCGGCGACCTCGGCAGTTCGGCGAGCGCCATCACCGTGGGCGCCGTCAATATGGCCAATGAAATGACCAACTACTCGCAGCGTGGTGCCACGACGACTGGCTTGGGCAGGGATTACAAGCCGGACATCGTCGCCCCGGGAGGCTCGGTGTTCTTCAGCGATATCCTCGCGGCCGATTCCAACACCACGGATGCGAGTGACCTGAACTTTCCGGATCAGCAACTCAACGACCTGACTCCCCTGCGGGGAACCTCCATGGCCTCGCCGATGGTGGCCGGCGCCGCCATGTTGGTCATCGATGCCCTCGAAAGGGGCGGACACCCATGGAGCTACAACAGCAACTCCTCAGCGATGTTGGTGAAGGGAATTCTGAACGCGACGGCCACGGAAACCAACCGGGCGCGGGAAGCTGGTTCGGGCAACTCGCCCTCCCTGCAACGTGCCGGGACTTTCGCGCCCATCCCCCTGGCTGGCAAGGATCCGTTCGAGGGCTATGGCTCCCTGAATGTCGATGCGGCGGTCCAGGCGGTCGAGAATGAGCTGACTCCTCAACTCTACGTCGGCCTTCCTGTTCTCACGAACAACGCGGCGGGGCCGCGGGCTTGGGCCGGACATGTCAACATGGAGGCCTATCACACCTACGAATTCTCCGCCCTCGCCGCACAGGGACAGGACTACGATCTCTACCTCTATAGCTGGACACCTGATCCCGGGGGCAACCCCGTGCTTCTCGCCAGCAGCACGCAGGAAGCGAACGGCGACGCGGAATTCATCCGCTATGCCCCGACTCAGAACGGCCGGGCCATCCTTGTCATGAAGGTGATCGGCGGCTTGGCCATTTCAAATACTCCTTCGGTCCTGTTTGTGAGCAGGCCTCCATTGACTGTCGAGCAGGTCTCTTCACCTTTCGAAACTCCACCGCATCCCTTGGGAATCAGTAACAAGCTCGCGGGTATTGGTGCGCAGATCCCCATCGACGTCAGGTTCAACACCAACGATTTCGCCATCGCCCCGGGCACCACGCTGCAGTTGAATGCAGGCGTGGGAGCCGAGGCGGTCTACAGCAGCAAGATCGGCAGTAACGTTGCACGCTTCATCTACACGGTCCAGGACGGGCATTCGGCGACTCCTCTGACATACGCGAACCTGAACGCGCTGAGTCCTGTGGAGAACATCACCAGTCCCTTCGGCACCGTGAACAGGCCTCCAACCCTTGCGCTTCCCGCTTTTGATTCCGCGAACGATCTAGCCGCATCCGCGGTCATTGTGGGCAGCGATCGCTCCGCCGTCGAGTCGATATCCCTGCTGGATCCCACCACAACCAATCTCGACCAGGTGCGCTTCCGCGTCCAGCTCACCAGCAACCTCGCTGCCGGCCTGGAGGATCTCTCGCTCAACGCGTCAACGACACTGGGAGCCAGTATCACCAACATCGAAGGAATCTCCTGCGGATTCCTCTGCCTGCTGACATACGACGTCACCGTGACCCTGGCGAATCCGGATGCCAATGGGACAGTCTCGCTTGTCGTCGGCACCAACAATCGGCACTGGGTATTCCTGAATCCCATGGCCTCCGCGACACAGTCCGCCGCCTACACCATCAATAACCCGTTCCCCGGCGACAACTGCGCGAACGCCGTCGTGGTGACAGACAACGGAGTCTATCCCTTCGACACCACGAACTCGCTGAGTGGCGATCCCTGCTTCGTGCAGGCACGAGCTGTTTGGTTCCGCCATACGGCACCGGCGGCGGGAACCGCGAGGGTCGAGCTCTGCGAGTCCTCGTTCGACACCTACCTCAGCATCTTCTCGGGGGCGGCATGCCCTGTCGCGTGCGGCCAACTGATGTTCGAGAACAACAACTCCTGTGGCCAACAGTCTGTTGTGGAGTTTCCGGTCACGGCCGGACAGGAGTACTACATCTGTGTGGCGGGGAACGGTTCGGGAGACTTTGGCGCGGGATTGATGACGTTCACCTTCATGGCGTCGTCGGCGCTGCCCGGCGATGTCAATGTCGATGGCGTCGTCAACGTGGCGGATGTGACCTTCCTCGCCAATTGGCTCGCCGGTGATCGCGAGAGCCCCATTGGCCCGGCCGATGTGAACAACGACGGCCTGGTCAACCAAGCCGACGTTCAGGCACTCGCCGGGATGATCGTCGACTGAACCGCGCTTCCCGCAGCAAACACCTTAACTGATCGCCCGGCGGACTGTTCGCCGGGCGTTTTTTATTGCAGGCTCGCTGGAAGATCCCACCGCAGCGGGGGACATGGTGCCGGAGCCAAGGGACTTGACATGCCGATTGCAGACTTTTCAAATCCTCTCCGGCGCCTGAACAAACAAGCCGCGACATCATCAGCACGAGACGAGAATGCCAGGATTGCGGATCGCATCATGTTTGTCGGGGCTCCTTGCCCTGAATGTTGCCACTTTGGCGGTCGCCCCGCCCCCCGAACCGATGGTGGCCCCGATGATCAGTCTGGACGTGGAGGCCGATGCGGATTGGAACCGCGTGGATGACCGGTTGGATGCGCGCTTGAGCGAAGCGCGGCGCCGGGATGATGCAGGTGACTTGGAGGAGATGGTCACTGTGGAGGCGGTCTTCAGCCGGCGCATCCGTCAGGCGGAGATCGATGCCTTCGTCGCGCTTGGCGGCGAGATCGACCATGTCTTCCAGGCGATCTCCTACGGCTGGCAGGGCCGGGTGCCATTGGGCAGGGTGCAGGAAGCGGCGCGCTCCCTGGGCGATGAACTGGTGGTGCTGATGGGGAGCCGGGAACTGGAGCTGTATCTGCAGAATGCGACGACCAGCGTGCGGGCCCGGGATGTCTGGAGCGGGACGCCGCTGAACCTGGCGGGCAATCGTGGCAGCGCGACGACGCGCATCGCCGTCGTCGATACGGGCGTCGACGGCAGTCACACGGACTTGGCGGGCAACATGGCCTTCTGGAAGGATTACACACCCGATGCGGAAGACGACCCGATCGATGTGATTGGCCATGGGACGCACGTTGCCGGAATCGCGTTGGGCTCGGGCGATTCGATGGGTGGTGAGAGCGGGACGGGGATGACGCTGCGCTTCACGGCCAGCGGCACGTTGCAGGGCACGCTTGCCGGGAACAAACTGAGTCCGACCGAACTGCGCCCTGGCCGCGTCTACTCGGTGAGTCACGAGGGATCATGGCTCGGTGGCGGCTCGACATTGGTCACCTTTGTGGGCCGGGCACAGGGTTCGACCGGCAATTACACCCCCTGGGGACCGTTGGGCAATGCTTCGTCGGGTTATTCGGCGGGGCCCTTTGATGTGTCGGTGCCGTCACTGTTCAGCACTCAGCCGTATCTGCCACAGAGCAATCCGCCGACGATCACGAATTACGCGCAGCGGGTCACCATCACGAATCATCATACTCCCGACGATGGCTTTCCGGCCTACAGTGGTGTCGCGCCGTTGGCCGAGTGGATGGGCGTCAAGGTCTTCACGAATGCGGGGAGCGGTTCGACGGAGTACTCGACGCCGGCGTTTGACGAGATGCTGGTGATGCGACAGACGCACAACATCAAGCTGGTGAACCTGAGCATCGGGGTCACGACGGGGACGGATTCGTTCACGCGTGCAAAGGTGAACACGCTGGTGCTGAACGGTATCCTGCCGGTGGTTGCAGCGGGGAACTCGGGGCCGGGCACCAACATTGGCGATCCGGGTAGCGCGGCGCTGGCCCTGACAGTTGGCGCGGTGAACAATGCCAATCAGG
This sequence comes from uncultured Candidatus Sumerlaeota bacterium, assembly GCA_964625145.1. GTDB lineage: Bacteria > Sumerlaeota > Sumerlaeia > SLMS01 > JAHLLQ01 > CAYTRP01. Next base: position 12,354 of record CAZVAQ010000090.1, read on the forward strand.
TGACATCCTTCAGCCAGCCCGGTGCGACGACCGGCATTGGCTCCAGCCAGGACTACAAGCCCGACATCGTGGCGCCCGGTGGGTCACCCTACTATACGTCGATCCTCGCGGCGGACACCAACGATGGCGAAGGCGGCACGGCATCACTGACCGACCAACAGGCCAATGACCTGGCCCCTTACTACGGGACGTCCATGTCGACGCCCATGGTGACGGGGGCGGCGGCACTGGTGATCAATGCGCTGGAGCGCAGCGGCCATGTGTGGGACTTCTCCAGCGGCGATTCGGCGCTGCGGGTGAAGAACATCCTGATGGCGACGGCAACGGAGACGAATCAGGGCAGGGAACTGGGCGGTTCTGTTCCGCCGACGTTGCAGCGGGCATCGACGAGCGGAACGAATCCCTATCCGGGGAAGGATCGCGCGGAAGGCTATGGCGCGTTGAATGCTGGCGCGGCTGCCCAGGCGGTGGAGAATCTCATCCCGGGCACTTATGCAAACTCTGACATTCGCCTGGCGAACACGTCGACCGGCCCGCGTGCGTGGGCGGCGCGGGTGGCATTGCAGGAGGCCGATGAGATTGCCATGAATCTCACCGTGCCGGGCACGCATGATCTGGATCTTTATCTGTATGCTTGGGAGCCGGGGGAGTATGGGAACCCGACGATCCTGGCCAGCAGCACGAATGCAGGCGATGGCGTCGCGGAGGAGTTGCTCTTCACGCCGGAAGCGGACGGGGAGGGGATCCTGGTGGTGAAGTGCATCAGCGGCACGTCGCTGGAGGCTGCGGCATCGTTGAATGTCGCGCCGACGAATCCGCAACCGACGCTGGAGGTTCTCGGTGTCAGCAGCACGGCCGATGCGCTGTATGGAATCGGCGACGAGGTATTCATCGATGTCCTGTTCAATGATGGGGACTTCGATGTGACGCCGCCCTTGACCCTGGTTCTCAACGCAGCTGGCGATTCAGAGGCGGAGTACCACTCCAGGGCCGAGCCAAACATCGTTCGCCTGCTGTACACTGTGGTGGAGGGTGATGAGGCTGCGCCGTTGTCGCATCCGGGCGGAGGCGCGCTCGCGCCCGCATCGGCCTTCACCAGCGGGAGCCTGATCATCCCCTCCCAGTTCACCCTGGCACCTCCGGGGTCATCCGCGAACCTGTCCGATTGGAATGTCACGATTGATGGCGTTCGGCCTTTGGTGATGGCGATCAACCTGCTGGATCCGGCGACGACGGATCTGGACGAGGTGCGCTTCGAGGTGGTGCTGAGCGAGCCGGTGGCGGAGCTGCCGGACTTGTCGCTGGATGCGGCCCCGGCCCTGGCCGCTTCGATCTCGGACGTCTCCCCCGATGGCTCGGCCCCCAGCGACACGTGGGTGGTGACAGTGGCCCTGGGTGACCCGGACGCGAATGGGGCGGTGGGGCTGGTGGTGGGGGATGAAAACACGGATCAGGCCGGGAACGCGATGGCGGCACCGACGGGGTCGGATGCCTACACCATCGAGAATGTGGTG
>CAZVAQ010000091.1:0-13710 GCA_964625145.1 uncultured Candidatus Sumerlaeota bacterium
AAGGGCAAGCGCGTTGGCCTGCTGACCAATCCCACCGGCGTCGATGGCGAGCTGCGTCTCATTGCCGACCGGTTGCACGAGCATCCGGAGGTCGAACTCGTCGCCTTCTTCGCGCCCGAACACGGCGTGCGCGGGGACGAGCAGGCCGGGCGGCACGCGGATGACTTTGTCGATCCGATCACCGGCCTGCCGGTGCATTCGATGTATGGGCCCCGGCAGTCGCCTTTGCCGGAGCATCTGGCGGATCTGGACGTCATGGTCTTCGACATCCAGGACGTCGGCTCGCGCTTCTACACGTTTGTGTGGTCGATGACGCTGGCGATGGAGGCCTGTGCCGCGAATGGCAAGGCGTTTGTCGTGCTCGATCGCCCCAATCCCATCGGCCTGACGAAGATCGAAGGGCAGCCGAACCGCTTCAACGCGGGCCTGATCGGTCGCAAGTGGCCGAATGCCGAGTTCGGCGTCGCCACGCGCCATGGCCTGACCGCTGGCGAGCTGGCGACGTTGGTGAATGAGGAGTGGATGGACCCGAAGGTCGACCTGACCGTCGTGAAGGTTCCGGGCCTCACGCGCGGGGTGTCATTCGAGGAGACCGGTTATCCATGGGTGTTTCCGTCGCCGAACATGCCGACCATCGACACGGCGCTGGTCTATCCGGGCCTGTGCATCTTTGAGGGTACGAACTTGAGCGAAGGGCGCGGGACGACCCGGCCTTTTGAATTGGTGGGCGCGCCGTTTGTCGACGGCACCAAGCTGGCCGAGCGCTTGAATGAACAGGGCCTGCCCGGCGTGCGATTCCGTGCGGCGTGGTTCCGCCCCAGCTTCTCCAAGCACCAAGGCGAGCTGTGCGGCGGCATCCAGGTGCACGTGACCGACGCGGAGACTTTCGAGCCCGTGCGCACGGGGATCGCCGTCCTCAAGGCCGTCGTGGAGTTGTACCCGGACGACGTCACCTTCCGCAGTTCGCTCTCGCGCCTGATGGGAATCGAGAACCTGGAAGAACGGATCAGGAACGAAAGCGTGGACCAGATTGTAGCAAGCTGGCAGGCGGACCTGGAGCTGTATCGGGCGCTGCGGGCAAAGCATCTGCTGTATGGGGAGTGAGGGGTGAAAAGGTCGGCATTTGGGGGGAATGTGGTTGGTGCGTAACTAGTACGGTTTGGAGAAGCGGCTATGCGGAAACTGTGCTTGTTTATGATGCCGCTGCTGTTGATAGCGGCATCATGCCTGACAACCGGATGCTCCACCCATGCCATGCGTGCGGTGCCGGTGTTCAAGTCCGACCCGAATCCGGAGGCGAGCGAGATCGATTTGGAGCGCGTGAATGCATGGCCGCTCTATTACAAGGACGGCGACGTGCGGTCCGCCTTCTGGCCGCTGTACACGAAGACGGCGGATGGGCACGCGTTGGTGCCATTCTATGAGTATCGCAAGGGCGACCGGTCGCTGCGCCTGGGCCAGATCACGCACCTGCTGCCGGCGCTGGCGTCGTTCGAACCCGAGCGCAACGATAGTTGGCGCGTCCTGCTTGCGTACAAGGAGAAGACCGTCTCGCGGCTTGGCAGCTACACGCGCAATCCGGGCGACGGCTTCGTGTTGCTTCCGCCGTTTCTGTTCTGGAATGGCGAGACGCTGTGGACGCCGGTCGTCGCGCGCGGCAAGGGGCAGGATCATTCCATGTGGGGATTGCTGTATCCGTTCTTCTTCGTTGAAAGGCGCGGGCAAACAAGGCAGTTCTATGCGCTGGCACCATTGATCGGGGGATGGCGCGGCGACAAGAGCACGGGTGCGCAGCTTGTGCCGCTCTTCTACTACAACGGGCGAAAAATGGAGGATCCCGGAAAGAAATCCACCACATTCAACCTTGGGGTCGTGCTGGCGCATTATCACAAGAATGCGGAGGAGAACAAGCGCATCGCCGCGCTGGCGTGGCCATTGTTTCATCACTATCAGAAGAATGAGAAATCGGAACCGGATTATCGAAGCCGCACAAACGTCGCACTGCTGGGCTTTCACAACAGCCGCAATAGTTCAGCCCGCTACACATACCTGCTGTGGCCGCTGGTCCAGAACGCCGACCACGGCCACACGTCGGACGGCGAGTGGAATGGCGGTTGGTTGAACGTGCTGGGGCTTGTCTTTCACCGCAGTGAATCGCCAAGGAGCAGTCACACAATGTTCCTGTGGCCGTTCTTCCAAAGCGGCGATCGTGGCGTTGATGCACAGGGCAATTCGCGCGGCAAGTGGATGAACGTCCTGGGGCTGGTCGCGCACCGTTACCGCTCATCAGATATATCAAGTGGCCATTTCCTGTGGCCCTTGTGGTACCACCGCGTGAGGCAGGTTCAGGATCAACGCGTGCAGGCGATTGCCAAGGGGATGGATTTTGACTATCGTCGCGAGACACTGAGTCATCGTTTTGCCCTGGCCGGCCTCTACGCGCAACGCCGCGAGGTCATGTCGAGAAGTGTCAAGGTGGCCGAAACCGAGGGTGACGTTGAGGCCGGAAAGGTTTCGCGCGTCGACCAACGGATCCGCGATCATTGGCGCCTGTTCCCGCTGTTGTGGTCGGAGAGGTTCGACACGGGCGAGGGCAAGTTCCTTGTGTTGTGGCGCCTTTACGATTCGCGGCGGGTTCCGCTGGATTCCGCCGATGGTGAATGGCGGCGCGAGCGCGTGCTGTGGCGGCTCTATCGCCGCGAGGAGCGCGGCACCCGAACGGCGGTGGATTCGTTCCCGTTCATGAGCTCGGCGCGCGACACGGCAACGGGTTTCCGTCGCTGGACATTGGCGGGTGGATTGTATGAGCGGCGCACGGAGGATGGCGTGCGCAGTACCAAGCTGCTGTGGATTCCGGTTTCGCGCCGGGAAGTCCGGCAGGACTAGGCTCCGCTGAAGGAAATGAAGATCTTGAGCAGTCAGTGCGGCGGTGGCCGGTCGACTTCACGGATGAATTGCTCAATGCGGGCGATGGAGTCGTGACTGTCGACGACGATGATCTTGTTTGTGCGGCCGTCGTAATTCATGCGCCCGCTTTCAGAGAGCATGGCCCGGAGCGGCGATTCGAGTTCCGACGCGCGAATGTGTTCCGGCCGGAATACCTTTGTGGGACTCATGCACGGCCCCAGCGTGTTGGCGCGGTACCACTCCTCGCTCGCAATGCCGTAGGAGCCATCGTCGAAGCGAAACCATGTCCATCCCTTGGGTTGTGCAATCGCGTTGAGGGCGGACTCCAGATCGGCGCCTTCATCGGAGAGGAGCACCTGCTCCGCGCCGATGTCTCCCAGCGATTCAATGTTGACGCCATGCTTCCGGGAAAGCGCGGCGATGTGTTGATCCAAGCGGGCTTCGGAGAGGCCCGGATTGGAGAGATTGACAGAAGCGGAGGAACCCGTGTATTCCGGCAGTGCGGATGGTCTATCGCGGGTCGGACTCGATGCGCAGGCTGCCATTGAGAGCAAAGCGATGGCGACGATCGCGTGTTGAAAAATGGATGAATTCACGGATGGGCCCTTTGCCGATGAAGTCTCGAAGAGTCCCGACCGGCAGTCAAGGCCTTGCGTTTGCCGCAAATGGCTTGAAAGTTCATCTTTGTGAGGCTCTGGCGGAGGTATCTAGGTGGAGAAGAGCATTGATGGGAGATGGGGAAATGGGATATCCAAGTCTTCGATTTGGGGGTCCCCATCCCCAGGCCTACTCCATGAACTGTACGAGGCTCCCAAATGCCGGATGCTGCGGCACATCGAGAATGGTTTCAGCAGCATGTGCGAGCCGGCTTGGATGCCGCCAACGCTGGTGTTGTTCTTTCTGCCGATGAAGTGGAGTCGCAGGCAGTCGAATGGCGTGAGCGATTGACGAGGTTGAAGAAGATACGGATGACTGAGTGAGTCCCCTCACACCGCCGCGTCTTCCAACTGCTCCTCGATTTCCTCGGCGCGGGCTTCGATGTTTGCCCATTCCGCTTCTGCGCCTTCCTGGGCGGCGCGGGATTCATCGAGTTGCGCTTGAAGCTTCGCCAACTTCGCCGCGTTTGTCGCGTTGGCCGGATCGGCCATGGCATTCTCCAACTCGCGGACCTGGGCCTCGTGCCGGGCGATTTGGTCCTCCAGCTCCTCGGCGTGCTTGCGCAATTTGCGCAGTTCCTTGTCGAGCGCCTTGCGATCCTCGCGGGAGATCGCGGGCGAGCCGCCGTTGCTTGCGGCGGCGTTGATCTTCTTCTCGATGGGGCGTGCCGATTCGGCTGCTGGCGGGGGAGGCGCCGCGGTGCCAAGTTCCTTCAGCCGCAGGTAGTCCGCGTAGTTCCCGGGATAGGATGTCGCCTTGCCGTCGGCAATCTCCACGACGCGCGTCACCACATTGTCCAGGAAGTACCGGTCGTGCGAGACCAGGATCACCGCGCCGTCGTATTGCCGCAGGGCGTTTTCCAATGTCAGGCGCGATCCGATGTCCAGGTGGTTCGTCGGTTCGTCGAGCATCAACAGGTTCGCCGTGCCGCACAGCATGCGCGCCAGGCGCAGGCGCGTCTTTTCGCCGCCGCTGAGCATCGTGATCTTCTTGTCGACGTCGTCGCCGCGGAACAGGAACGCGCCAAGGATTCCGCGGGCGCGATCGGAAACGGAGAGCGGCGCGGCGGAGAGGAACTCGCCGAGCACCGTGTTGCCGGGATGCAGGTCCTCGTGGTCGTACTGCGCGAAGTAATCCGGCTCGACATTGCTGCCGTAGATCACCTTGCCCGTGTCGGGATTGAGCTTCTGCGCCAGCACCTTCATCAGCGTCGACTTGCCCGCGCCGTTCACACCGACCAAGGCGACCTTCTCGCCGCGATAGATGGTGAAGTCCACATTCTGCAGCACGTGATTGCGGCCGAAGGACTTGTTGATGCCATTGGCGACGATGACTTCCTTGCCGCTGCGCGGGGCGGAGGGGAAACTGAAGTGGATGGTCGACTCGTCCGGTGTCGGCTCCTCGACAATCTCCATGCGCTCCAGCGACTTGATGCGCGACTGGACCAGCGCGGCCTTGCTCGCCTGGTACCGGAAGCGGTCGATGAACTTCTGGATCTGCTGCAGCTCGATCTGCTGGTTCTCGTAAGCGCGGCGCTGCATCTCGCGCCGCTCGGCGCGCTTCTGCAGGGATTCCGTGTAGTTGCCGCGATAGATGATCACGTTGCCGCGGTCCACCTCGACGACCTTGTTCACCAACCTGTCCATGAAGGCGCGCTCGTGGCTGACCATCAGCACGCTCCCCTCATGGTTGCGCAGCCACTCGCCGAGCCACTCGATGCTCTCGATGTCCAGGTGGTTGGTGGGCTCGTCCAGCAGCAGGATATCGGGGTTTGCGAGGAGCAGCTTGCCCAACGCGATGCGCATCTGCCATCCGCCGGAGAACTCGCGGCAACGGCGGGACAAATCCGACGGCTTGAACCCCAGGCCCGCCATCACCTTCCCGATGTTCGAATCCATCGAGTAGATGTCGCGGCGCATGGTCTCGTGAAGCAGATAGTCGTAGCGATCGGCCAGGCGATGATACTCGTCGCTGTCATGGTCGTTCATCTCGCCCATGCGATGCTCGATGTCGCGCATTTCCTTCTCGTGGTCCAGGACCTCCTGAAAGACCGTGCGGCATTCCTCCTCCACGGTCAGGGGGCTCTCGATCAGGATCTCCTGGGGGAGATAGCCGATCTCGGTCGTCTTGGGATAGGAGACGGTGCCCGACTCGGGGGAGAGGATGCCGGCGATGATCTTGAGCAGGGTGGACTTGCCGGCGCCGTTGGGCCCGATGATGGCGGCGCGCTCGCCATCGTCCACCTTGAAGGTGGCGTCCTTCAGGACATGGCGGGCGCCGAAATGCAGGTTTACGCCGGTGACATCAAACATGGTTGGGGCGGTATTTTCCGGGTCGGATACGGGGAATTGTGGGGGGCGGGAATGCCGGCTCCCGCCGGGCGGGAACCCTTGGGCATGGACGGCCAGCCGCGCAAGGGGCGATTGGGGGGGAAATGACCTTGATCGGAGGCGGGGGCATCTGGCCTATGGCCCGGCAGTCCGAACTTGGGAGGCCGCCTTTCCATGAGCTATCGCCGTAATCTGCTGATCATGACCGCCGTCGTCCTCGGTCTTGGCTTTGGGCCTGCCTCCGCCCAAAACGATGAGGACGCCATCGAGACTTTCATCCGCGACGATCGCTCCAGCGCCACCGCGCGGACGGCCCGGCCCGACCAGATGCTGCCGCGCCAGTCCGACGATGCAGACCCGGCCGAGGAGGCAAGACGCCCCGACCCCGAGACGGTCATCGTGGCCCTCGTCAATGGACACATCATGACCCGCGCCGAGCTGGACCGCAAGGTCCGGGCGCGGCTGAACAACTCCGACGTGGAGGACAATTCCGCAACCTTCGGTGACCAGGGTTTCGTCCTCGTCCTCGGTGGGCCGACAAGGACGATGACTCAGGAAGCCGTCACCCAGTACCGTCAGGATCGCGATTTGGAATACCGCGACATGATCATCGGCGTGGAGGGGGAGATCGTCCGCGAGTGGATGGAGTACAAGATCCTGTCCGACGAAGCGCGCCGCCAGGGGATCATCATCTCCGAGCGCGAGTTCCAGGCGCGTCTCGACGAGATCAACCGCGACTACGATCTGAACAACCGCTCCGTGGAGGAAATCCTGCGCCAGTTCGGGATGTCCCGCGCTGATCTGGATGCCTACATCAGCGACGCGCTACTGATCGACAAGCTGCTGGATCGCTATGTCGAGATTAACAAGCCCGATACTTTCCTGAAGGCCCAGTACGAGCGTAACCCGGACTTGTTCATCACGCCGCCGTCGTACCGCATCGCGCACTTCTCCATATCCGTTCCGGATGCGAAGTACCTTCACACCAACCGCCGGATGCGCGAGGACTACTTCAAGTCATTGGAGCGCACCATGAACACCGTGCGCCAGCGCCTGAACAAGAAGGAGGACGCCGAGACCGTTTTTGCCGAGTTCAACGACCCGGAGAATGGTACCTGGGGCACCGTGCTCGACACCAACCTCGTGGCGGGGTCGATGCCTGACAACTTGCGCAAGGCCATCCTCGAACTCAAGGAAGGGGAGACGACCCGCGTCCAGCAGGTCTCTGTCCGGCATGGCGACAGCATTGTGCCGGAGACCTACCACGTCGTGCGGCTGGAGAAGATTTATCCGCCCGGCGGCACCACCTTCGCCTCTGCCTTGCCGCGCTTGCGCAAGGTGGCCAAGGAAGCTGCCAAGGAGGAGTTGCTGGGAATCCTGATGGCCAAGGGGAGCACCCACCGGCGCATGTCGAACTTGGGCGGGCTGGACCCCACGCGCCTGCCCGACCGGGCCGAACTCATGATGCCCAAGCCGGGTATCGACCTGCGCATTGGCAGCATGAGCACCACGGCCAGCGCCTCGCCAACACGGACACGCACCAACCGGGCTGTTCGGTAAGGAACAGCCACCCATCGCCTAGTGTGCAATTTGGTCAGGGTTGCTGGCGTGGGGGTGAACCGGGTCGCGGTGGCGGAAGGGCGGCCGGTTCGTGGGGGCCCGACGATTCAGCCTGGCGAAGGCGGGCAAGCTCGGTTTCCAGCTCGCGAAGTCGATCCTTGACCATGTTGATCTCCCGTTGAACACGGGCGATGCGCTCGCTGGGTGGGGGTCCGGGGCGATTGGGTTCGGGCTTCCGCCACCCGCTCTCATTGACAAATTCGCGCAGGGCGGCAAAGAAGGCGTCGTCCCCCTCGTCGCTCTTTTCCAAGGCGGCACGCAGATCAACCAACCGCTCGCGGATGGCTTGTGTGCGGGGGCCCAAAGATTGTGGCGGTTGTTCCTCCAGATTGCGCAGCGCGCGGTTGATGGACTCTCGCATCTGGGGGGTCCTCTCGCGCAGTCGCGTCAACGCCTCGGCCCGCTCCTGTTCGATTTGCCGCAAGACGCGCGCTTGCTCCTGCCGTCGGGCCTCAACGTCGCCCTGGGTGCCGGCCTCCTGATCTCTCTGGCGCACGGCGCGCACACTCGCCTCGTGCTGCTGCACCCCGCGAGTGATCTCAAACATGGCGCGGAAGAGCATGGAGATCTCGGAGGAGACTTTCTCCCCCTCGAGCCCTTCCTCATGCCCGGGGGGGCGCGACCATCGCCAGCCCCGGCCCCGGCCCATTTCCCTCTCGCTGCTGACTTCCTCGATGACCGCGTCGAGTTCCTCGGCCTTTTCCTGCATGCCTGCGGCGATCAGTGCCTCACGCGCCTCGCGCAGATGCTGTTCCGCCTCGGCGCGGGCAGTTCTTTCCACCCGGACAGGCGCTCCTTCCGGGCCGGGAGGTGGTCCGGGCTGGTGCCCGCGCTCCTGTGCCTGCAGCATCGCCCCCGGTGGGGAGACGAGCAGCAACGCCAGAGCCAGCGCGGAAAGGGTTGTCCGGGTCATGGTGGGCCTCATGAAGCAGTCGGTTACCCCCCGGCGATTCAAGAGTCGGGCCAGATTGGTCAGATCTCGCGAATCTGCACATAGCGGGCGCGGGCGAACTCCACGCTGCGGCGGATCGCGGGATCATCGGACGAGGCATACTGGTCGATGACCATCTTGTAATTTATCTTTGCCTCGGCCGCCCGTCCCAGATCGTCCAGGGTCTGTCCCAATCCGATCAAGGCATCGATGCGGATGGCTTCGTCATCGCTGTATCGGGCCAGGACGCGGCGATATTGGGTTTCCGCGGCGGCGGCCTGGCCGATCTCGCGGCGGATATTGGCGATCATCAATTCCGCGTAGGGGGTGTGGCGCATGTCGTGGGGAAAGCGCTGGCCGACGGCCTCGTAGGCCTGGATGGCCTTGCGCAGTTCCTTCTCTCGGGTTTCCGCGTCATAGATCCCGTTGGCATCGCGGAACTGCCGCTGCGCCAAGGTCATTTGCTCGCTGGCCGTGTCCATCTCGGGGATCAGGAACTTGGTTTCCTTGTCGCGTTTGAGGAAGCAGCCGGACAGCAGCACACATGTCACCACCAGTAGAACGGTGAGGCGCAGGATGTTGGGTGATGGAAACATGGGGGAACTCCGGGTGAGGGAAGGAATGGACCGGGAGGAAAGGTTGCCTGTCCCCAGTCCGACAAGGGGACAACGATGGTTGGGGGCGGGCTGTGATCAACCGGAATCGGGGTTTCCGGGCCGGGGCTGGTCAAGGTACTCCTTCAACAACAAGGCTGCCGCGATGGAATCGACCCGCCCGGGAGCATGCGGTCCCGGCCCGAGCATGTCGCGGGCCTCGGCGGTTGTGTAGCGCTCGTCGCGGTAGACAATTTCCACCTCCGGAATCCGGCGAGCCAGGGACCGGCCAAAGGCCCGGGTCTTTTCCGCCTGCTCCCCCTCGGCGCCTCCTTCCAGCAGCGGCAATCCCAGTAGGATCGTCCCGACGCGGTGGCGCGTGACCAACTCCTGCACGGCGTCCAGCGTCCCCTTTCGGCCCAGGCGTTTGCGCGCGATGGCCTCCTGCGGAGAGGCGATAATGCCGGATTCTGACAGGGCCACGCCGATGCGCACGTCCCCCACGTCCAGCGCGAGCACCGATCTCGGGGGGGAAGTGGATTGGGGTGTGGCCATAATTGCCGGAAATTCCGATGGGCATTGAACGGCCGCCATCATCACCCTGTCACAGGGTTGGAATCAATACGGACGAGGCACCAGATGACACTTCCGGCAGAATATGGCGACTGGGTGATGGTGGGCTTTGGGGCGATTCTCCTGCTCTTTGGCTCCTTCGCGCTGCGCAGCGCCCTGACCGTTGGGGGTGGTGTCGGGGGGGCGGCGTTTGGCTGGGGGGGGGGAAATGGCTTTGCCGCTTTTCTGGAGATGGGGGAGAGCTGGACCCTTGGTCTGCAGATCGGCGGCATGGTCCTGTGTGCCGTAGCGGGGGTGTTGCTCTTTCGGTTTGTGGAGATGGTGGCTTTCTTCATGATCGGTTCGGGGCTGACGGCTTGGGGGATGTTCGGCATGGCGCCGCTGCTGGAGCGCGCCGGTGTGGAGGAGCCAAAGATGGTTCTGGCTGCGGCCATTCCCGTTGCCGCCACCATCGCCGGGTTTCTCGGGGTGTTCTACAAGAAGCTGCTCATGGGTGTTGCCACGGCGGCGGCGGGCACTTTTCTGATCATGAATGCCTTCGAGTGGCCGTGGGATGGCTTGTCGGCGATTCCTCTGTTCGTGCTGGGGTTGGCTTTTCAGTTCGGCCAATTGCGCAAGCGGTTCCGCAGGAAGAAGACTGAGGAGGATTGATCTCTGCTCCCCATGCTGCGGCGGATCCGTTCTCTTCGGGCACTTCTCTGGCGGCTGCCACGGAATCGGGTTTTCCGGTTTGCGATTTCAGGCCCAAAGGGACGCGGCTCGCGCCTGGCGTTCCTGGCGATCCTGTCCATCGAGACAATCCTCCTTTTCCTGTATTTGCACCGGGCGGTCACCACTTGGGGAGGTGGGCATACGTGGGAATGTTTGGCAATCACGGTGGGGATTCATTCGCTGGCCGCGCCGTTTCTCGTGATTGGCGGAATGTGGGCGTACAATCGCCTATTCACCCGCGCGCAGAAGGAGGACATGTGGCTGACGGGCATGAAGCCATCCGAGGCCGTGTTTGGCGCAATCATGCCACCCACCATCGGCGCGGCGCTCGTGATCTTGGGCGTGCCGTTGTTGCTGATTTGTTGCGCCACGGCGTTCGAGTACAAGGAGATCTGGCGGACGATCGTCAAGTATCTGGAACATGGCTGGATCTTTCCGCCGGGGCGGATCTGGTTGAGCAGGTTCTGGACGAACCTGATGATCGTCTTCGCCGTGTGCATGTTGTACCTCTGCGTTTTTCCAGTATTGTGGCGGGTCTTGGTGGAGGGGATGATTCGAGGTGGGTCGCTGCGGATCACGACGGCCGTGCGCGCGTTCTTTATGACCGCAATAGCCTTGTTGATAGTCTGCCTGGCCATCCTCGGTTCAGGGATCTACATGGAATCGCGGCGCCGCGGTCTTGCATGGGAAGTCATCCTTCAGCCAGCGCTGATGCTGCAGAACGGAATCGTGCTCTTCTCGTGCGTGATGGCCGGCGTGATCGTGTGTTTGTGCCAGCATCCCGGTCGGCGTTGGTTTGCGGATGTCGTGGAAATGGCCGGGGACGAAGAGGAAGAGGAGGATTGGTTGGCGGCGGAGAGGCCCCTTCTGTCCATGGACAAGCAGGGCCCATGGCGCGTCGCATCGCCCGTTGGAATGGAGCTGCCGGCTTTCGTGCCGGCCCTTGCGTTCAGCGGGCTGATCGCCGCGGGATCTTCAAGCTACCTGCTGTGGAACGCGTGGCAGGCCGCCGCTCCACGGGTCGGTCTGGCGAGGTTCAACGAGGAGATGTCGATCATACCAACCTTGTTTCTGGCAGCGCTTCTGGGGGGGGTGCTGGCCTTGCGGCGCGAGGGAATCGCGGCTTGGCGATGGCCGCTCCCCATCCAGTCCGGGCGGATTGCCGGCACGGTGCGGGCGGTCGCATTGGTCAGCGCGGTGAGCTGCCACGTGCCGGCCTTGTTCATCGGGTTCAAGTTGAATGGCGCGGGTTTGGATGATCTGGAGGACCTGATCATGATCACTGTCCTCGCGTTCGTCACGCTCATTCCCGTCTGGTTGCTGCACTGCGCGTTGCTGTGCCTGTGGCGCCTGCGTGAAATGCACCGCACAACAACCATTGTGGTGTCGCTCTGTATCGTTGCCCTTGGCCTGTCATTGATCTTGCCCGACGCACTGGCCGCGCGCGTCGGCGCCGTGATCGCAATGTCGGCGGTGTTGGGGATCATCATGTTTTGGGTCGGCGGGGGGAGCTTCTGGTTATACCAGAGGCTGTATGACCAGGAGTGTTGAGGCAGGATTCCTTTCCGGCGTGCGGAAAGAATCCTTGTCCCTGATCCCCGCGGCAGGGAATCCGCGTTTATCATGGCCGGGCAAAGCTGCATGCAAGCCTTGGCCCTCGTCCAGTCGGGCACTTGTCCCAAAGGTGATGCCGCGTGTTCCGCATGCCCCGTCTCTCCAGGACGATCCTCCATCTACCGCGGAACCGGGTGTTTCGACTGACCATGTTTGGCCGCTCAGGGCGACTGGTCCGGGCAGCGTTCCTGATACTTCTGATCGTCGAGTCAGCGGTGATCATTAGGATGGACTATCGTGGTGCCGTCACCAAGGATTTTGTCGAATACTTCATGCTGTCCATAATGTGGCATTCGTTGGCCGCGCCTTTTCTGTTGCTTGGGGGCATGTGGACTTTCCTGAGACCAATCTCCAACGCCCAGAAGGAAGACCTGTGGCTGACGTTGTTGCGGCCTGGTGACGTGGTCCTCGGTGTGATGGCGCCGCCCGCCCTTGCGGCAGGTCTTGTCATCTTCGGCTTGCCAATCGTACTGTCGATCCACGGTGCGTCCTTCCATGTCGAAGAGTTCCTTCAGACCGTCTGGGACGTCCTGTTTTACAAGCGCCCCATCTCTGAACTCTTTGTCTCTCCAACACGAATCAGCGGGTCGGAACTCGTCGCCATGATGGCGATCAGCACTCTTTACCTTGTCGTCATGCTTTCCTTTTGGCGCGTGGTGCAGGAGGGACTGATCCGGACGGGAATGCTGCGTATCATTGTGGTGGTGCGCGCCTTGTTTGCCGCGGTCCTGGTTGGAGTCATCGCCTTCGAAGTCGAGCTGTACTTCCTGGTGTTTGCCCATTCCGGGAGTTTATTCAGGCGCGTCGGAGTTATTGAGTTCACTCTGTCAACCTTGGCGTTCTCCGCAGTCCTGCTTCCCGCCGTTGCCGGCATCGTCGTCAGCCTGCGCCAGTACCCCGGACGTCGATGGTTTGCCGGAGTGGTCGCCAGCATCGAGGACGACGAGGATTGGTTGTCGTCCGAGGCCAGCGCCCTGGCGATGAGCGGACCCACCCGGAGTCGGCTCAGGTCTCCGCTTGGCGCGCAGCAATTGGCCTTCCTGCCCGGTGCCGTATTTGGCGGTCTTGTGGCCGCAGCGATTGCCGGTGCGCTATTTTCACTGGTGGAAGATCGGGGACGGGTGCTGCACGATTCCGGGTTCTTCAACGACGACATGTATATGGTCCCCACCGTGCTTTTGGCCGGCATGCTGGGCGGACTCCTGGGGCTGCATCGTGGGAAATTCCTGTCCTGGCGGCGGCAATTTCTTATTCAGCCAGGCCGGGTTGCCGCCTCCATCCGGTCCACCGCCTTTGTATCCGCCCTTTCCTCCCATGTCCCGGCGATGATCGCCTGCATGTTCATGACGGGATTGGACGCTGACGACTTATTGAGCAATGTCCTCCCGGTGCTCTTGTACTTTCTGGTGACATTTCCCCCGATATGGTGCCTCCACTGTTTTCTGCTATGCGCGTGGCGACTCCCACAGTCGCGCCGCGTGACAACCGTGGTGGCCGTCGCGACGATCCTGGGGCTGATGGCCGTGCTTTGGTACCCCGGTCTGGATTGGTCAATGTTCCTTGTTGTTGTGCTCATGTTGATGCCCGCGGGTGCGGTCTTCTTTTGGGTCTGCGGAGGCAGCTATTGGTTCTTTCAGAAGCTGTTTGAACGGGAACGATCCCTTGGTTCCCGGCAGGCACCCGGTTTGTGACTTGAGTTCCAAAGGGCGTTGCAGCCTCTTGTGACAGGTTGAAGCACCCCACTGTGCGGGACACAGGCCTGAAAGGATCCAAC
>CAZVAQ010000092.1:0-13698 GCA_964625145.1 uncultured Candidatus Sumerlaeota bacterium
CATGGACGACCGGACGAAGTATTCCGCCAAGCGAGGCCGCGAGGATTTCCTCCGTCACAACGGGTGCGGGAGCATAGGCACCCATACCACCGGTGTTAGGGCCTTGGTCACCATCGAGGGCGCGCTTGTGGTCCTGGGAGGGGCTCAAGGGCCAGACTTCCTCACCGTCAGTGATCGCGATGAGCGATGCTTCTTCGCCAACAAGGAACTCCTCGACGAGGACAGAGGCACTGGCCTCTCCGAACTGATGATCGCGAAGATGCAAGGCGAGGGTGGCGTCGACATCCTCCCATGATTCGCAGATCGCCACGCCCTTGCCGGCGGCGAGTCCGTCAGCCTTTATGACAACGGGGAGTCCAATACTGCGGGCGTAATCTTTTGCGGCTTCGTAATCGGTGAAGACGTCCGCGCGAGCGGTGGGGATGTCGGCGGCATTCATGATTTCCTTCGCGAATGCCTTGCTCGATTCCAAGCGCGCCGCGGCGCGTTGCGGACCGAAGACGCGCAAGCCCCGCGCGAGGCATTCGTCGACCAGCCCGGCCGCCAAGGGGGCTTCCGGCCCCACCACAACGAGATCAATTCCGCGCTGACGCGCAAGGTCAGCCCAATCAGCCGGTGACTTCAGGTCCATGTGCGGCGCTTCGGCGTGTTGCGCGATGCCGGGATTGCCATTGGGGCACAGGATGGAATCGACGGAAGGACATTGGGACAGGCGCCAAGCGAGCGCGTGCTCGCGGCCACCATTTCCCACAAGCAGGATCTTCATCAGGAAACGTTCTCCGGGGATTGTGAGGGCTGCCACTGCAGCCTGAGTACGAAGGTACTGCGTTCGGTGATGTAGGCGCTGACCGCGCGGCGCAGACCGGGGATCCACACGACTCCACGATCATCGGCCAACACCGCGACACGCGGGCGGAGCCCGGAGGGGACTCCTGCCTCCTGCAACGCCTCGGCAATCGCCTTTGAGCCTCCGGTGCCCATGGGCATGGTCTCTCCGTCAGCCGCACCGCGCAGCACCAGATCGCGTCGCAGGGAGAGCGGATCCAGATAGGCGGTGCGCTGGTCGGTGTTCCCCGCGAAATTCCGATCGAGCGGGAGGGAACTCTTCTCCGCGACCGCCACTTGCAGTGCTCCTTGATCGCCGGGGAGCGGAATGCGTGTCTTCATGGGCGAAGAGCGTTGGCTGGAGTTGGCCACGGGCACCACAGAGGAGCGGTCTGGCAAAAGGATGACAGTGGGTGTCTTTGACATCAGGACTTGGAGGGCCTGTTCAGGATCGGTGCTTGCAGAGTGAAGTAGAGTGTGGTGCGCGTCGATGCGGACATGGACTGAATCATCGTCCCGAAAACATGCGGCATCGTTTCCGCCTTTTCTCAGGCGGGCGACGAGAGCGTTAAGAAGCGTGCCGGCGGGGGGCAAAGGAAAGCGCCCGCCGTTGATCCGTCGCCACGCCACCCGGAGGAGGATGGCCAACCGGGCCGGGGAGAGCGAAACCAGAGCCGCGTTGCGCAGGACGATGGCGTCGTGCCGCTGGGCGACTTGCGCGGCCGCGAGGTCCTCCCCGGCCAGCTCCTCCAACAGATCGGAGGCATCCGCGCAGAGTTCGGCCGACCGGGCGAGGAGTTGAACGGCGGCGGGTTCCTCCTCAATCAAAGCCGGGATGACTGTAGAGCGCAGGCGATTGCGCCGATGACGCGGCTGGTCGTTGGTTGGATCATCGCGCCAGGCAATGCCACGCTCGCGCAGGGAAGCGCGGATCTCCTCGCGGGTCCAGTTCAGGATCGGGCGCAGCATCCACAATCGGTCGGATTCGATCCACCGCGCGGGGCGAAGAGATCCCAACCCCGTGGGTCCCGAACCGCGGAGGGCCATGAGCAGAAACGTTTCGGCGGCATCATCTGCCGTGTGACCGAAGGCGATGGCCTTGGCACCCAGTCGGTGGGCCTCAGCTTTCAGGGCTTCGAGTCGCCCCTGCCGGAAGCGCTCTTCGAGGGAGTGGTCGCCCTCCACCGGCGTGGGCAGTTCGAGGGCGCTGAATCCGGCTTTCAATTGTCCGGCGAGTTGCTCCACCAGGCGGGCATCCTCGAAGTCCTCAAGCCCTCGACGCCCATGATTTACATGCGCCAGATGCAACCGGAGTCTCGGGCGCCGGTTGGCAAGCTCATGGGCCAGAAAGACCGAATCGCCGCCGGCGGACACTGCCACCAGGACGAGCGAATCCTCCGCGAGTTGATCCGGGATCTGGAGCGTTCTTGCCATCAAGGGAATCCCCCCGAAGCGGTCTCGATCAGGCCGCCTCCGGGGGACAAGGCTTTCGCTCTTCATGCATCAGCAAATCGCGACTCAGTACGTGTAGTTCGCATTGGGATCGGTCGAGCCGAAACCCGCGCCGCCAGAATTGCCATTGATGGCACCACTGATGATGCCGTCGATGACCAGGCACGTGTTTTCAGCAGCAATGTCCCAGTTTGAAGTCGTGTTGGCAGCACACTTGTTGCGCATGACGACATTTCTAATGCCAGTCACTTGGATGCCCCGCCCATTCAATGTGCAATTGTTGTCTTCGATTTGAGAGTAGTTGCCATTGCAGGCAATCCCCGCCTCCAAGTTGGACGAGCAACAATTCTCGCGGACCAGGCAATGGCCGCCGACTTGGATGCCTTGAAGCGTGTTTGCGGATGCGGTGCAGTTCGAGACCATGCTATTTGCGCTCGTGAGGATACCACGGTTGCCATTTCCCCGTACCGAGCAACCTGTGACCGTGCATCCGGTGTCGGCCTGTATGCCGTCGCCAGTGTTCCCATATGCTGAACAGCCCATGACCGTACACGTACTGCCAACCTGGAAGCCATCCAATCCATTCTGGCTCGCGGAGCAATCCACGGCGACTCCGATCTGGATGAGGAGGATTCCCACGCTCCCGTTCCCATGCGCAATGCAACTCCTCACCACTGAATTGATGTTACAGAGCATGCCATGCAACCCGTTGCCCGAACTAATGACTCCCTCAATCAGCGAATTGTGTCCAAAGCCGCCGATGATCAAGTTGATCCCTTCCGCACCCCATCTGGCGATCGTGCCATTGCGTATGACGAGGTTGCTCTGAGCGCCCTCAGTGGTGATGCCTTCAAACGAACCCACCACGCCGAACATCGCGAAGCCCATCAGGTCAATTGTGACGTTACTGGCCGCGATCTTGATGCCACACTTGGATGGATCGCCCGTGATATTGCCCGTCAGGTAATAAGAACCGGGTTGTGTGATCATGAAGAGGCAGCTGGCATCGCCCGGCGTGTTGGCAGGATTGATGGCGATGCGAGGTTCCGGCCCGGCGGTTGGCGCAGGCGCGGCAGGGGGAACAAGCGGACCCGCCTCGGCACGGCCGGCGGTCAATAGGGTCCCGGCGGCAAGGCCGCCGATGCCGGCGAGCAATGCACGACGGTCTGTTTGCATGGGGAGGGGGTCGTTCATGATCGCGCCTCTGCGCGAGAATTGGCCACCATGTAGCGTAAGGAGAGATTCCTCCAGTCTACATGGCGTGCACAACCAAAAAAATCCGCAGGTCGCATTCTTGCAACCATGCTTACATTTTTCACAGTTCCTGCAAAGGAGTCTAGATCTTTCCAGCCTCAACGCCCCGGTCGCGGGCGCTGTCGCTGAACATCTCCGTGGGAATGTCGGCCACGGCGTAGCGGGTGTCCTTGTCGGTGGGCGTCTCGCGGATCTCCTTGAGCTGCGCCAGCACCTGGTTGAGCAGTTCCACCTTTTGGCGATGGTGGAGGAAGGTGCTCTTGAACCCGTAGATGACCAGGTCCTTGATCTCCGGGAGGGTGAAGCCCAGAACCGTGTGCGCCTTCCAGTATTCATCGGTCAGCGTGACGCCCGACATGAGCCGGTTGTCGGTGTTGAGACAAACCCGCAGGCCGTAATCATAGTAGAAACGCAGCGGGTGCAGCGCCAGTTCATCCACGGCACCTGTCTGCACGTTGGAGGTCAGGCAGATCTCCAGCGGGATGCGGTGGTCGCAGCAATAATTGAGCAGGTCGCCGTCTTCCTTCAGTCGCACGGCGTGGCCCAGCCGGTGGGCTCCGCATTCATGCAGGGCCTGGCTGATGGAGGGCGGGCCATAGGCTTCGCCCGCGTGGATCGTGACGTTGACGTTGTTCAGCAGAATGAGTCGGAAGGCCTCCGCATGATCGGCAGCGGGGTTGCCGCCCTCGGCGCCGGCAATGTCAAAGGCGACGACGCCCTGGTGCTTGTAGGCAATGCAGAGCTCGGCGATCTGGAGCGTGTAGCGCGGCGGATCGTGGCGCATGCCGCAGATGATCAGCCCCCAGCGCACGCCGAAGTCGCGCTCGCCGTCGCGAAGACCGGCAAGGACCGCCTCCACCACATCGGTCAGGCGCATGCCCTTGCGTTGGTGAAGGATTGGGGCAAAGCGCACCTCGATGTAGATGGTGTTCTCACGCGCGCAATCCTCGAGCAGTTCATAGGCGGCGCGGCGCAGGGACTCGGCGTCCTGAAGGATGGATACCGTGACATCGAAGGCCTTGAGATATTGGACGAGGCTGGCGGCTTCCTCCTGGACCAGGATGGAGCGCAACTCGTCGGGATCGTGGGATGGAAGGCGGACGTTTTGCTTCTCGGCGAGTTCGATGATCGTCTCGACCCGCATGGAGCCATCAAGGTGGCAATGAAGCTCCGCCTTGGGCATCCTCTCCAGTAGTTCTCTCGTAATGGGCATGTTCTCTCTTATCCTCTCTTGTTTAATCGGGCATTACGCCCGAGAGAGGGGTCGCTGTCGAGAGGTTTTTCAGCGGTGTGGATGCCACCCGATCATCCTTGACCTTCAGCGGGCAGCTTTCGATATGTTGGACAATACCACATGTCAAGACGCCCCGGAGAGAACTCCATGGCTTCCTTTGCCTTTCAGCGCCGCCGCATCACATCCTTGTCGACGATTGCTGTCACTGGTTTTATATCCACTTTGCTGACTCCCTCTGACGGGTTTGCCGATTCGGTTCGGGCCCCTGTCGTACTGGAGGGGAAACCCACCGCGAATGCCAAGATTGTGGGAAACTGGCAGCAATCCGCAGATGGCTTGGTGGGGAGCGGCTTGACTTCCTCCGTGGAGGCCACGCTCGCGGTCGGTCCCGGAGACTTCACCGTCGTGGCGCGGGTGAAGGTGGACGACGTCAACGCCGTGCGCGGCGGTCTGGTCATCGACGACGTGTCGGACTTTGGAATCGCAACGCCAGCGAATCCGCGCATCTACGTTCGCGGGTTCCTGTTTGGCGACATCACGCAGGAGATCTCCCCTGCCGACCGCCACATCACTGCGGGTGAAGTGTTCGAGCTTCGCGGCGAGCGACGCGGCGACATGACGAGCTACTATCTGAACGATGCGTTGATGTACAATATTCCGTACACGAGTGACCGCACATTCGGGAAGGTCGCCATTCGCGCCGGACAGGCGAACATGAGCGTCATCGACTTTTGGTTTGAAGGGAGCACCGAAAGTCTGGAAGGCCGGCTGTCGCCATACGAACGCACGCATGATACCCTTCCCGATTCAGTGGATGTTTTCACGGCAGGCGAAGATGGATACCATACCTATCGCATTCCTGCGATGGTGGTGACAAATGCGGGGACGATTTTGGCCTTTGCAGAAGGCCGAAAGAATAGCGCGGCGGACCATGGCGATGTGGATCTTGTCCTGAAGCGAAGCGTGGATGGCGGCAGGAGCTGGGAGCCGATGCGGATGATCTACGAGGAGGGGGACACCGAGCGCATCACCATCGGCAATCCCGTTCCAGTCGTCGATCGCAACACGGGCACAATCTGGCTGTTGTTTTGCCGCGACAACGAGCGCGTCTTTGTCGGACATTCCACCGACGACGGAATGACATGGTCGCCGCGCCGGGAGATCACCGAACATGTCAAGGATTTGTCCTGGAGCAAGACCATCTACACGGGTCCCGGTCATGGTGTGCAGATGGCCAGCGGGCGATTGCTCGTGCCGTCCTATCACGGAAACGTGGGGGCGGGTTCATCCTCGTACATGATCTATTCCGATGACGCGGGGGTGACATGGACCCGCGGCGCAAGCATCGAGCCCGGCACCGGCGAACCGACGGCAGCGGTCCTGTCCGATGGACGCGTGATGATGAACAGCCGCACACCGAACCGCACATGGAACCGGCGGGTGACGATCAGCAACGATGGCGGCGAGACATGGGGAGCGCCGCGGCTGCAGGAGGAGCACATCGAGATCGCCTGTGAAGGGGCGTTGCTGGATCGCATCTCGGAGACGGAACCGCAGCTCCTGCTATTCGCAAACCCCGACTCGCATCGCCGCGAACGCATGACGGTGCAACTCAGCACCGACGACGGCGCGAGTTGGACGGACAAGCTGCTGATCTACGAAGGATCCTCCGCCTACTCCGACCTGACGCAAACGCCGGACGGCAACTTCGCGGTGTTGTTCGAGCGCGACATCTACAAGAGGATCACGTTCACGCCGTTCCGATTGTCGGACTTTCCGTCGCGGCAACAGTAGTGGCGTTCCATCCTATGTCGCCGTCAGTTGCCTACCGTTGCGCCGCAGGCGGTCATCTTGCAGCAGACGGCTGATCCTGTCCTCGATCACGGTCCGAACACTTGCCGTGGTGGTCAGGCCCAACAACCGGGACACGACATTGGGCAAACGTTCCTCCTCGATTCCCAACGTCAAACGCGCGCCGAGCAGAATCGCCTCGTCCCATTCCTCCGGTGCGATCATTTCTGGCTTCCGCAGGGATGTCGGCGCGTCGGAGCGATCGCGCACGAGTGAAGCCGCTTGTGCGGGATCGAAGAGGAACTCACCGCGCTGAATGATGGCACCACTCCTGACAGCATGGGCGATGCCCGCCATAAGGGTTGCTTGAAGACGGGTGCCGGAGCGTTTCCCCGCTGCGTCAAGCAGCCGACGGCACACCTCGTCCACGTGCACGGGCGATTCTGTTGTGACGACATCGGTGATGGGCTCCACGAGTTTGTCCGGGAGGACATTCAGGAGTTCCTGAATTTCTCGGCGCAGACGGATCGACGCCACGCGATAGGGCTCGGTGGGTGATTCGGGAAGCTCCTCATTCACTTCTTCGCGGCTGAACTCGCGAAGCGGTGCACTCGGCATTGGAGGTGGCATCAATGATGGATCGCGGCTTTGGAGCACGGCCTGCTCGATGGCTTGAAGAACCTTTTCCATTTCCTTGGCGGGATCGCGGAACCAATCGGTGCTCCAGATGCGATGAATGCGCCAGCCGAGTCCTTCGAGAACCGCCTGTCGAGTGCGGTCGCGGTCGCGGGCAGTGCGGGCGGAATGATAACTGGCGCCATCGCATTCAATACCGAGGAGGTACTTGCCCGGACGTTCGGGATGCTCCACGGCCAGGTCCAGAAAGTAACCCGCGGAACCAACCTGACAGTCCACCCGATAGCCGTGCTGTGTAAGAGCGTGCAGCACTTCCTCCTCGAACAGCGACATGGCCTCGCCGCCAACGCTCTTTGCCTTTGGCATCGTGCCGGTTTGCGCGTAGTGCAGAAACTGCCGCAGGGCATTCACGCCACGGGCGTTCGTGCGCGAGAGATCGATCTGGTCATAAGTAAGGTTGGTGAAGACTTCGCAGCGACGCTTGGAGCGGGTGATGAGCACGTTGAGGCGCCTCTCTCCCCCATCGCGGTTGAGGGGTCCGAAGTTCATGGACACCTTTCCGTGCTCGTCGCGTCCATAGCCCACACTGATGAAGATGACGTCCCGCTCGTCACCCTGTACACTTTCCAGGTTCTTCACAAAGAACGGCTCAAACGGATGCGCGGTGAAGAAACCTTCCAGTTCGGGCTGCTCGCGGCGTCGCTGTTCGACCTCGTCGCGAATGGCCTCGGCCTGCGGGATGCTGAACGCGGCGACGCCAAGCGTGAGGTGCGGGCACTTGCGCGCGTGCTCCATCACGGCGTCAGCGACTGTGCGTGCCTCGACAATGTTCTTCCGGCTTCTGCCCGCATCATAGATCGCATCAGGAAGGTGGTGGAAGACGAGTCCCAGTTCCTCGCGGGAATGATCGGGACTGGGAAAGATGACGAGTCGATTGTCGTAGAACTCGCGATTGGACAGGGCGATCAGAGACTCGTGGCGGCTGCGGTAATGCCAACGCAGCATGCGCTGAGGGGCGCGTTGTGCAACGAACAATCCCAGGATGCTCTCCAGATCGCCGCTTGGACTGAACTCGCCGTTGTCATCATCGGCATCGTCGCCGCCACCCATGACCTTGTCGAAGAATGAAGTTGGCGGAAGCTGCTTGGAATCGCCGACGACGATCGCCTGGCGGCCGCGGAGCAGGGCACCGATGGCATCCACTGGTTGTACCTGGCTGGCTTCGTCGAAGACGACCATGTCGAAAGTGACCGATCCGGGTGACAGGTAACTCGCCACCGACATGGGCCCCATGAGGAACACCGGCTTGATGGCCTGGATCGCCCTGCCGGACCTTTCCATCAACCGGCGGATGGGCATGTGGCGGGACTTCTTCTCGAATTCGCGCCGCAGGACACCAAGTTGCCCCTCCCCCGCGTCGTGCCGCGGCAAGCCATTCCAGTGCGATAGCGCGAGAATCGCGCGCGTGTGGGAGAGCACCAGCTTGTCCAGTTCGCAAAATCGCTCGATGGCGCGTGTGTGGCTGACTCCCTCGAACTGCGCCAGAGCCGGCCGCTCGCGATAAGCGCGGTCGATCAGCGACGCATACCATGCATGGCGAAGGGTATCCTCCAAATGCTTGGAGTGATCTCCGGGAGTTTCCACCAAGTCCATCAGCGGCCCCAGCGATTGCTCGCGGAGCGTCTTGGCGGTTTGATTGACGGCGATGAGCGAGTGAATGTCGGCGGGATTGGTTTCACAACGTTCGAGGAACTCGCCGATGGCACTGTATGCAATTGCCTTTGGGGATTCCGAAGCCGGAAAACGGCGAGCGACATCCAAGAGAAGTGCATCAGCAAGCTGGTTCCACTTCTGTCCAAAGTCCGTCAACTTGCTTCGAGATTCATTCAACCGTGTGGCCAGTGCAGACTTGTCCACTCCACCAGCCGCTGCTTCGATGATGCCGCGCGGTAGATTGCCGGCAGCGACATCGCCATGCAGGGTCGCCAGGAATTCGGATACGTTTTTCAGCGATTCCCAATCGGACTTTGCCCCCAACCATCGTTCACCGAATAGATTGGATGCGATGTGCTCGCCTTCATTGAGTTCCTTTGTCAGTCGCTGCGCTTCCAGGATGGCATCGATCATGGCGAGCAGCTTGTCGGGCTGGCGAGGAAATTGACCTTTGCAGAGGCCACGCATGCGGGCCTTGGACTTGCGCCAGTTGCCGGAAAGAAACCGGTACCAGCGCGGGCCGAGGTTGGCCACATGCTGGCGTGTCTCGAGCAGGTCCTGCTCCCACGCCTCGGGGAGGAGGACGTCATCGTAAAGGAAGTGCAGTTCCTTTAGCCGCCGGCCGGCATCGACGGTTGCGGTTAGCGCTTCGCGGTGTGTGATCCAGCCTGACTCGGCAACGCGAACTCCCGAAAGATCCGGCGCTTCAAGCAACATCGAGGCGCCATGGTGTAACTGTTCATGAGCCGATTGAGATTGCGGCGGATCGCAATGGTTAGACTCCGCGAGTTGCCGGCCAGCGTCTTCGGCAGCGAGAAGTGACTGTGCGGCACTGGTGATCATGCCCTGCAAATGCTCATACATGGTCGGCGCGATGGCCGTGAGTTGCGAGCCGTAGAAGGTGTGGTTGACGAGGGGGCCGCTTGCTTCGAGGCGATTCTCCATCTCGCGGGCCAGACCAAAGCGGTGTCGCGCGCCGGTGGCGTCCCATTCCTCCATGCCGGGACATTTGACTTCGGAGATTCCCGCGGGGGCGTGGAGCCTCCTGAGTCTCAGGAGCCCGCCTAATGCATTGAAGGGAGTGATCTCGCTGGCGCCGATGGGTTCGTTCATGGCGAGGCAATAGTCGTTCAGGCGCTCGCGTAGGCGCTTCAGCTCCTCGATGTCCTGCTCCGGCGAGCCGATCACGGGACGGCCAAGTTCGAGCGTGGCGCGCAACTCGTCGAGCAGTTCGCGCTTCTTGGTCTTGTGGCTGTGGAGCTCGAGACAGGCGGCGCCCAGACCGATGCTGTCGAGGCGGCGCTTCACCACCTCCAATGCCGCCATCTTCTCCGCGACAAAGAGGATCTTTTTTCCGTCTCCAATGGCATCGCCGATCAGGTTCGTGATGGTTTGCGACTTGCCTGTTCCGGGAGGGCCTTGCACCACCAGGCTGCGGCCGGCTTTCGCATCGAGCACCACGAGCGATTGCGACCCGTCCGCGTCCATGACGAATCGGGTCGAGGCGGGATCCAAGTGCTGGTCGAGCGAAGAATCATCCTCGAAGGGTGATGGTGGCTCGTTGAAACCATCACCGAGAAGACTTTGCAGCAGCGGCGTGGCACGCTGTGCATCCTCTCCCTGCCAGGTGGCCGGTTCGAGATCCTTGTACATGAGGAGCTTGCCGAAGGAGAAGAACCCGAGGGCGATGGCCTTGTCGTCGACTTCCCACCGGTTCAGCGACTTGACCGCCTCCCGCACGATGTCGAAGTAACCGGGGATGTCCTCCTCGTCCTCTGTCTCGCTCAACATGGGGAGGGTGATGTGCCACTCCGACCTTAGCTTCTCGACAAGGGACAAGTTGCCATCAACATCTTCGCCGGACCAGGTGAGGCGGAACCGCGTGTTGGCGTTGGCGCGGTCCAGGGTCACGGGGACCAGAACAATCGGCGCGCGCCGGACCTGCTCGCTGGCGTCGGATTCGTACCACTTCAGCATGCCAAGGGCGAGGTAGAGCACATTGATGCCCTGCTCCTCGATGAAGGAGCGGGCGGCATAGTAGGTTTGCAGGAGACGGCTTTGCAGCTGGCGGGGCGTGAGCTCGGTCTGCAGGTGCAGGTCCAGGTGGCGCTCGGCTGGCGATGCGGCGTCCGGCTCGTCCGGCTGGGAGTAGCCTTCGTTGCTGTTTTCCTCGCGGCCGTGGAGAAACGTCATGGCCTTCTGCTTGAGGACCAGGGCCTCATAGACAGGACCGGGCAATTCGTCCACAATCTCGACGCCGCGCGACTTCAGGGGGCGATAGTTGAGGAGTGAGTTGCGCAAGCCCAGATCCAGCAGGTCGCGCCGGGCAAGATTGAGTTTGTCGGCAATCATGGGTCGAAGCTCTCGCGAGGGAAGGATGGCTATTGGACCATGGCCATTAGTCCATTCCCCGGATCCACCGTGGTCCACCGCAATCTCCGCCGGGTGCGAATCCATTGCGCCCCGGGATTTCCCAAATCACCTTGCCCCAAGCGAAAAGGGTGCGGGCAGGCTTCATCCAGTAACCAACTGATTTACCCCCCGGGAGGATCCAGGCCGCATGTCGGATGCGCCACAGGTGCAGGCAGTCAGGAAGGACGCTTCCGATGGCGACCTTGCGCGCCGAGCCCGGCTTGTCCTGCGGACTGGGGTTGTCCTGGGGATCGTCCTGTTCGGGCTGCTTCGACTGTTCAATCTGACCACGGACTTTCCGCCCGACCTGAGTTGGGACGGCGACGCCTATACCGACGAGGGGCTCTACGCCCACAACGCGATCACCCGCGTACGGGAGGGCAGTTTCTATCTGCCCCTTGATTACAATCAGTTCGTGGCATTGCCCTTCATGCCGTTCGTGAGAGCGGCCGTCTTTTCCGTCTTTGGTGTGAACCTGCTTACTGCCCGTCTGGTCAGTGTCATGTTTGCACTGGGCCTGGGTCTGGCCGTCTATTGGTTGGTGCGGCGGTTTGAAAGCCATTGGACGGCGATGATTGCGGTTTTTGTGCTCGCGCTGAACCACATCGTGTTCGCCTTCAGCAGGCTGGCGCTGGACGATGTTCCGGAGACGTTTCTGGTCACCGTGTCGCTGGCCTGTGCGGTGCGTGTGCGCGGAGAGAGATGGCATGTTTTCGCCATCCTGACCTCGCTTGCATTTGCCGCCGCCGTCATGACCAAGACCACCGCGGTCTTTGCGGTGCCGCTGGTAGCTGCGGCGGTGATCCTGCAGGAATTGGACTCCCGACGAATCTGGCACAAGTTCCTGGTTTGCTCGGCAACGTTCCTCGGCGTGGTGGGTATGTGGTATGTCTTCATCATCATGCCGCATCCCGTCGACTTCCGGTACTTCTTCACACTCAACCTCGAGTTGGCGCGGGCGGACAGTCTTTGGCGCTGGGCCAACAAGTTCGTCAGTCACGTGCGCGTCTGCCTGAACGTTGAACCCGCGCTTCCGGCGGGCTTGATCCTGATGACTCCATTTCTTCTATTCCTCTCCAAACAGTTTCGGAGGCATCCGCTCTTTCATCTGGGAGCCTGTTGGGTCTTCCTGTACCTGGCGCTTTTTGCGTATTATGGGCGCATTTATCCGCGCTTCTTCGTCATGTTGGTGCCGCCGTTGGCCATCGTGACGGCGGTGGCCCTGCGAACGGCCTTTGAGTTGCGGGGGTTTCGCCGCGTGCCGGGATACTTCATGGCATTGGCCTTCCTGCTTTCCTCCATTTGGCAGGCGCATCACACGTTGCACCTCTTCAATTATCGCGTGGATAGCTTCAATGAGATGGCCGCCGACATCGAGCGTCGCATCGAAGCCGACCCGGACGGCAACCGCGTGATCATCGGGCACACCGCCGGTGGGATTGCCCTGAGGACGAACCTGATCGCGCGCAATGACCGGTATTCGCCCTATCCAATGCCGGAGCGCTTGAAGTCTTACAATCCTGGCTGGGCCATCAGCGAGGGCGAGTTCCGGGTCTTTCCCCTCGATCCCTATTATCGCCATGCCGAGTACTTCGATCTGCATTGTGACATCGAACTCGTGGCAAGCTATGACACGCTCGACAACTTCCGCGGCCACAAGATGCACCTGTACAAGCTGACGCCTCGCGAAAATGCGGAACATCCAACTCCATTCGAACGAGCCAAACTTGCCGATGACGTTGTGAAGTCATCGCAACGCCCCGTCCCACCGGACGTGCCGGAGGGCGAGCGGGTTCCGCTGCTGGGGTTTGACTGGGAGCGGGCCGTCGAGCTCGCGCCGTTTGGCGAGCGTTACATTCATCGAGGTGCAGTCCTGAATAATCGTCTCTACATCAGCGGCGGTTTCAATGACCGTGACATGTTCCTTGGTGATGTCTGGTCGTCGGCGAACGGGTCAAAGTGGAGACAGGATACCGAGATGGCCCCCTGGCCCGCGCGGTTTGCCCATGCCATGGTCGCCCACGATGGTTATCTCTATGTCATGGGTGGGTACAGCGGGTATCTGCAGAATGATGTGTGGCGCTCGCGGGACGGTGTTTACTGGCAATTGATGGCGCTGTCCGCGCCGTGGGAGCCGCGGAGCGACTTTCAGGCAATCAGTCACGACGGTGCCCTGTATGTAATCGGCGGCAGGGGGAAGGGGAAGCGGCTCTCTGATGTCTGGAAGTCCGTGGATGGCACGGAGTGGACGCTGGTGGCGGAAAATGCCTGGCCGCGCCGGTCGCACTTCGCGGCGGCATCGCATCGCGGAAAGCTGATTATCGCGGGCGGAGCCGACTTTGACTTTGAACAGAACACGCATCATTACCTGAGTGACGTGT
>CAZVAQ010000093.1:0-13436 GCA_964625145.1 uncultured Candidatus Sumerlaeota bacterium
CGAGACCAAGTTCAATTGGCGCGCCAGCAGCCGCGCGCTGACCAGCACCATGGCCGCCGAGGTCCCCAACGCCGTTGCCGCCATCAACGGCACCTTCTTCGACACCAGCGCCGGCGGCGGCGGATCGACCACCTACTTCAAGGCCAACGGCGTTGTCCTGAAGGACACCGACGGCGAAGGCGGCATCCTGATCGCCAATGACGGCACGGTCTCCATCATGGCGCGCCCGGCCGGCGGATGGAACACGCGCCCCGAGCCGTTCATCATGACCAACGGCCCGCACATGATCACCAATGGCGCAATCGTCAACCTGGCCAGCAACGCCCATAACAACAACCTGCACCCGCGCACGGCCGTCGGCCTGACGGCGGACAACCGCCTGCTGATGGTCGTGGTGGACGGGCGCATGAATTTCGCCCGCGGCATCTCGATCCACAACCTGGCAAAGGTGATGCTCGACCTCGGCGCCGTGGATGCCTTCAGCCTCGATGGCGGCGGGTCCTCCACCGCGTGGGTCGCTGGCGAACCCTTCAGCGGCGTCGTCAATTACCCCAGCGACAACGGCCTGTTCGACCATCTGGGCCAGCGCGCCTGCGCGAACATCATCGCCGTGACCACGACGCTGGCGGCTTCACCGCTGGCGCTGGATGCCAAGCTGGAATCGCTGGCCTATGGCCGGAACATGTATGAGAACGCCACGCAGACGGTGACGGCGACCTATCGCAACATCGGCACGCAGACGTGGACTCAGGCGGACACGTTCCTCAGCTTCTCAAAGCCATTCGGCCGCACGAGCGTCTTTGCACCGGAAGTGGGTTCCACGCTGTCCGTGTTGAATCAAGCCTCCGTCGCCACGGGCCAGGTCGGCACCTTTACGTTCGACCTCACGGCGCCGTCCGTCACCGAGCCGCGGCTCTATCACGAGTTCGCGGCGTTGATGAACGAATCCGTCGGCCGCTTTGGCCCATCGGACAGCGAGTTGCGCATGGACATCACCGTGCGGCCGGAATCACCCGGCGGCGGCAACATCAACCCGATCATCATCGAATGCCGCAGCGGCGGGCAGAACTTCCTGTTCTACAGCGAGGAAGGCGGCTTTGCCGATTCCGTTGCGGCCTACGATTACAATGTCCTCACCGACCTGACCCCCAGCATCGGCCACCGCTACGGCTCCACATTCCGTACCGTCGCGGGCCTGAAGAAGGCCAGCTTTGCCCCCGAGATCCCGGCATCGGGCATGTGGGAGGTCTACACGGCCATCCCCAACGGCGGGTCGCGCAAGAACCCCATCACCTACACCATCAAGCACAACCAGGGTGAGACCAAGATCCTGATCAACCAGGCCGACAACAACAACATCAACAAGTGGATCAAGCTGGGCGAGTTCGAATTCTTCGCCGGTGGCGAAGCCGCCCTCATCGTCAGCAATGAAGACATCAACGAGTCCGGCAACATGTACCCCGGCGCCGCAAAGTTCGTCTACATCCCGCCGCCGGTGAAGGACACCCTCACCATTCATTGACCCGCCGGGATGGTCTGGCCACCCAATCCGGTTTGCCAGACCATCCCTCCCCCCTTCCTCGTCCCCCCCTCAATAATGCAACAACCTCAAGATCCGTACGTCTTCGCGGTCCAGCTCTTCTACCTCGCCGCGTCCGCGGTGGTGTTCGCCCTGATGCTGGTGCAACTGGTGTTGGCTTCGCGCAAAGAACGCGAGAGCGTCTTCAACACATGGCTGAAGTGGATCGGCCCCATCTTTCTCGTTCAGGTCCTGGTCACGATTGCCGCCGTGATCTTTCTGTTCGCTGGCGCCATCAAGGAGGAGGATTTCCTCGTGGTGCTGGGCCAGTGGATCCTCGTGTTTCTGGCGGTGGGCGCATTCCCCGGCGGGCTCCTGGTGGAGCAACGCGCCCGCGGCAGCCGGAAATCCTCCCGCTGGAGCTGGTTCTTCACCGTCGCCGTGGCCACGATCACGGTGCTGGCAATATCGATGGTGTGGATCCTCGCGGTTTCCGGCTTCATTGGTGAAAAACCGCAGACCTTCCTCGACGAACTGGCGAAATCAATCCCCGGCCTGATCATCCTTGTTCCGATCGCGATTCTGGCAGCTCCCGTCGAGGAAGCCATTTTCCGCCTTGGGATGCAGGGACAGCTCATGGCCCTGGAAAAGCGCGGCTGGTGCCCGAAGTGGGCCACGCTCGTCATCCCCAGCACCATCTGGGCTCTGGGGCACGCCGGCGTCGTGACACCCCACGGCCTGAAGGAATTCCAGATCTTCCTTGTCGGCCTGGTCCTTGGCGTGGTCTACCGCCGCCATGGCTTCGGGGCTTGCGTGGCCGTCCATCTTGGGTTGAACTGTGGGGCGCTGCTGCTGGTTCCGCTGGAAATGTACCTCTTCCGCAGTTGAGCAGCCGGCCGGGTCGGCCCGATAATTGCCCCCTTTGTCCTCCTTGCGCGGTCCATGGACCGGCAATTTCCACCCGTACAACCCCCATCCGAGGTGCTCCAATCGTGACTTCCCGCCCCCAACCGGCGCCCATTGGACTCATCCCCCTGCTGGCGGTCTTTGTCGCACTGGCCGCCGTGATCTTTGCGCCCGGGCGCGCCACGGCCCAGTTCGGCCAGCAACAGACCACCGGCATGTTCCGTTTCCCCGCCTCGGTCTCCGCCCGCGTCAGCCCCTCGGTCGCCTTTCCCGGCGAGACCGTCACCGTCGAAGTCACCCTCACCATCGACCAAGGCCACTACACTTACAGCATGGTCCCGCCGGAGAAGCCCGGCCCGGTCCCCACCAAGGCCGACCTCGACAGTCTGGCCGACTCCCCCCTGCGGGAAATTGACGGCCACGACTGGGTCGAGCCGCGACCCTACAACAAGCGCGACGCCGCATTCAACATGGTCGTCGGAACCCATGCCGGCACGATCGTCTTCACCCGTCAAATCCGGATTGCCGAAGGCACCGAGCCGGGCAACTACCCGGTCACCGGCGGACTGCTGGTCCAGATCTGCGACGAGACTTCCTGCCTGCCTCCCCGGCGGTTGGCCTTTGCGAGCGAGGTCATGGTCCGCAACCCAGCGGGTGAAGGCGACCCGCGCGTCCACGAGCGCATCATCGACACCCCCGATGAAACCGCCGCCCAGGCAACACCCGTCGCCACACCCGAACCGTCGCCGACACCCGAACCAACACCGGAGCCAACACCGGTACCCACTCCCGAGCCCATCTCCACCACGCCCGATGATACCGCCGCCGCGGTCGGCGCCACATCGGCAACATTCGGCGCGGACCGGTTGGTCTCCGGAGGCTCCAACCTGTGGGGGGTGATCGTCGCATCCTTCATCGCGGGCATCTTTGCCATCCTCATGCCCTGCGTCTTCCCGATGATTCCGATCACGATCGCGTACTTCACGAAGAACGCGCAGAAGTCCACGTTCAAGCGCGTGGAGCTGTGCACGATCTTCTCGCTCTCCATCGTCGCGGGCTTCGCGCTGTTCGGCTTCGGCCTTGCCGCGATGCTCTATGCGGCGGGCCGCGGCGCGGAAAGCGCCGGCTTCATCACGCAGATCGCCTCGAACCCGTGGCTCAACACGGTGCTGGCACTGTTGTTCGTCGCCTTTGCCCTCAGCCTCTTCGGCCTCTTCGAGATCGCGCTCCCCTCCTCCATCGCGAACAAGCTGCAATCCGCAAAGGGCGGCCGCGGCGATTGGCTCGGCGCAGTGCTCATGGCCGCGATCTTCGTCGTCGTCTCCTTCACCTGCACCGTGCCGATCATTGGCTTGCTGCTGCCGACGATCTTCACCGGCGAGTGGTACACGCCCCTTGTGGGTATGACCGTCTTCGCCGCGGCGTTTGCGCTACCGTTCTTCTTTCTTGGTCTCGCGCCGCAGTTCATCGCCAACATGCCAAAGTCCGGCGATTGGCTCAACGCCACGAAGATCACCATGGGCCTGATCGAAGTCGCCGCCGCGCTGTACTACATCTCCAAGGCCGACATGATCTGGGGCTGGGGCTTCTTCACGCGCGAGTTCGTCTTTGCCGGATGGGCGGCCGTCGCCGTCGTCACCGCGCTTTATCTGCTGAAGGCCGTGAAGCTGGCCCACGACACCGACACGCCCATCGGCCCGATGCGCCTGGTCACGAGCGTCGCCTTTGCCACGCTGGCGGTGTACTTCGCCTCCGGCGCCTTTGGCCGCCCGCTGTTCAGCGATCTCGAATCGCTGATGCCAATCCAACGCAGCGCCACCGGATCCGTTTCCATTGTCGCATCGTCTGGCGAAGGCACCAAGGGCGCGTCCATCAAGGACCACTTCATCGTCAACGACCTGGACCGCGCAAAGGCCATCGCCGCGCAAACCGGCAAGCCACTGTTCATCGACTTCACCGGATGGACATGCACCAATTGCCGCCTGATGGAACTCGACATGTTCCCGCGCCCCCGCGTGCGCGAACGCCTCGAGCAGTTCGTCCTCGTCGCCCTCTTCACCGACGACCCCGTGCACGGCGAGAGAAACCAACAGCTCCAGATCCGCGACTACGGCACGCTCTCGCTCCCCTACTACGTCACCATGACGGCCGGCGGCGATAAGATCGCCACCTTCGGCGGCCTGACACGCAACGAAAGCGAGTTCGTCGAGTTCCTCGAGTACTCCCTCAAAGGCCACGCCAACGAAGTCGCCATGGCGCAATAGGGACAGGGGTTTACCACGGAGACGCGGAGGACACGGAGTGGACATTCATCCGCAGATCTTCTCAGAGGAGCACAGATGAGGGAGCCACAAGAAGGCACAGAAGGCACAAGAAGGGATCGGTTGGTTCGGGATTCTCAAAGTTCATCACAGTTTCTCCCCCCCATCAGTTTTTGAATTTTGAATTTTGAATTCTGCATTCCTTCTCCGTGTCCTCCGTGTCTCCGTGGTAAATTTCCCTCCCTCCCTCTGCCCATGACCTCCCGCCGCGTCCTGGAAATCGCTCTCGTCACCGCGGCCATCCTGCTTTTCTACGCCATTCATCTCGACCTGTCGCGCACGGCAGCCGGCGGCGATTGGGCAAATCTTTTCTGGCCCATGAAGGAGTTCCGCAATCGCTCCATCATCGAAACCGGCGAGTTCTCCCTGTGGTGCCCCTACGTCTTCATGGGCATGCCCTTCGCCGCCACCATGCAACACGCCGTGTACTATCCGCTCGATTACCTGTTCGCGTGGCTGCCGAGCACGTTCGCCGCGATGAACCTCACGTTGCTCCTGCATCTCGCGCTGGCGGGCGTCGGCGCGTGGTGGTGGACGCGTGTGGCCTGGCGGTTGCACGCCGCGCCGGCCGTCATGGCGGGCATCCTGTTCCCCTGCACCGCATGGTTCTGGGGCCATCAGGAACACCTGAACCAGATAGCAGCCGCCGCGTGGATGCCGTGGCTGATGGGCTTGGCGATCTTGCGCGCGCGCAATGCAATGTCCCGCCCTGCGTTCATCGGTGCCTACGGGTTGCTCGCCGCGTTGCAACTCCTTGTCGGTCATCCACAGGGCGCCTTCTACACGCACTTCTTTGCAGGGTTGCTGCTGATCGGCCATGTCGCAACCACGCCAGGCCCGCGCCGCGTCCATGGCACAATCCACGCACTCATCGATCTGCTGCTAGCCGGCGCCATCGCGGGACTTGCCGCATCGGTGCAACTCATCCCCGCGATGGAATTGCAGAAGCTCTCCTACCGCCAGTTTGCCGAGGGCGATCCGTCCTACGCGCTCACCTTCAGCATGCCGCCCGACCAACTCATCGGCTATGCGATGCCCGGCGCATTTGGCAGCTTCGCCGATGGGTGGCAGGACCGTCGCGCGTACAACGAATACGGCGTCCACGTCGGCCGCATCACGTTGCTCCTCGCATTCGTCGGCTTCATCGCGATCCTGCGCGCGCGTCGCCATCGCACCGCCGTCGCGTTGGGCGGAGGCATCGCCCTGGCCCTGTTGATGGCCCTCGGCGGCAACGCCAGCATCGGCCGCATCGCGAGCGGCGAATTCAGCGAACACCCTGCGTCATGGCGCGCAATACCGGCAGTGATGCAGGACGTCGACGCCGGCGAGACGCCACCCACCGCGCCGCGCCTGTCGCACCTGTCGCTGCACGAGGCCCTGCTCGCGGTGATTCCGCCCATGCGCGGATTCCGCGCCCCCGCGCGCGCGTTGGTTGTCACGGGACTGCTTTGGGTCACGCTCGCGGCGTTTGGGCTTCAGCACGTGCTGGAGTGGCTCGCCCGCCGCCGTGATGTCACTGCACATGTGCCGCTTGCAGTCGCCGTTGTGCTCCCTGCCCTGCTCTTCGCTGATCTCTATCTGGCTTCGCGTGGCCAATCGTTCCGCTATCCCGTTCCCGTAGCCTCATTGATGGAAGAGGTCGCACGCGACCGCGCATTGTACGACGAGCCCACGCTCGACAACCGCGTGTGGCGGTTCACCATCCGCGACGCGGACCTGCTCATCGCCGAGCGCCAGCGCGACACCATCGCCGAGGTTGAGCTCGAATTCGACAACACCTCGCTGTGGGCGCGGTGGATGCGCCTGTTCGAGAACAACAACGCCGTCATCCGCGTCGCCTCCACGCATGGATACGAGGAGGGCCTGGCCCCCACGGTGCGCACGAAGGACTTCTTCTTCGAGATCAACCGCAACCTGCGCGCCTTCAC
Organism: uncultured Candidatus Sumerlaeota bacterium; assembly: GCA_964625145.1. Lineage (GTDB taxonomy): Bacteria > Sumerlaeota > Sumerlaeia > SLMS01 > JAHLLQ01 > CAYTRP01. The sequence goes on from CAZVAQ010000093.1 coordinate 6,675, forward strand.
GCCCGACGCGCAGCTCCTCGCCATCCTCGGCGTCTCGCGCGTGTGGACGGATCTGCCGCCTGACTACTTCGACAACCACGCGTTTCCGCTCATCGAGGCCGAAACCCGCGGCCCGCGCCGCATCCACGCGGTCATTCCCCATCGCGGCGCGGCATTCTGGGAGGAACAAGCCGAAGGCATCAACTTCGCCGCCTTCGAAGGCCCTCATCATCGCGGCATCGGCATTCACCCGCGCGGCAGCAACACACCGGTCGATTACGGCATCGCCACGCGATGGAACGATGACCTGCCCCGACTCACCACCGACGTTTCGAATCCCAACCGCGTGCTGGTGCAATCGAGCGCCGCGCACGACGGCACGGCATTGCTCACCATGGCCCACGCGCCCGGATGGTCAGCGAACGGCGAACCAGTCGAATGGATCTCCGCCGTCCACGCGCGCGTCACGCCCGGCGTGCCGATCGAGTATCGCCCGGCCTCTCATCGCGTCGGGCTGTTCCTATCTGTCGTTGGCTTTGGCCTGATCGGCGCACTCCTTACTGCAGCGTCTCGACAGTCCCGGACAGCTCCACATCGGGCGTGACTTTCCCCGAAGTCACCTTCAACCCGATGATCGATCCCACCAGCAACACGATGCACACGATCCGCGCGACGCTGGCGCTCTCTCCATAAAGCATCATCCCGAGCACCGCCGTGCCTAGCGCGCCGATCCCCACCCAGATGGGATACGCCGTGCCGATGGGTATTTCGCGCGCGGCCCATGCGAGCAGGATCATGCTGGCCGCCAGGGCCACCGCCGTCAGCACCGTCGGCCACAAGCGCGTGAAGCCCTGCGCCTCCTTCAACCCGATCGCCCACCCGACCTCCAGCAATCCCGCGATGATCAGAAACACCCAAGCCATGAAAGACTCCTTCGGTCATGTCCCGCCGCGCTTCCTCTCCCCCCGGCCGCCCCCGCAGCGCAACCCCGCAACATCCCGGAATCGAATCCCGCCACCAGTGCGCTGTACCATTCCGTACGCAAACGCCCGCCGCGCCCCCAAGGATTGCTTGCATTTTGCCTTGGCACGTCCTTCGTATTGAACCGTCCCACGGCTGAGTTCCCCCACAGCGAGGCCACGACCATGCGCCTTCCCGTTCTTCTCCTCCACATCGCGTTGTTGCTAGTCGCCGGACAAGCGGCGGCACTGACGCCCGCGGAGATCGACGATCATCTGGCCCGCGCACAGGGAACCGCCGAGGTCCAGCCCGCGCCCCGCGCCACCGATGCCGAGTTCCTGCGCCGCGTCTCCCTCGACGTGCGTGGTGTCGTTCCCACCATCGAGAAAACCATCGCCTTCCTGGTCGACGAACGCCCCGACAAACGTCAACGCCTCATCGACGAATTCCTCGCCAGCCCGCAGCGCGGCGAGCATTGGGGCGTGTATTGGGACAAGCTCCTCGTCGGCACGATGACAGAGCCCGGCAATCGCACCTTCCAGCGCCAGCTCAAGGAAGACTTTCGCAAGTGGGTCGCAGAGCAGTTCAACGCGAACGTTCCCTACGACGAGTTCATCGCCGACATCGTCAGCGCCAGCGGCACGACCGACGACATGCCCCAAGCCCTGCCGCTGGGCCGGTGGCGACGCGCGCCCGAAAGCATGGCGGGCAGCATCAGCCGCGTGTTCCTCGGCGCCGACATCCAGTGCGCGCAATGTCACGATCACAAGGAGAACCCCGAGCTGACGCAGCAGAAGTTCTGGGAGTTCGCATCCTTCTTTGCCAACACGCGCGTCGTCCCCCAGCGCAACGACATGGGGCGCAACATCCCGGTGATTGAAGTCGCCGACGTCGGAGTCCGCTGGCAGTTCAACGTGCCCGACACGTCGCCAACGATGACCGTGCAGCCTGCGTACCTCGATGGCACGCGGCCGAACAGGCGGATTGTCGACGGCGAAGGCGAGGAGATCAGCCTGCGCGAGTTGCTCCAACAAGGTCGCCGCTATCGCCAAACCGAAGGCGCACGCGCCATCGCGGACAACGGGGCCACGCCGGACAACCTGACGCCGCAGCAACTGCGCGCCATCCTCCGCGACACCCCGCGCGCCCACGACACGCGCCGGACCGAACTGGCCAGCATGATGGTCCACGGCGACCGCGAGCAAGTCGCCCGCAACATCGTCAACCGCGTTTGGGCGCGCTTCATGGGCCGTGGCTTGATGGAACCGCTCGATGGATGGGCCACGCCGGCGACGCCGGATCATCCGGAGTTGCTGGAAGCACTGACCGCCGAACTCATCGCCAGCAACATGGACATCCGCCACATCGAGCGCCTGATACTGTCCACGCACGCCTATCAACGCTCCTCCGCCGCCACGGAATCTTCCGCGCGCCGCCCCGAGCTCTTCGCCCACGCCGCCACGCGTCCGCTCTCGCCGGATCAACTCATCAACTCCCTGGCGCGCGTCACGCAGAGCGCGACGCTGAGCGGCGAAGGCGATCGCCGTGCCGAGCAAATCCGCGCGCAGTTCGAGCAGCAGTTCAACTTCACGTTCGACAGCGACGAGATGGAATGGATCACCACATTCGATCCATCCATCCCGCGAGCGCTGTTTTTCCTCAACGAGCCGAACATCAACAGCGCCGTCAGCGCGCAGGGACAAACATTCCTCGCCGCCCTGGCCACGAAGACCAATGACCCGGCCGACATCCTCGATTACATCTTCCTCACGACGCTGTCGCGGTATCCCGAGGAATCGGAGCGCGGGCACCTCCTCCCCCTGCTGCAAGAATCCGCCAACAATCGCAACGACTCGCTCCGCCTCCAGGAGGACCTCCTCTGGGCGCTGCTGACTTCAACAGAGTTCATCACAAACCACTGATGGTTCACCACAGAGGATCTACCACGGAGTCACGGAGGACACGGAGAAGAGCAGTCTCCGCAGATTCTCTCAGATATGCACAGAAGTGGAAGGACAACCCGCGATTAGGTTTCAGAAAAAACCCGCAGAGTGAGATCCACACAATCCCTCACAGCGTCACCATCTTGATTTTTGAATTTTGAATTTCAAATTTTGACTTCCCCTCCGTGTCCTTCGTGTCTCCGTGGTAAATTGATCCCTTGCCCAGAGGATTAGGCTCATGTCCGACCATCCTTCCTGCTCCTGCCCCCAATCACCCACGGGCCATGCGACCGCTGCGCTGGACCGTCGCGCGTTTCTACGACGCAGCATTGCCGGTGCATTGGGCCTTGCCATCGGCGCGCCGTTGCTGGGTGTCCTTGCGGGAAGGGATGCCATCGGCGTCTCCGCGCTCTATGCAGCGACCGATGGACAACGCATCGCCGTGACGCCGACGATCAAGTCCGTCATCGTCCTGTGGATGGATGGCGGTCCTTCGCAGCTCGACACGTTTGATCCGAAGCCCGGTCACACCAACGGCGGCCCCACCGGCGCCATCGACACCGCAATTCGCGGTGCACAGGTTTCCGCGAACCTGCCGCGTGTTGCAGAGATCCTGGATCGCACGTCCGTCATTCGCTGCATGAGCACCCGCGAGGGAAGCCACGCCCGCGCGCGCCAATTGATGCGGACGGGCTTTGCGCCAAACCCAACGGTGCAGTTCCCCGGCCTCGGCGCCATCGTAGCGCACGAGATCGGCGATTGGTCCGCGCAATTGCCCCAGAATGTCTCCATCAACGGCCCCGGACAAATCGCCGGCGAACTCGGCGTGCGATTCGATCCCTTCTTCGTGCGCAATCCCGGGCGCCCGGTGGAGAACATGGCGCCTGCCCGCGGGATCAACAGCGCGCGCATTGATCGGCGCCTGGAGTTGCTCGCCGCGCGCGAGCAGGCATTCCGCGATCATCTCGGTGCCGCGGCGCCAACGGGAGAGGGCGCGCACGTCGAGATGATGCGCGGCGCCGTGTCGCTGATGCGCGCGGAATCCGCGCAGGCTTTCGACATTTCGCAGGAGCCCGCCGAAACGCGCGCCAACTATGGCGATCATCGTTTCGGCCAGGGCTGTCTCATGGCGCGGCGTCTCGTCGAGCAGGGCGTGCGCTATGTCGAGGTCAGTCACGGCGGCTGGGACACGCATCTCGACAACTTCACGCGCGTCACCAACCTGTGCACGCCCCTCGATCAAGCCATGAGCGCGCTGATTCTTGATCTTGAATCGCGCGGCATGCTCGACAGCACGCTCGTCCTGTGGATGGGAGAGTTCGGCCGCACCCCGCGCATCAATGCCAACGAAGGCCGCGATCATTTCCCCGGCGCGTGGAGCGTCGTCGCCGCCGGCGGCGGATTCCGCAAGGGCCAGGTCATCGGGCAAACGAGCAACGACGGCACCGAAATCGTCGGCAATGCGATCACCACCGCCGACCTGTTCCGCACGATCATGGTCGCCGCCGGCATCGATCCCGACATCGAATACCACACCACCCGCGGCCGCCCCGTGAAATACGCCGACGGCGGCCGCGTGATATCAGCATTGGTGCAGGGTTGATTTGCGATCCATGAACGGTGGTGCAGGCGCCCCGCCTGCACACTATCCCAACAACATCTCCAACGCATCCGTCAGCACTTCAAACTTCCGGTACAACAAGCCCTCGACACCCGCGGCTTCAATATTACCACCTGCCACACCACACGCCGCGAAACCTGCCAGCCGGATCGACAACACGCCCGCCGATGAATCCTCAAAGCCAATGACGCGGTTGCGCCTCTCCGGTGCAATCCCCAGCCCAACGCGCGCGGTCTCTGCATACAACCACGGATGCGGCTTTGGCGCCAACTCGCCCAGCGTCCCCGCCTGGCCCTTGCGCAATGCATGACCCGCCGTGATGATCGCGTCGTAGAAATCCAGTGGATCGCCCAGCTTCAACGTGCGAAACGCCGACAATATCTCCGGCCACGCCTTCTCATGCAGGCCCGACGTGACCAATCCAATCTTCACGCCGCGAGATTTCAACTCCAGCAGGAACTCCTTCAACCCCGGCGCCGGAGTGAACGCATCGGCCCGGCCGCGACCGGCAACGATCTCCGACAACTCATGATGCGTGATGTCAAAGTAATGCCGCCGCGCTTCCTCCACCGAGGCACCCGGCGCATACTTGCCGATGCAGTATTGCAGGTGCTCCGAAACCGAATGGCCGGACACATGCGGCGTGTCCGCCTCCTCCAGCTCAAACCGCGGATTGCGCAGCAGTCGCGCTGTCGTTTGCTCGATCACCCAGATCCAGAACGACTCGCTGTGCACGCTCGTCCCGTCGAGATCCATGAGCACTGCTTCCGCAGGGCCATCGAACGTGGCCGCCTGCAGAGGATAGTACGCCGGATATCCCATCGCCGACCGCACATGGCACAGCACGCGGCCATCGTCAAAGCAGACGAACTCCACCTTGCGATCGCGCGGCGTCTTGATCGCCGACACCCCGTTCACGCCCGAGCGAAACAACCCGTCCTCGGTGGCTTCGATGTCCAGGAAACTCCCGTTCTGCAATTCCGACAACGCATGAATCGTCATGCGGGCTCCTTGTGAGGGAACTTTGGTGAAAGTCTAGTCGAGTGAAGGCAGGGACGCCAAGGACGAGAGGGACGAAGAGTATTGCGACTTCGTCCCTCTTTCACAGTTCAAGGACCTCTGAACAGCAACCCCCGACTCCTGATCCCCGACTCCCGACTCCTGAACCCCACTCTCACTCCTCCGGTGGTGCCCCGGTCGGCACGGTGTGCTGCCGCGATTCGCGAAGCGTCGGCGAACCGTGGCAATCCTTGTACTTCTTGCCGCTGCCGCATGGACACAGGTCATTGCGACCAACCTTTGGCATGTCGCGACGGTACGTTTCCAACCCGCTGTGCGGCTTGCCCTTCTGTGGTGGCTGCTCGGCTTCCGCCGCCGGTGGCGCGCCCGTGGGGGCTTCCTCCGGCTTGCTGTAGCGTTGCTGCGCCAACTTCTGCGCCTCGGCGCGCCGGCGAGCCTCCTCCTCCGGCGAGACCACCTGCGTGCGGAAGAACTTCTCGAAGATGTCCTTGTGCACGCTCAGGAGCATCTCGCTGAACAGGTTCGTCGCGTCGCGCGTGAATTCCACCAGCGGCTCGCGCTGTCCATAGCCGCGCAGGCCGATGCTCTCGCGCAGGCTGTCGATCGCCAGCAAGTGATCCTGCCACTCGCCGGTGATCGTCTGCAGGGCGATGTATCGCGCCAGGCGGTTGGTCAACTCCGCGCCGAGCGACTCGCGCTTGGCGTCGTATGCGTCCACGACGAAGCCCATCGCCGTCTCATGTAGCTTGTTGAAGTCGAAGAATCGCTGCCCGCGCACCTCCTCGATCTCCGCTGCCAGCAGCACGCTGCCGATCCAGTTGAAGAAGCCCTCCGAGTTCCATCCGTTCGGATCCTTCACGTCGCCATACGTGTTGCGGAACTCGCCCTCGATGGCGTCCGCGAAGACATCCAGCATGACGTCGCGCAGGTCGTCCTCCAGCAGGATCTCGCGCCGCAGCTTGTAGATCGTCTCGCGCTGCTTGTTCATGACGTCATCATACTCGAGCGTCCTCTTGCGGCGCTCGTGGTTGATGCTCTCGATCTTCTTCTGCGCGTTGCCGATGGCCCGCGTCACCAACGGGTGCATGATCGGCTCGCCGTCCTGCATGCCCAGCCGGCTCATCCATGTCGAGATGCGCTCGCTGCCGAACCACAGCATCAGGTCGTCCTCCAGCGACACGAAGAAGCGGCTGGTGCCGGGATCGCCCTGGCGGCCTGCGCGGCCGCGAAGCTGCCGGT
>CAZVAQ010000094.1:0-13349 GCA_964625145.1 uncultured Candidatus Sumerlaeota bacterium
ACATTCACGCAGTCACGCGCTCAGTGGGGGGATGGTGAAGGATTTAGGGGAATCCGTTGGGCGATGTTCGGATGCATGCTCTTTTTCTTTGCGCACACATCGCGGCACGTGGTGGCAATGTCGTTCCTTACGATTCACAATTCGAGCTGCCCCCATGGCCTCCATCCATCTTCGCACGGAAGTACCCGGTCCCAACAGCCGTGCCCTCCTGCAACGCCGCAGCGCCTCCGTCGCCGCCTGCGTTGCCCGCTCCACCGACATCGTCATCGATCGCGCAGACGGCGCGTTGGTCCACGATGTGGATGGCAACGTGCTGATCGACATGGCCGGTGGAATCGGAATGCTCGCGGCCGGGCATTGTCCCGCACCCGTTGTCTCGGCGATTCATCAGCAGGCGGACCGGTTGCTGCATCCTTGCTTTCTCGTCGCAACTTATGAACCTTATGTTCAGCTTTGCGAAATGATGTCGGAAATCACCCCGGGTGACTTCCCAAAGAAGACTATTTTGGGCAATAGCGGCGCCGAAGCTGTGGAGAACGCCGTCAAGCTCGCGCGTTCTTACACAGGTCGCTCGGCCATTGTCGTCTTCGAGGGCGCCTATCACGGGCGCACGCTGCTCACCTTGTCCATGACGAGCAAGTACGGATTGTTCAAGAAAGGCTTCGGCCCCTTCGCCCCGGAGATCTATCGCCTCCCGGCGCCCAATCCCTACCGCCGTCCATCGGGAATGTCCTCCGAGAACTATGTCGAGTGGTGCATCCAGCAACTGAACAACTCGCTGGTCTCCCAGGTCGACCCCAGCGCCATCGCCGCCATCGTCATAGAGCCCGTGCAGGGCGAGGCCGGCTTCATCCCCGTCCCCAATGCATTCCTTCGACGCATCCGCGAAGTTTGCGACCAGCATGGCATCGTGATGATCGCCGACGAGATCCAATGCGGCATGGGGCGCACCGGGCGCCTGTTCGCCATCCAACACAGCGGCGTGGTGCCCGACCTGATCGTCACGGCAAAATCCCTCGGCTCGGGCATGCCCATCAGCGCCGTGACCGGCCGGGCGGAGATCATGGATTCGCCCCACATCGGCGGGGCCGGAAACACCTTTGGCGGCGCACCGGTCGCCTGTGCCGCCGCCATCGAGACGATCAAGATCATCCGCCAGCCGCGCTTCCTGGCCGACGTGGCCCGCAAGGGGCGCATCATCCGCGAGACGCTGGAGGATTGGAGCGAGAAGTACGACCTGATCGGCAACGTCCGCGGCCTCGGCGCGATGATGCTCTTCGAATTGGTCCTTGACCGCCAGACCAAGGAACCGGCACCGCAGGAGACCTTGGCCATCGTGCGCGAGGGCGTCTCCCGCGGATTGCTCCTGATCCGTGCCGGCTTGTACGGCAATTGTGTGCGCCTGCTCCCGCCGCTCGTCATCACCGACGAGCAACTGCGCGAGGGGCTTGCAGTCCTCGAAGAGGCCATCGCGGTCGTCCAGTCGCGCTATTCCCCCATGGCGGTACGTGCATGAAAAACCTGCTGATCCTTCCCTTGATCCTGATTCCCATCATCTGCCCCGGAGAATCCAACGTGCCATCTCCCCTCGCCGCATACGGTCACCCCGGTGACGTTATCACCGGACCGGAAGACACACCCTGGATCGTCTTTGCCGAACACGCCGAGGCCCGCGAGGCGCCCATCGATTCCGCCCGCCTCGTCCATCTCCTCGATGAAGGCAACACCTTCGTCGGCGAAATGGTCACCGACGCCGAGACCGACATCGATTGGATCCGCACGCAGGACTTCGCGCGCGAGGCCTTCGTCGTCCGGTCCGCCGTGCATCGCATCCACCCGAACAACCTGGTCGAAGGCAATATCCCCTACGGCACCGAGGTCGTCGACCGTCGCTGGGGGTTGCCGTTGGAGTACGAGCCCGACGACCTGACGCTCGTTCCCGCCGAATGGTCCTCCGGCAATCGCGAGTACCAATTGCGCGAGGAAGCGCGCGACGCCCTTGTGCGCATGTTCGAAGCCGCCCGCGCCGACGGCGTCGAGCTGCGTGTTGTCAGCGCCTACCGCTCGGGCCCGACGCAGAAGAGCATCTACACCCGCAACATCGGCCGCAATCCCGCACAACGATCCAGTGCGCCCCCGGGGCACAGCGAGCACCAACTCGGCACATGCGTCGACATCACCGACCGCGAAGCCGCCCACAATTTCAGCCGCACGTTCGACCTGCTCCCCGAAGGCATGTGGCTGGAAGCCAACGCGCCGCGCTTCGGATATCACCGTTCCTACCGCCCCGAAAACGTCGGCCAATCCGGCTACATCTCCGAACCGTGGCATTGGAGGTATTGGGGCGTGGGCACCGAATAATCACCGGGACGAAACACCACCCTCACTTGCCGGTCCCTACTGTCCCTGATGTCCTTGCTGTCCCCAACAATCCGATCACACAGGTCCCCCCATGTCCAAATTTCAACAATACATCGACGGCCAATGGTGCGATGCCGCCAATGGCAACACTTGGGACGTCATCAACCCGTCGACCGAGGAGGTCATCGCGACGGTGCCGTTTGGCAATGGCGATGACTGCCGGGCCGCGATCGCGGCGGCGGCGCGCGCGTTTCCCGCGTGGTCGCAAACCACCGCCTACGAACGCGGCGCGATTCTCTACAAGACCGCCGAACTGATCCGCGAACGCATCGAGGATCTGCTCATCGTCGACTCGAAGGAATGCGGCAAGACGCTGGCCGACGCCCGGGGCGACCTCATCGCCGCCGCGTCGCTCTTCGAATGGTACGCCGAGGAAGCCAAGCGCGGCTATGGCCGCACGGTCCCATCCCGCAAACCCGGCAAGCGCATCACCGTGCTGCACCAACCCATCGGCGTCGTCGGTGTCATCACCGCATGGAACTTCCCGGCGTACAATCCATCGCGTTCGTGGTCTGCGGCCTTGGCCGCCGGTTGCACGGTTGTCGCGCGCCCCAGCGAATACACGCCACTCACCGCGATGAACATCGTGTCCTTGCTTGTCGAAGCGGGTCTGCCGCCGGGCGTGCTCAACCTGGTCAACGGCGAACCCGAACCGATGGGCCAGGCGATGCTCGACGAGCCGGCCTGCCGCAAGATCGCCTTCACCGGCAGCCTGCGCGTGGGCAAGTTGCTCATGGAGGGCGCCGCGCGCACCGTCACGCGGTTGTCGCTCGAGCTCGGCGGCAACGCGCCGGTGCTGATCTTCCCCGATGCGGATCTGGAATCGCTGGCGCCGCTGGCGGTCGAGACGAAGTTCCGCTGCACCGGCCAAGTCTGCGTGTCGCCGCAGCGATTCCTGGTGCATCAGAAGAAGCGCGACGAATTCCTCGAGCGCATCCAACCGCACGTGGCCTCGCTGCGCGTCGGGCCCAGCACCGAGCCGGACACACAGGTCGGGCCGCTGATCAACGCGCGCCAGCGCGAGCGCCTGGAGAATCTCGTCGGCGCCGCTCGCGGTGAAGGTGTGCAGGTTCTCGCCGGCGGCAAGCGCCCCTCTTCCCTCTCCCGCGGCTACTTCTACGAGCCGACGGTCCTGAGCGATGTCACTCCCAACACCACGCCGTTCCGCGAGGAGATCTTCGGCCCGGTCATGCCTGTCATCTCATTCTCCGACCTCGACGAAGTCATCGCGCTCGCCAACGACACGCACTATGGCCTCGCCGCGTACCTGTTCACCAACGACCTGAAGACCGCCACCCGCGCGGCGGAGCGGTTGGAATTCGGCATCATCGGCGTGAACGAATGGCAAGCCTCCGCCATCGAAGGCCCCTTCCCCGGCTGGAAACAAAGCGGCCTCGGCCACGAATGCGGCCTGGAAGGAATGCTCAACTACATGGAGCCGAAACTGGTTTCAGTCGGAGGGATCTGAAAGAAGAAGGAGGAAGGATGAAGTTGCTTCGGGATTGGGCGTGGTACTGAAAGTCTTATCGCATCATCGGTTCTATTCCACTTCCGCCTTCCGCCTTCATCCTTCCGCCTTCATCCTTCCGCCTTCATCCTTCACCCTTCACCCTTCACCCTTCATCCTTTATCCTTCATCCTTCATCCTTCATCCTTCGCTCTTCCATTCCTTGACCTCGTCCCCCCATCTCGCCGCGTCGGCGCGCAGGGGGAGGAAGAGCTCGAAGAGCTGGTCGATGAGGAAGGTCGCCTGCTGCAGCGCCTGCACGCGCAGGGACATGTACTCGTCCAGGTCGGGGAGCTTGGGCACGGGCAGCTTCGCGCCGCGGATGTCGAAAGTCTCGCCGTCCAAGGAGAAGGTCCATGTGGCGTCCTGCGCGACGAACTCGATCTTCGAGCGAATGATGCGCTTTCCCGCCGCCAGCGCCGCGCGCAGCTCCGGAGAGGCTGGTGCCTCGTCTCCCGCCAGCGTGGCCTTTGTCGCTTCGCCACCTTCGCCGGCCACCACGACGGGGCCGAGGAACCGCACCTTGAGCCCCGGCTCGGAGGCCGGTGCGGGCAGGTCGTCGCGCTGGCTGTGAACCCACATCCACGTCAGGAAATCAGGACCGATGGAGCCGAACCGCTCCATCACTTCCAGGGCAGCAGGTGCCGAACTCATCGCAAGCCTCCGTTGGATGCCGCGACCGTCGCGTGCACAAAGTCGTCTTCCAATCCCTGCTCCGACAACATCCGGAAGCCGCGCAGCGCGGGGAACTGCGGCGCCAGTTTCAGGTCAAAGGTGCTGGCGAACAGGTCCGCGATGCGTTCGCACAATGACTTGCCCGTGGCGCCAATGAAGACCTCGCCGGTGTTCATGTCCCACACCAGCTCGGTGATGGCGGTGGTGGGCGTGGTCTCCGCCAGCATCTTGATGGTGAGCTCCTCCTCCAACGCGAGACGATGCTGACGGGTCAGGCGCGTGAGGCCCTTCTCCTTCTTCACCTGGGCAAAGATCTCCTCGCGACGCGCCAGGAACAGCGCGCGGCTGAACGTCTTGCGGTCGCGGCGCACGGCCAGGAACGCCAGATGGCCGTCGGTCACATCATGCCATTCAAATTCATCGGCCAGCAGCCGCCGGGGATTCACCCACCCGAACGATTCGCGCTCGCCGCGGCGCGCGTCGATGGGCCGCCACGCATGGCGCCGAATGGCCATGGTGGCCGTCTTGTCAAGGGCCTCGGGCCGGTCGCTCGTCACCGCATAGCGCCGGACCGACAAGCTGCCGGAACGAAAGGGCATGATGGAAGTCCCACCTGGTAGGGAGAGGTTCGCGCACTGCCCATCGCCAATCTCGCGCCGCGAACCCGCTTCGCGATTGGCAATGGGCGACGATCCCCCCACACCCTGCCCCCCGTGTGCAAGGCCGAGTGCACCCATCTGCATCATCCCGCCGCGTCCGCATCGTTTCCGGGCGGGGTTGTCCTTGACCGCCTCGCGCCCGGCTCCTTTCAGTGGACGTTGACGAAACCGAAGTCGCCGCGAGGGTGCGGGTGATGGAGATCGGGGCCCGCAGATGGCCGGACCCCCGCAAGCAGAAGGAACCAGCGGAAGATCAAGAGGGCACGGCCCAACGCCCGAATCGATCCTCCGCACCAAGAGACGGCCCCGACGGCGAAAGGAACATTGACGTGCCCCCCACAAAGGTCGAAGGCGTCGTTCAGCTACCCGGCATCTCCGACGCCATCCGCACGCTCAATCGTCGCATCCGTGAATTCGCCGCCCAGGACGGGATGGTCTTCATCACCGGTGAGCCCGGGACCGAAAAGGCCCTGGCCGCGAAGAACATCCACCAGCTCAGCCGCCGCGCAAACAAGCCTATCAGCAAGATTTCCGTCTCCTGGAAGCTCCCCGCCGACACCGCGCAGCGCTTCACCGCCTGCGACGGCGGCTCGCTCATCGTCAATCTTCAGCGCGAGTTCCCCGTCGACATGCAGTACACGCTGCTGGAGATGGCCAACGACCAAGCCTTTGCCGATCCGCTATCCGGCAACCTGGTCGAAGCCGACGTGCGCATCCTGCTCACCACCAGCCTGGACCTGGAACAGCTCCATGGCTCCATGGCCCTGCTGCCGGAACTGACCGACCTGCTGGCCACTTGCCATCTGGACATTCCCCCCATTCGCGACCGCCCCGAGGACATCCCTGCGCTGGTGCGCTATGCCACCGCCCGGGCCGTCGAAACCGGCCGCAGCCGCGCCGCCAGCGCCAACGCGCAGGTCCTGGCCCTGTTTCGCCAATGGCATTGGCCCGGCAACGCCGAGGACCTACTGCTCGTCACCGCCGAAGCCGCCCTCAACAGCACCGGCACGGAGATCACCCTGGAGGATCTCCCCGCGGAGTTCATGAAGATGATACCCCCCAACCTCGTCTCCGCCGCCCGCGACGTGCGCGTGTCGAAGCCGCGGCGCCCCTTCTCCTCCTTGGACGAGGAAAAGCCCGACAGCACCACCAACGAGGAGAAGACCGAGCCCGTCGCCTTCTCCATCTCCGAGGTCGAGGCGCACATGCGCCGCGCCGACGCATCCCAAGCCCAGGAAGCGGCCAGCCAGGACAAGGATTTCGACGAAGAAAAGACCGACCCGAACCTATCCGCCCTGATGGCGAAGGTCGATGCGGACGAAACTGGCGACGACGAAATCACCGGCCCGGACCTGACCGCCTTGGCCGCGGCAGCCCAGCGCGAACTCGCCGCCATCCAAGCCACCGAAACCGGCGAGGCCACCACTCCCGAGCAGGTCGAACAGCAGACCCGCCGCCTGCAGCGCCTGTTCATCCTCGCACGCAGGCTCAACGCGCAGTCGCAGATTCTGGCGCGGCAAATGTCGGGTCCCCTCAAGCACCGCCGCGTCGACGTCGCCTACAGCAGCCACGAGCAGGAGCAGGACGCGCTGCACCTGTCCGACGCGCTGGAGACCGAACTGGACAAGGGCCTGGACGCCATCCTCGCCCTGCGCCGCCAACTGGCGATCCTCAACCAGCGCGAGATCCAGGCGCACCTGACTGCCCGCGACCTCTACCGCCGCCTCATCCTCGCCGGCCAAGACATCCGCAAGGTCTTCAACGACGAGGAGATCACCGGCGAGGCCACCGCCTTTGCCGGCCACCTGAAGGACATCGAGGAAGCCCTTTCGCGCATTCGCGTCAGCTTCCCCGACCTCGTCCCCGCCCCCCCCGACCCCAGCGAGCACCTGCGCCAATCGGAGATCGAACAAGTCCAGCGCATCCTCAAGGCCGCGGAAGAAGAAGAGTAAGAGAGTTCCGAGTGCCGAGTGTAGGAACATTCCAAGTTCCTCGCTCCTCGTTGCTCAAGAAGCCTTCATCAAAAAGAACAGCGAAGGGAGCAGGGGCATCCGTGCCCGTGCGCAGAACAATCCACTGTCCGCCATCTTTTCCAACAACTCAAGAGAGCCCAGGCATAGATGCCCAGGCTCCGTTCATGCACACACACCCTTCCTGAATTCATAATTCATAATTCAAAATTCATAATTCATAATTCATAATTCCTACCCTCTCTTTTCCAGCGCCTCCGCCGTCTTCATGCACCACTTGCGCGTCACGCGCACCAAGTCGTGGGCCGAGCGCGTGGGGAGACTGGTGGTGACTTCCTCGCGTTCGGCGGCCCATTCGCGCGCGCGGTCCAGTTGGAACTTCCACAAGTCACGAAACCCCGGCCCGCGGCGCCGCTCGGCCAGATCCGTCCGCGGGACGTTGAAGCGTTCGAGCTCATCGAGCGGGAACACGTGGCGCGATTCGTCCAGCTCCTCTTCCAACCGCATCATCAAGTCCAACAACCCGCGCGCCATGCCGAGTTGCTGCACGCCGCGCACGGCCTCCGGCGTCAGTTCCTGGCCGCTGCTCATGATCTCGACCCCCAGCAACATCGGCGCGCCGGACCATTGCCCCAGCAACGCATCCAGTTGCCGCGCATCGCGCGACACGCCCCGCACATAGTACGCGTTCCATCCATCAACAACACTGGCCAGGCGCCGCCGCGAAATGCCGAGGCGCCGGACAAGCTTGCCGAAGCGCGATGCATCCTCGCCGCAAAGCGCGTTCACCTCGTCGTGCAGCCTCGCAGTCTCGTCGCGAAACGCCTCGCCGCTGCGCTTGAAGGCCACGCGCGTGCGCGCGCCCACGCTGTCCACCCAATCCATCGCCAGCACCAACGCCCGGCGATGATCCCCCTGCAGGATCCATCGTGCCTTCAGGCTGCGGGCGAAGCGCGAATGGTTCATGTGCCGATCGGCGCGCCCTCCCGCACTTCTTCGAAGCCCGGCTTTGCGTTCAACACCTGCTCGTAGATTTCCGGATCGACTTCCTCTCGCGGGCGGCCCGCGGCGATCCATTCGTCGATGGTCTTGAACAACTCGTCGACCATCTCCTCCTCGCGGCATTTCTTGAGCACCTTGCCGAGGCGATAGATGACGCCCTGGCCGCGGCCACCGGCGATGCCAAAGTCGGCGATCTGACCTTCGCCCGGGCCGTTGACCGCGCAACCCATCACCGAAACGCTGATGTTCTCATTCGCGTAGTCCACGAGACGCTGCTCCACCGCGTGCGCGGCGCGTTCCAGCGCGATCTCCACGCGGCCGCAACTCGGGCAACTGATCAGGTTCGGCCCCGCTTCGCGCAGGCCCAGGAACTGCAGGATCTTCTGGCCGACGAACACTTCTTCCTTTGAATCGCCGGTGAGCGACACGCGGATGGTGTCGCACAACCCTTCGTGTGCCAACATCCCGATGGCCATCGCCGACTTGATGGTGCCGGTGCGGACGGTGCCAGCCTCTGTCAAACCCACGTGGAAGGGATACTCGCAACGCGTGGCCAGCTCGCGATAGGCGCGCACGGTCGTATCCACGTCGGAAGCCTTCAGCGAGATCTTGATCTCATGATAGTCCAGATCCTCCAGCAGGCGGATGTGCTCCAGCGCGCTTTCCGCCATGGCCACGTGCGTGGCCATCTCGCCGGCAAAGACCTTCTTGCGCAGCGGCCGCGACAACGACCCGTTGTTCACGCCGATGCGAATCGGCACCGTGCGTTCGCGACAACGAGCGACGATTTCCGGCAGCATGTCCAAGCGCGCCAGGTTCCCCGGGTTCAGCCGAATGCCGTGCACCCCCGCCTCCAACACGCGCAAAGCGTTGCGGTAATCGAAATGAATGTCCGCGATGATCGGCACCGGCGTCTCGCGCACGATGTCGTCAAAGGCCTCCGCCGCACGGATGTCCGGACACGCCAGCCGCACGATGTCCACGCCAACGCCGGCCAACTCGTGCAACTGCGCCAAGGTCGCCTTCACGTTGCGCGTGTCGGTCTTGGTCATGGTCTGGACGCTGATGGGCGCGCCGCCCCCGATGGGGACGCTGCCCACCCGGACCTGGCGGGTTTGTCGGCGGGTGATGGAAGTGGCTGGCTGGGACATGGGGGGGATTCCTTTCAGGCTGCTGCCGCGCACCCTGCCCCCCGAACCCCGAGGAATGCAAGGCCGAGGAAGGGCCGTTCATCGTTCCAAGTTCCTCGTTCCTCGTTGGTAAAAAAGGAGCGCCTCCCTATGGACCGCCGAGCTCCTGCTCGGCCAGCACACCAATGAGTTCCGAACTAAACGAACGGGCGTCGGCTGGCCCGTGCTCCATACCCGCTCCCTCCCATCAGCCCAGCGCTCCTTTATCCTTCATCCTTCCCCCTTCATCCCCTCAATCTTCCCCCGCAGCTCCGGGTCCTCTTCCACTTCCTGCAGGCGCGTCAGCAATGCAGTCCACGCTCTGCCGGTGTTGCCGCCGTTCTCGATGCGGTCGAGGAACTCGTGCCGCTCCGCCGTGGTCCATTCGGCGTACGCCTCCGAGGTGATGCGCACCATGTTGGCCATGAGTTCATCCGTCGCGGCGGAGAGCGTCGCCAGGCTCTCCCGCGTCTCGCCGAGGGATTCTTCCGCGTCCCGCGCGATCGATGGCGCGTCGCGATCCCACAGCGGCCGCGCCCCGGAATCCCCCAGCATGGCGATCACGCAAATAATCGTCACCAGCAGCACGTTGCGCAGGAGCTGCATGTCCAGATAACCCGGTTCCTTCTCCCCCGCCCCGCGCAGCAGCTTCCTGAAAGTGACCGGCGCCTCCACGCGGTGTGCATTCCAGATCACGACCACGAGCGCTGCGAGACATGGCAACAAGGCGAGCCAACGCGGGACCGAATCCACCACCAGTCCGACAACCAGCGGTGGAACCAAGGCAACCGCCAACAACGGCAGGAGCTTCTTCATCCGCTTCACAGCCGGATCTTCCCTGCCGCGCTCCTCCATCACCGCCTGCATGGTCATGAACGAGATGATCATGATCACACCCAGCACCCCCATCACCATGCCGCCATAACCGAACAACACCAGCGGGATGCTGACCAACAACACAACCGCCAGGAATACCCAATCGCCCTTCCTCATCGCCCCATCGGGGGCGGTACTGGTTTTTGTCGTGGGCTCTTCGCTCATCCTGCGGTTTCCTTTCCGCCCTGGCGGCTGATAGATGACCTGATTATCGGCTCCACAACCCTGTATTCAACCGAAAGCCCGCGTTTCATTCCCTTCCCCCTTGCGATTCGCCATCCGGCGGGCTAACCCGTCGGTCGGAGGCAGAAGTACATGACCACTCGCCGCTACACGATCATTTTCAGCCGCCAACCCGACGGGGGCTACCATGCCTCTTGTCCCGCCTTGAGGGGTTGTCATTCGGAGGGTGACACGCTCGACGAGGCGGTCGAGAACATGCGGGAAGCAATCGAGTTGTATATCGAGAGTGTTGAAGCCCACGGCGAGCAAGTCCCGCGGGAGGACCTCATCGTCAAACCGGTCGAGGTTGCCGTGTGAGCAAGTTGCCGAGTCTGACCGCCCGCGCAATTATCGACGACATGGGGATGACCGTGGAGGATTTCCTGTCCCTCCTGTGATCTGCCCCCGCAAGTGCCGCTCTGCCAAGTAGGAGACAATCAACAATGACCCGCCATGCACCCGTCAACATCCTCCTTCTCTGCGTCCTCTTCGCGCTCGGCTGCAGCACGAAGACCGCCACTCCCTTCGATCTCACTCACGCCACCGAACTCGTCGCCAGCGCGGGCACGGAGCGCGAGGTGCGCCTGACTGGCGATCGATTGGCCGAATACCTGGGGACATTCGAGCCTCTCCCATCCAACGACCTCATACTTCACACAACAGCGGAGACGGGAACGCTCACCATCGGCGGCGAAAGCTATCCGGTCAAGATCAGCCACGTGAAGAGCATCGACCGGCCCGCCACACTTGTAATCGATCGTGACGGGCAACAGATGGTATATCGCCAACGCGCGAAATCGGAGCCACGATTGCGGTAGGTGGCGGGGTGAGGGCTTCTGTGCTTGGTCGTGGGTCGCGGCGGGACCTGCGCCAATCTACAGCCTGCCGCAAGAGCGAACTGGGCGCGTGGACACGCGGGGATAATCGTGGAGACAACTCGCTCACGACGCAGGGAGCCGGCTTCCAGTGTCTCTGAAGCCCAGCGCCAACGGCGCGGTCTATACCAGCCCAGCGCAACGCGCTGGGTGACCGGCGCACATTCTGATCAAGGGCTGAAAGCCCGCCCTATCCGGGTCTTGCACGCAACTCCCGACACCATAGGTCGGGCCTTCAGCCCTCGAACCACTTGTGGGACCGTTTCCCGGGGCGTTGCCCCGGGCTGGTATCGGTCGGGCCTTTGGCCCTCGAACACCGGCGACATGGAGCACATTAACACGCCAAATATCATGCCTTGAACAAGGCTGGCTGTATCCACTTACGAATGCGACTTGTCAGGAAAAAACATTGCCAGAGTCGCCGTTGAGGGATGCGTTGTGCATTTCCAAGATTGATTCGGAAGGAATCACAATCTCGCGTCCCGGCATCTTTCCCGCAGGGCATTGTCGTGATCCATGCGCGATGAAACTTTCGCCGCAAAGGGGCGCCGCAGTGGGGCGCCGCACCGTGGTAATGCGCCAACCCCCACCACTTCACTGCTTCACCCGGTAGGGCAGTACATCACACATGGTCCCATTCGTCGGATCATACGTAGACTTCACTTCCACCGCAACCTCCGGCACTTCACGCTCTCCGCCGAATCCAAACAAATACCCCGGACTTGTCGTGCCATTCGTCGGGTCGTATACCATGTTCCAATCCACTCCAAACGCTCCGCGCTCTCCGGTTGGACCCAGACTCAGCAACGCCACCGCCGGCGGATGCGGCTTGTCCCATTCGATCAACTTCCATGCATCCGGCTCGACGTTCAGAACTGCATATCCGATCGTCCCTTTCTGCTCGTCGAACATGTCAACCGGCAGCTCCTTCAGATACCCCGTTGGTGTTGTCAGAACCGCCGGCAGCATCGTCCATCCGTTCTCGCCCGGATCTGGCAATGGATAAGTGCCATGGTCTGTCTTGTAGGCCTCCAGCGCGAATATCACCGTCCTCATGTCGGTGTGCATCCGCGCCACCTTGGATCGGACCTTTGCCTCCAGGAAACATGGAAGATTGATCGCAGCCAAAAGGCCAATGCCGGCCAGGATGCCGCCATAGAACAAGACCCTTCTGTTGATTAAGCCCATCGTCCCACTCCTGCTCTCTTCAAGAATGGTCCTCCGCCGATCCCAGCCGTTTCAATTTCCACCCAACCATGTAAAATCCTGCACGACCGTGTAGCATTCTCCCGCTTTCGCACCCTTCCCACCGCCCAGGTGCCCTCCAAGACCCTGTTTCGGCGATTCTCGTGCCGGATCCGGCAATGCGCGCCCTTCCCCCATGCGATTCCCCACCTGGCGAGCTAGCCCCTTGATCGGAGGCAAATGAACATGACCACGCGCCGCTGATCGCCGCCGCATCGAAATCCCCATCCACAAGGAACGAGACCTCAAGCCCGGCACCGCTCGCGCGCTCATCGAAGATATGGGGATGACCCTGGAGGAATTCACCTCCCGATTGTGAACTCCCCCCACGACCAAGACCGCGCCTCCCCCCCCACTTTCCCGTTGGACACCGCCGCTCTCCGCGGTAGATGCTCCGTCATCACCTGAACGGAGACCTTGGCACCATGACACACCACCCCCCCGTGTGCGCAGCGGCAGCAGCATGCCGTCGCATCCTCTCCATCCTGCTTTTCTCGCTGATTGTTGCATCCCTCTCCACCCGCGGCAACGCCCAGCCCAGCGTCGTCGGCGCCGATTGGTTCGAGCGGCCCGTCGCCGAAGGCGTCACGTGGAAGTATTACCTCTTCGACAATCTGTACGGCGGGTGGAACAGCATCACGATCCTCGAGGCCGACCTGAACGCTCCCGGCATCGAGACCAAGTTCAATTGGCGCGCCAGCAGCCGCGCGCTGACCAGCACCATGGCC
>CAZVAQ010000095.1:0-4722 GCA_964625145.1 uncultured Candidatus Sumerlaeota bacterium
CCTCGCCTTGACCCCAGCAAAACCTTCGGCACCGATAATCCCACAATCCCCCGATGCACCGCCATCCCCATGCGACTGAAGGGTCCATCCATGAGTCCATCCCGTTTGTTGTCCACCATCTCGCTGGGTCTAGCCGCAGTGGCCCTGACTGTTGGCTGCAGCCATGCACCAAAATCCGCCGACGTTCTCCCCGGAGAGGGAGGATGGAAGTGGCAACTCACAGCGCCTCCGCCACCACCCATGGGCTGGGTCGAGGCAGGCCATTTCACCGTGGCATCGCGAACCTTTGATTCAGTGGATGCGATCACCATCCACACCACCGAGGGCGGCTATCGCGACGAGCTCTCCCTGGAGGAGAACTTCCAGCGCACGTTCGTGGGGAACATCAACTACTTCAAGGGGAACGACCGCAACGTCAGCGCGCACTATGTCGTCGGACACAAGGGCGACATCTGCTGGATGGTGGACGAGGGGCATGTCGCGCACACGCAGACTTACTACAACCATCGCGGCTTTGGCATCGAATGCGCCGGTTGGGGACGTTTCCCGGAAACGTGGACGCCCGAGCGCATGGACGCGTTGGTGAACCTGTGCGCGTATCTGTGCGTGAAGTGGCACATCCCCGCCTACCAGCCGGAAGGCACCGCCTACGAAGGTCCGTACAGCATCCAGACCGGCCCGGATGAGTATCGCTTCAACGGCCCCGGCCTTGTCGGTCATTACCAAGTACAGCCGTGGAACAAGTCCGACCCGGGCCCGCATTTCGACTGGGACACGTTCACCGAACGCGTGCGCGAACGGATCCGCGAGTATGGCCACGAGCCGATTCCGCTCCCCCCGGGAACGCCACCCCTGCCTGACGGCCAATCCGTCGCGGCCGAGATTGTTGGTGATACGGTGACCGTGGACCAACCGTTTGTGTACCGGCTGACGGTCATCGCGCCTGGTGCGGAATCCCTCGGTGAAGCCGACGTCACGTTCCCGACGCTCAACAACGTGGCCTTTGCCAGCCGCACAACGGATCCGAAGCGCATTGCCGTCGCTCCGGGAAAGGCCGTCTACGAATTCACCGCCGTCGCCACCGCCCCCCGCACGTTCACCATCATCCCTCCCAAAGTGCGCTTGAACGGAAATTGGTACGACCCCGGCACGATCCGCGTGTCGGTCAAGGAGGCAGAAGCCACAACCGTTGCACAGTCGAACTGATCGATCAACCAACCACGCAAACCACGTCCGGATACGACAACAGGGGGTCGGCTCTCGCCGACCCCCTGTTTCTATTGGACTCGATCCGCCCCTTCAGTTCACCCCATACGCCAACATCGCCCTCGCGACCTTCATGAACCCGGCCAAGTTCGCGCCTCTCACATAATCGACTTTGTCGTCGACGGTGCCGTGCTCGATGCATTGGGCGTGGATTCGGCGCATGATGTCCTGCAACTTCTGGTCAACTTCCTCGCGCGGCCAACTCATCCGCAGTGCATTCTGCGATTGCTCCAACCCGCTGACCGCCACACCGCCCGCATTCGCCGCTTTCCCCGGCGCGAAGAGCACACCGGCCTTCTGAAAGACGCGGACCGCCGCCGTGGAGCTCGGCATGTTGGCGCCTTCCACCACCGCCATCACGCCCTCCTTCACCATGCGCTTGGCGTCATCGCCGGATATCTCGTTCTGTGTCGCGCACGGCAACGCCACGTCGCACGGCAGACCCGCGCTCCACGGACTGGCGCCTTCATGGAAAGTCGCATGGGGAAACTTGCGGACGTATTCCGCGATGCGGCCGCGACGGCGTTCCTTCAATTCCCGGATCCAAGCCAACTTCTCCGTGTTGATCCCATCGGGATCATGGATGAAGCCGCCGGAATCGGACATGCAGATGACCGTGGCGCCCAGTTCGATCGACTTCTCCACCGCATAAGTCGACACGTTGCCCGAGCCACTGACAGCGACCTTGCGCTTGTGGAGCGAGCTCCCCGCGTGCCGCAGCATGTGTTCGGCAAAATAGACCGTGCCGTATCCTGTCGCTTCCGGGCGAATCAGCGATCCGCCGTATTCAATGCTCTTCCCCGTGATGGCACCGGTGAAGCGATTCGTCAGGCGCTTGTACATGCCGAACAAGTACGCGATCTCGCGCGCGCCCACGCCGATGTCACCGGCGGGGATGTCGGTATCCGCGCCGATGTGGCGGTGCAGCTCGATCATGAACGAATGGCAGAAGCGCATGACCTCGCGGTCGCTCTTCCCCTTTGGGTCAAAATCGGAACCGCCCTTGGCGCCTCCCATGGGCAGGCCGGTCAGCGCGTTCTTGAACGTCTGTTCAAAGCCCAGGAACTTCAGGATGGACTCATTGACCGAGGGATGAAACCGCAGGCCCCCCTTGTAGGGGCCGATGGCACTGTTGAACTGCACCCGCCAACCGCGATTGATCCGGATGTTGCCGTTGTCGTCCTCCCAGATGATTCGAAAGACGATGATCCTTTCCGGTTCGACCATCTGCTCCAGGATCTGCGCCTTGCCGTACTCAGGGTTTGCCAGGATGTACGGCATGATGGATTCGGCGACTTCATGCACCGCTTGCTGGAACTCCGATTCGCCGGGATTGCGCTTTTTCACTCCATTCATGAAGGACTGGACTGCTCTGCGGACATCGGACTTCGACGGACTGGACGTCTTGGACATCGATTACCTTTTCTCGGGGGGGGAAGACAGGGTGAGGATGGGTGCCCCTCGCGGGGGGCCAGTGATGCTGTGCAGGCAGAGCGCGCGCGACAACCGGAATGCTCCCAGATTTCCTTGGAAATCCCGCCCCACCAGGCCGGCGGATCCTCCCCATGGCACACCGGTGGCATTGACAGCGCCCCGGCGCCGGGCGCCTAACAGCCGCCATGAACACGGAGATCCTGCGCTTCGAAGACATCACAGTTCACTACGGCAACGTGACCGCGCTGGATGACTTCTGCGCGGCCATCCCCTGCAGCAGCATGACGGCGATCTGCGGCCCCAACGGCGCGGGAAAGAGCACCCTACTGCGCGTGGCCATGGGATGGCTCTCTCCCGGCGGCGGAAAGGTCTTCCTCGGCGACGATCACATCGGGCATCATCATCCGCGCCTGGCCTACCTGCCCCAGCAGACGCGCGTGGATCTGGATTTCCCCATCACCGTCCGCGAAGTGGTCGAGCAGGGCCGCTTCCCGGTCCTTGGCATGTGGTCTCCCTTCCGGGCGGAGGATCGCGCCATGGTCGACCGCGCCATGGAGGAGCTGGGCATCACCAGCCTCGCCCGGCGGCCCATCGGTGCCCTCTCCGGTGGCCAGCGCCAACGCGTGTTCCTCGCACGCGCCCTTGCCCAGGGGGCCGACATCTTCCTGCTCGACGAACCTTTCGACGGCCTCGACGCAAAGGCCATGCATCAACTGTTGGACACGCTGGCGCAATGGATCACGCATCATCGCACGGTCGTGGCGGTGGTGCATGATCTCGATCTGGTCCGGCGCGCATTTCCGCGCAGCATCCTGATGAACCGAAAGCTGATCGCGGAAGGCTCCACGGCGGAGGTGCTGACGGACGAGGCCGTTGCGGAGACCTACGGCTGGCGCCCCGTCACGGTGGGAGCTGACCATGAGTGACCTGTTCGCGCCGCTTCTGGAGCCATTCCAGTATTCATTCATGCTCAAGGCCCTCGCCGTCTCCGTCATGATGGGCGTCAGCGGCGGGATGTTGGGATGCGTGCTGTTGATGCGGCGCATGGCCTTGATGGGCGATGCCCTGGCCCACAGTCTGCTGCCGGGACTGGCCATCGCCTACCTGCTGTTCGGCGACAACACGTGGGGATTGTTGGCGGGCGCGATTGTCGCCGGTTGCCTGACCGCAGCGGGCAGCGCCGCCATCAGCCGGCTGACGCGCGTGAAGGAAGACGCCGCCTTCGCCGCGCTGTTCATCCTTTTCTTTGGCAGCGGCATCGCCCTCATCAGCGCCTCGCGAACCATCCGCATCGACCTCATGCAGTTCCTGTTCGGTAATGTGCTCGGCGTGGGGACCAGCGACCTGTGGCTGGCGGCCATTGCCAGCAGCGTCACCGTCATGGCATTCGCGTTGTTCTATCGCGCAATCGCCATCGAGGCCTTCGACCCGGTCTTCTATCGCTCCTCGCGGCGCAGCGGCGGCGTGCTGCACGTGGGCCTGCTGGGCTTGGTTGTGCTCAACCTTGTCGCGGCGCTCCAGGCGATGGGCATTGTCCTCGCGCTGGGGCTCTTTCTGCTTCCGGCGGTGACGGCGTTCCTCTGGTGCCGCACGTGGGGGATGATGCTTGCCACTTCATCGATCGTGGCCGGAGCGGGCAGTGTCATCGGCCTCGTTGCCAGCTATCATCTGGGGATTGCGTCGGGGCCGTGCATCGTCGGCGTGCTGGGCGTCGTCTTCCTGTACTCGCTGCTGGCCGCCCCGCGGCCCAGTCGTGTCCGCGGCAAGGCCGTTCCAAAGGCCGCTTGAAGCATCACAAAAGAAAAGCCGCCGGTTGCCCGGCGGCTCCTCCCTCCCTCCAGCAAACTGCAAACTGCGTCACTTCTTCTGGGCGGCGTACTCGGCCTTGATTTGCTCGAGGCTGCGCGGCTCGTAATCCTTGCCGTGTCCCGCCTGGCCAAAGTCGATCATCTTGCCCTTGATGAGTTCGTAGAGCGCCTCGCGTGCGGGCCCAAGCCAATCGCGCGGATCGAACTTCTCGGG
>CAZVAQ010000095.1:4822-13348 GCA_964625145.1 uncultured Candidatus Sumerlaeota bacterium
GCCTCGATCTTCTCGATGCGGTCCAGCGCCAGACGCGGCGGCAGGGCGTTGCCGTCCTTGTCATAGCGCATCGTCTTGTACGCGCCGTGGCTGGTTCCGATGGCCAGCGCCAGACAGTCGATGCCGGTCTTCTTCACGAAGTCCACCGCCTGCTCCGGATCGGTCAGGTGTGTGGTATCATCCACCGCGAGGCCGGCACCATGGCCGTCCTCGATGCCGCCAAGGGCACCCAGTTCACCTTCGACGCTGACGCCGCGGGCATGGGCCAGCTCAACGACCTTCGCCGTCACTTCCACGTTGTACTCATAGCTGGCGATTGTCTTGCCGTCGGCCATGAGCGAGCCGTCCATCATGACCGATGTGAAGCCCAGGTCCATGGCCTGCACGCAGGTCTCGGGCGAGTTGCCGTGATCAAGATGCAGCACGACCTTCACGTCGGGATGGCGGATGACGGCCGCCTCCATCAGCTTCTTGAGGTAAACCATGTCGCTGTACTTCAGGGCGCCACGGCTGGCTTGGATGATGACCGGCGCGTCCAGCTCCTCGGCCGCGCGCATGATGGCCTGAATCTGCTCCATGTTGTTAACATTGAATGCGCCGACCCCGTAGCCACCTTTGGCAGCTTCTTCCAGCGCTTGCTTCATCGAGACTAAAGGCATGGGAAACCTCTTGGAGAAGTGTTGTCGCCTCTGGTGCGACATTGCGGACAAACATTGGCGCAAGATGGCGCGGAGGTCAAGAGGTACCGGGTGGGAGCGGTGTAAGTTGTTTGGAATCAGTGGAATAAAGATAATCTCCTCTGTCGGTGGAGTTAGGCTTGGCGCCCAGCAGGGGGACAGGGGGGTGACAACTGGGCTCGACACCGCCGCATGATCCACTAACATTCCAAGTAGGAGAGTAGCACATGCCCAAGCAGATGATCACCTTCCTACGTCCGCAAAACTTCCTCTCCTTTGGCCCCGACTTCCCGGGGATTAAGCTGGGGTCATTATCGATCCTCGTCGGGCCAAACGGGTGCGGAAAATCCAATCTGTTGGAGGCGGTATCCTTTATGCGCGCGGCGCCCCGCGATTTTCGCGACGTTACGCGGAAGGGTGGTGGAGTCGGCGAATGGATCTGGAAGGGAGACCCCAAGGGCACTGCCGAGGTGGAAATACGAGTTCCCCCCATCAAGGGGCTATTTGCCGTGCAGAGAGATGGTGTACCGCTTCCTGACATAGCTCATCATGTGGAGTTTGAGGTGGTCGCGCAGAGCTTCCGGCTCAAGGACGAGCGGATCGAGGAGGTGGAGAAGCGATCCAAGGACGAGAGGGACGTCTACTTCTATTATCGCTATCAACACGGTAGCCCGATGGTAAACACCCACGGCGGGGACAAGAAGGGGCTTGCACGAGATACTCTGGAGCCAAATCTCTCCATCCTCGCTCAACGCCGTGACCCGGAAACATATCCCCATTTGGCAAGGCTTGCTCAAGATTACGAGAGAGTGCGAATATACCGCGAGTGGACCTTCGGCCGCAATGCGGTGTTTCGCGAACCGCAGAAGGCTGACGCACGCAACGACGCTTTGGCGGAGGATTTCTCCAACCTCGGCTTGGTTCTCAATCGTCTAAGGGTGAAGAGTCCCAAAACCAAGCGCCAACTCCTGGAAAAGCTTCGTGACCTCTACGGCGACATCACCGACTTTGATGTCAGCATAGAGGGCGGTACCGTGCAGGTGATCTTCAGTGAGGGAGATTTCTCAATCCCGGCTACACGCCTGTCCGATGGGACCTTGCGCTATCTATGCTTGTTGGCGATCTTGTTGGACCCAGAGCCGCCCCCGCTGGTGTGCATCGAGGAACCGGAATTGGGTCTGCACCCGGATCTTCTGCCAACTATCGCCGATCTGCTGGTTGATCTGTCCACGCGGACGCAGGTCATCGCAACTACGCATTCGGAGATGCTGGTGGATTGTATGACCGAGCGTCCGGAGTCTGTGGTCGTGTGTGAAAAGCATGAAGGGAAGACGGAGATGCGGAGGTTGTCTAGCGAGGAGCTGAAAGTCTGGCTTGAGCATTACAGGCTTGGTCAATTGTGGATGGAAGGACAATTGGGAGGAAAGCGCTGGTGAACGCCATCATTTACCTCGAAGGCGGAGGCGACTCAGACACCCTTCGATCTCGTTGCCGGGAGGGGTTTCACAAGCTGCTCGACCGCATGGGAGTCCAAGGGCGAAAACCGAGGCTCGTTGCCTGCGGTGGTCGTGGGAAAGCCTATGATCGCTTCAAGACTGAACTGCGCGAGGGACGTTATGGCTTTGTCGGCCTGTGGATCGACAGCGAGGAACCTATTGGTTTATCAATTGGCACCGACGATCAAGATTGGTACACATTCGATGTCTGGGACCATCTGATGAAGCGTGATGGATGGGAAAGGCCATCTGGAGCCAAGAGCACGCAGGTACTTCTGATGGTAACCTGCATGGAAACATGGATCGTGGCTGACAGGGAGACGCTGAAGAAATACTATGGCGCATCAAAGTTGAGTGTGAATAGCCTGCCTGCCCTCAACAATCTTGAGTCGTGCGATCGCCATACTGTTCAGAAAAAACTGGAGACAGCTACAGCAAGCTGCTCCAACGCCTATAAGAAAGGGAAGCGCTCATTCGAGATCTTGGGAGTTCTGGATCCAGAGGCATTGAAGTCACTGGCGAGCTTTCGTAGGGCGAACAGGATTCTCAAGGAAGTCTTGCGTTCATAGCGCAGACCCATTGTTGTCTAACTTGGGTTAAGACGCGGTTCTCGGTAGATCGCCGCTTTGCTCACAATCCGAGCATCTTCTTCACCAACTCCCTCAACCACCCAACCTCCCCCGCATCCCCGGCAATGCGCTGCAGCTCCCGCCGTTCGTCCTCGCCGCCCATTTGCCCGGCGGCGATGGCGGCGTTGCGGACCAGACGGTTGCGGCCGGCGCGTTTCAGGGGCGAGGAGCCTTCCCACGCGTCGAGGTCCGACTGCTTCAGGCGCAGCATCTCCACCAGCGACCACCTCGCCGGGATTTCGCGCGGGGCCAAGGGGTCGTCGCCAATGGGCTTGGCGCGCTTGCGATTGTAGGGACACACGTCCTGGCAGATGTCACAGCCAAAGACCCAACCTTCCATCCGCGGCCACAGCTCTTTGTCGATGGGTCCGTCGTGTTCGATGGTCAGGTAGGAGATGCACCGCCGCGCGTCGATGCGCCACTCGCCATCCAAGGCACCTGTTGGGCACGCATCCAGACACGCGCGGCAGTTTCCGCACCCTTCGCGAATCGGATCGGCCGGATTCGCGTCGCGCATTTCGATCTGTGTGAGAACGCCGCCGAGGAAGAACCACGAGCCCGACTGCGGGCGAATCAGCAGCGTGTTCTTTCCGCGAAAGCCAATGCCCGCGCGCTCGGCCCATTGACGCTCCATCACGGGGCCATGATCGCAGAACGGGCGCGACGGCGTCGCCACTGTACCCAGCGTGTCGATGAAGCGCGCCAGCTTGCGCAGGCGCTTCTCCAGCACGCGATGATAATCCCGCCCTCGTGCGTAGCGCGACACGCGCCCCACGGCACCGGTCGCATCATCGGCCGGCTCTTCGATGTTGTAGTCCATGGCGACAACGACAACGCTGCGGCAATTGGGGAGCACGCGTCGCGGATCGGCGCGCTTCTCCGCAGAACGCGTCATCCACTCCATCGATCCATGGCGGCCTTCAGCCAACCATTGTTTCAAGTCATTGGCTTCGCTCTCAAGGGCATCCGCCGCGGCGACGCCAACAGCATTGAATCCCAACGCCAGCGCCTCTCCGCGTGTGGCCTCCCACGCAGCTTCAGGGGACAGGGGCGGTGGAGTCACGGGTCACCAGCTCCCGCAGAATGACGGCAGCTTCGCCGACGACTCCCTCATGATCCGCGCCGGAAACACGGACGAAGCGAGTCACGGATGGATGAAGCTCCGCCAGCTTCTTCCCGTGCTCAAAAGGCACCACCGAATCGCGGTCGCCATGCAGGATCACGATGCGCGCGGCGTCACTGCGTTCCACCAGCTCGTCCAATCGCGCGCGATTGTCGAATCGATCAATCAGCACATTACACAATGGCCACCCGACTGCCCTCCGCGCCATGTCCTCCAAACTGGTGAACGGCGCCAGCAGCACCACGTTCTTTACCGGATGCCGCACGGCGAACTCCATCGCTGAAGCCGCACCAAGCGAAAACCCCAATGTGTTGATGTTCTTCGTCAGGCTCTCCGCCTCGACCTCCAGCGCCTCGGCCAACGCGGGGATCACCTTCTCCGTAGCCTGCACGATGGTGGCCCGCGTCGGTTTTCCTTCGTTCCATCCGTACCCCGGGTAGTCCACCAGCAACCACGCCACGTCGTCGGCGGCAACGTCCTCCTCAATCCATCGCAGCCACCACAATGCCAGCGACGCGTTTCCGTTGAAGAGCACCCAAAGCTGCGACGGGTCATCGCCATGCCTCGGAGGCAGGTAATAGGCCTGCTGCGCGGCGCCGCCTACCATGTAGGGTACCATGATCATCCGCTTCGGGACGACCGACTTCATCTCATCCGCATAGGGCTGAGGGTGATAGATCAATCGCCGCTGAATGCAGCCGACTATGCCCGCGATGATACCCATGGCAATCAGCAGAAGGAACAGAGTGCGCAGCAACATGGCCGTCAGTCGCCTTTTTCCAGGCTGCGCTGGTGGCGGCATCACACGGCCTCGACGGCCTTGATGTCGGGAATCTCGTCGGTAATCCGGCGCTCGATGCCCATCTTCAGCGTCATCAGCGCCGACGGGCATCCCACGCACGCGCCCTTCAGGTGAATGTAGACGACGCCATCCTCCAGCCGGTCAAAAGCGCAATCGCCCCCGTCAGCCTGCAGGTACGGGCGCAACTGGTCCAGGATCTCGCGAACCCGTGCCTCTTGTTGTTCGACAGTCATTTGCATGTTCAGATCATCCTTGGTTGGGTGCTGCGATTCTGGGGGCAAACTCCGGGCCACAACGCCGTCTGCTACTCTTCCACCATGCCGCAGAAGACTTCGTTCTCCCACTGCAGGTTTGCGTGGTTGATCTCCGAGCTCCAGAAGTGGCCGACACTCGTGGAGATGTGCTCGTCGTTGCGGTCGAATTCCTTGCGATAGCCGATGTTGCGCAGGTGCGTGCTGCCCACCCGGCGCGCGGCGCGCTCCACCACGTTCAGGTCGCTGTCCTCCACCTGCGACTTGATGGTGAACCGCCACATCTTCTCCTCCACGCCCAGGTCGGCGATGCCGTGCCGCTCGTAGGCATTGCCGAAATCCAGCAACTCCTCCTTGAAGATGCCAAAGATCCGGTCGGCCTCCTCCTTCATGCCGTTCCACTTCAGCGCGTGGATGGCATGGGTGACGGCCAATGTCATCATCGTCACCGCCTGCCAGGTGGATCGCTGGTCCATGTGCTCGGCGTGGAACGGAATCGAGGAAAGGCCATGATGCGCCAGGTAGATCGCCTCTGCGGCGACTCCCGCGGTGACCAGCTCCTCCTCCGTCAGGCTGTCGCGCTCGGCGTCCTCCGGCAGGTTCGCCAACAGTGTCTCGACCGCAAACTCGTCCACCCGGATATCCGCCTCGCTGTACACGTGGTGGATGAAGTGCTCCTTCCAATGGATGCGAGCGTAGCGGACCAGGAACTCCTCCACGTTGCGCATCATCAGGGGCACGCGGCGAATGGGCACGATCTGCCGCATCAAGCCGAGCATGCCGCCCATGAAAGTCTTTGGTTCGCCGACGACTGCGCGGTGCACATTGCGGAGCGCCGCCTGCAGTGCCGGCTTCCAACATGGATTTCCCCGGGACTTGCGCGTCGTCCCGTCCGGCATGCGGCGCGCGTAGGGGCGCTCGGCGCCCAGCTCGCGCCGAGGCGTGAAGCCGCCGGTTTCCTCGATGCCGCGGAATCTCACCAATGAACCCGGCGTGTCGGGATAGGCACTCCAACACGTCATGTCGCGCAGCGTCGTGCGGCGCGGTTCGTTTTCCTCCATCCCGTAGAGCTTGAGCAGCTTGCGCCGCACAAAGACATCGGGCCCGCACGGCTGATAGCCCAGCTCCGTCAGCTTGATCAGCTTCTGCTCAAAGTTCACGCAGCTCTTCGGCGTCGCCAGCAATGTCGAAAGTGGCTCGAAGTGCGACCACAGGTGATCGATCCCCCGGTCGCGCAAGACCGCGTCCACCTTGGCGATCGTGCGATCCAATTGCTTCTTGGTGGAGGGATGCCCCTGGATGACCCAGTCGCTGAACAATCGCTCGCGATAGATGATGGACACGATGTCGCGCGTCGTCGGCGCCGGACGCAGCGTGTTCCACCGCTTCATCAACATGTCGGTCTCGCGCTCGCGGCTTTGCTCGGCATCAAGCAACAGCACCAGGTGCGACGGCCCGACGTCCTCCGCCTCGCACAGCTTGGTGAACTCCTCGTGCAGGATCTGCAGCACCTTGGCGGAGTAGGCGCCCTCCGGCAGCCAGAACACCGCCACGAACATCTTCTCGCCGTGCGTGCGCATGACCGCGCGATTGTACTTCTTCAACACCGGCCAATAAAACTCAAAGGCGATCCGGCACAGCAGGCGAATCTCGAAGTCATGCTGGTACAACGGCAGCAGGCTGTGGAACGGTGTCGTCACCACCGGCGTGACGTGCCCCTTGTCCCACAGCTTTGCAATGCGGCTGTAGACGTTGTCCGCCGTCTCGTAGTCCAGCTCGATGATGCGATTGATGGTCTCGGGATCCAGTCCCAGCCCCATGAATGAAACCGGCCCCGGCTCGCCAAAGTTCTCGGCGTTGGCCTGGACCAGCACCTCGGCCACGGTCTCCAGCCGCCGCGCCAGGATGCGGATGAACTTGATGTCCAGCTCCCGCGGGCTCTTGCCGGAGATCGTGTCGTGGTTGAACTGCGCGGAGACCGCCGCCAGCCGCTCCTCAAACTCGCGCGGCGAGGAGTAATCGTCCAGCAACTCCTCCAGGTCCGCGTCCTCCAAATCCGGAGGGAGCCGATATTCCATGTCCACCCGAGACCCAATGGGGTAACTGAACTCCACCTGGATGGGATGGAGTCGGTTGGTCGACTTCTCCACTCGCTTGGTCGCCCTTTTCGGTGTCCCCCCTGTACCGGTGGCGGTCCTGCGGGTCTTGACTGGCACTGCGTTCCCCCGTTTACTGGTCGTTCAAACAACGCTGATTTGAATGGCAAGTATCCGGCCAAAACCTGCACCGGCTACCGGCCAGCGTCCTTGTGCAGGACGCAGGGCCGGATTGGCAAGTATTATGTCGCCCCCGTGATGTCCGGCTTGGTCACGCAGGCGTCACCCGCCCACCATCCACGATGAATCGTCTTTGGACTGGCAGATGCTGTTCCACGGGAGTGGCATTAGTGGCCGTGATCAGGGTTTGCAGCTCCCGCTCCGCAACCAGATGGAGGAACCGCTCCCCGCGCGCCGCGTCCAATTCCCCCAAAATGTCGTCCAGCAGCAGCAATGGCGCGGCTCCCGTGACCTTTTCGACCAAGGCCACCTCTGCCAGTCGCAGCGCGAGAACCAGCGACCGGGTCTGCCCTTGGCTCCCAAATCGGCGGATGTCCTGCCCCCCCAGATCAAACCGCACGTCGTCCCGGTGCGGCCCATCCAATGTCTGGCGGCGCTCCTGATCGCGCTTTCTGCCGGTGTGCCACATGCCCACGAGCTGCTCGCGCAGGGCAGCTTCCTTCTCCGGATCCGCGTGCAGATGCCCAACTCCAATGGATTCAACCATGGAAATAGGCAATCCCGCCTCGTACGCCAAGGTCAGGTTCTCCGCCCCATCGCTCAAGGCCACCATCAGCGGTGCCGTGGCCTCGGCCAAGGCCGCCACCAGCCACGCCCGGCGGGTGAGCAACCGCGCGCCGTGCTCTGCCATCGTCGCTTCAAATGCCGAAAGTTGGGCAATCGGCGGGTGCGGATGCCGCAACAACGAGTTCCGGCTTTGGAGGGCCTGCGTGTACGACGAGAGGGATGTCAGGAAGCTGCTGTCAAGTTGCCCCATCAATCGATCAAGCAGATTGCGCCTGCCAAGCGGTGGTCCTTGCACCAAGCCCAAGTCCGCCGGAACGAAGCAGACGGTCGGTAGCAACCCCCACAGCCCCGTCAAGGCCTTCAGCGGCTTCCCGTCGATCCACACCGACTTAGCCTGCGGTTGGATGGCGATGCGGATGTGGCGCTGGCTCCCTTGGCGGCTAAAGGTCCCTTCCACCGCCGCAAAGCGCTGATTCGGTTGGGTTTCCTTTTCGCTCAGACTCCACGCAATGACCTCCCGGTCCACTCTGGCCCGAAAGCTGCGCCCTGTTGAGAGGTAGGAGACGGCCTCCAGCAGGCTCGTCTTCCCTTGGGCGTTGGCCCCGGCCAGCAACGTGGTCCCCTCGGCCGGCTGCAACTCCACCGATTCCAGCAACCGGAAGTTGTTGATTTTCAGTTGTTGAAGGCGCATAGCCGCTCCATCAT
>CAZVAQ010000096.1:0-13261 GCA_964625145.1 uncultured Candidatus Sumerlaeota bacterium
CGAACCGCGAATGCGCGAGAAGTTGGAACCCGTGCCCGACCCATACTTGAACACGCGCGCTTCGCGTGTCCACAAATCCATGATGCCGCCCTCGTTCACGAGGTCGTCCTCGACGGATTGGATGAAGCACGCGTGCGGCTGCGGGTGCTCGTAGGCGTTCTCGCTGGTGCACATCTCGCCGGTGACGGGATCGACGAAGCTGTGGCCTTGCGCGGGGCCGGTGATGCCATAGGCCCAGTGCAGACCCGTGTTGAACCACTGCGGGCTGTTGGGCGCGGCCATCTGGCGCGCCAGCATGTGGCACATCTCGTCGTAGTAGGCGCGCGCGTCCTCTTCGCTGGCGAAGTAGTTGTGCTTCCATCCCCAGTAGGTCCAGCAACCGGCCAGACGGTCAAAGACCTGGCGGGCGTCGCGCTCGGCGCCGTCGCGCTGATCCTCGGGGAGCGCGGCCAGGGCTTCCTCGTCCGGCACGCGGCGCTGGATCCACTCGGGCACACCGGGCTCGGGCACACGCTTGGTGCGCGCGGGGACGCCGGCCTTGCGGAAGTATTTCTGCGCGAGGATGTCGACGGCGATCTGGGTCCAGTGCTCGGGGACCTGGATGTCCTTGGCTTCGAATACGACCGAGCCGTTGGGGTTCACGATGCGCGAGGTGCGCGCGGCAAAGGGGATGCCGGCGTAGGGACCACCTTCATTGGTGTCGGAGGAGGGGCGGGTGAAGCGGCGTGTGATCTGCATGGGTGGAACTCCTTGGGAAGGGGGACGGTAGGGTGTCAGGGGAACGGGAGTAGTGTCCTGATTTTGGGGATGTTGCGTTGGGGTAAAGCGAAACTATTCCGAATAAAGAGCGAAAGTCCAGCCCTTTCTATTTCCGCGTTTTCGAGGGCCAACTTGGGGATAACCTGAGGAGAACACCCGGTCAATCTGTGGATATCCTGTCAGGTCCCTGTGGATCAAAAGCACCATATCTGGTGGCAAGACAGAGGATGCGCACTAGATCTGGGGTCCGTCAAGACAAAACCGAACCCGGGTAAACCCCGCGATTTTGGCGTCCTCGATGATTGTCAGTGCGAGATTTACGCGCCGCAAGGCCCCTTTTCCGGGAATGCGGAAACCCGCCGTGGCGAAACGCACCCGGCGCACCAGCGATTGGCATCGTTGCGTTTACGGCACCTTTGCCATCTTGCGAAAAAAATGTGGGGGAAAGTCCCTTTCAAGAGACTCAAGGCCAAAGCGCATTTTCACTGCGTCCCATTTTGGCTCACCAGCCTCACCGGAACGCCCCATTCGGCCGCAGGAGCCGTGACTCAATCCGATACAATTCGCACCCTCGTGCTACCAAAGCCTCAAGATTCCGTTGAGGGTCTCAACGCGTCGGCCCCACACTCTTTCCCAGAGCACGGGGCCGAGCATCGCATGTACCGCTTTGAACTCTTGAGACTTGGGTCGCTATCCGGGTTGAAACCCGGGCGTCTCCTCTTGGCCGCTGGTGTTTTTTTCCTCGTTATCGCCGGTTTTGCCTTGGGTCAGATCGACGAAGCGGAAGGAGCAGAGCAGGAAGAGGGGGCGGTGCCGACGGCGGGGCTTCCAGACCATCTGCCTGAAGGGGAACTCGAGGAGGATTCCGCCGACTCCGCGGAGGCGCCGGATGGAGATCCAACCCCGGAGGCCGATGTCACCGACGCCCCTGCCGAATCGGAAGACACCGAAGTCCCTACCGAGCCAGCCGAAGCGACCCCGGCCACGGTGGATCTTCCAGGGGAGACATCGCTGCTACCGCCGGCTGCAGGGGCGCCGCCGTTTCGCTTCGAGAGTCCCTTCAGCCTGCAGGACTGCATCACGATCCTGCGCGCCATTATCGCGGGGATTCGCATCGAGGAGGGTGGAGCAATCTCGCGCTTCGAGCCCGCTTCGCTGCGGCGAGGGATCGAGGCCGTTGCCAACTATCTGCGTGCCCGCGACGACCTGCACTACAATCTTGTCGATTACCGCTGGGAACGCGTCGGCACCGACAGCGTCACCAGCGCGTTGATCCAGCAACTGCAATTCAAGTGGGAGGATTCCGCAATGCCCGCACGGGTGGACGCGCTCAGCCTTGAAGCGCTGCGCGGGGATGTCTACCTGCATTCGATGATGATCTACGACGCCGAGGGCAACCTGGCGGCGGACTACAAGTTCGACGACACGCGGCTGATGCGCCTGCGCCACAGCCTGCCCCGGCGCGAGGTGTTTCACTTGTGGAGTCCGACTGCCATCAGCCGCGTCGACCTGGCCCTGTCGCGATACGATCCTTCGGAGAGCATCTATCCGCAGGTGAACCTGCACGCCGGACGCACGAGCAAGCCCGAGCACGGCAAGGCCACGATCTACTACCTGAGCCGGGCGGAGCAGAAGTTCACGGCCGGGGACCTCGCGGGCGTTCGCCAGGAGCTGCAGCACGCCCTGGCCGAGATGATCGCCTACAACGAGGCCCTGCGCCAGCGGCGGTGAGCGGGTCTGAACTCTGCCGCCTCCAACCTCGCCAACACCTTGCCGGTTTCCTTGACCCCTCGGGGCCGCGGGGGCATCCTGACCTCCTGATCGGACCATCCTCCACCGGACCAATTTCCCCCATGGCAAAGTCAACTCCCAAGCCTATCAGCCGCATCGCCCGCCTGCGGCGCGAGATCAAGAGCGCCGGTCTCGACGCGCTGGTCGTCATCCAACCTGTCAATGTTCGCTATCTCAGCGGCTTCATTGGTTCGTATGCCGTGCTGGTGGTCGACACGAGCAGCGCGACGCTGATCACCGATGGGCGCTATGCGGAGATCGCCGAAGGGATGGTCTCCGACGCCAAGGTCATGGTCCAGCCGCTGATCAAGGTGGACGATTGGTTCCGGGATTTCTTCAGCGAGCGCGGCTACAAGTCGCTGGGATTCGAAGGCACGCTGGCGTGGGACGAAGTCGAGCGGCTGAAGAAGCGCACGCGTCCATCGAAGGGCCGCCTTGTGGAGTCGGCATCCCTGATCACGCAACTGCGCCGAGTGAAGGACGAGGTCGAGATCAAGGCCATCGCCCGCGCCGCGCGCATCGCAGACGCGATGATGGAAGCGGCCCAGACGGCCGCGCGTCCCGGCACGCCGGAACTGGAGTTGAGCCAACTCATCCGCCGCGCCGCAGAGGATTTTGGCGGCGAGGGAGAGTCATTCGACAACATCGTTGCCAGTGGCCCCAATGCCTCGCGCCCGCATCATCATCCGCAGAAGCGAAAGCTTCGCGCGGGGGACATGATCACTTTCGACCTGGGGGCGCGGTGGAATGGCTACTGCTCGGACCTGACGCGCACGCCAGCCCTTGGCCGTCTGGATCCAAAGTTTGAGAAGATCTACACCACGTGCCTGCGCGCGCAGGAAGCAGCCCTGAAGGCCATTCGCGCCGGTGCAGCTTGCCGCGACGTGGATTCCGCGGCGCGCGAGATCATCTCCGAGGCAGGATACGGCAGTTACTTCAACCATGGCACCGGCCATGGCGTGGGGTTGGAGATTCACGAAGGCCCGCGGCTCAACGCCGTTTCCGAGGAGACGCTTCAATCGGGCAACGTCGTCACGGTAGAACCCGGCATTTACATTCCCGGCTTTGGGGGCGTGCGCATCGAGGATCTCGTCGTGGTGACGGACAAGGGATGCCGCGTTCTTTCCAAGTCCTCCAAGACCCTGACGATCCTGCCTGCCTGATCGCGACCTGCCCGAATCAATCCTGCGAAAGAGATATCACACCATGCACATCGCGCTGAAGGGTTCCACGACCCCCGAAGACATCTGGCTCGCATTCGAGCCCACCGAGTTTCACGAGAGCGGATTGCACTTCAAGGCCCAGGAGGCATTCCTGCTTCACGACAAGTCAGAGCTGCTGGTGCGATCGCTTCTGGTCGAGCGTGGATTCAGCAAGGCGTTCTTCCTGAAGATCTCCGCCCGCCACGAAGGTATCCAGATCGGCATCGAAAGCATCGGCAATCCGGACCGCACCGATGCGCTGAAGCGATGGCTCGGCCTGGTCGCATGGAGCATTCTGCAGTCGGCGCCGGAGATGACCGTTGCCCAGGGGGGCGGCCTGGAGTCCTTCATCCACGGCCCCAAGGAAGGTTGACGGGCCCCACGCCAGAATGCAGGACAAAGGATCACGGATGTCCAAGTCAACATCGCCGGTTTCGCCCGATATTCCACGCCTCGAACTGGAGTTGGGAGAGCTGGTCAAGCCACTGGATCTCGCCGCGCTCTTTGGCCGTCAGGCCCCCGCGGAACTGGAGATCGG
Organism: uncultured Candidatus Sumerlaeota bacterium; assembly: GCA_964625145.1. Lineage (GTDB taxonomy): Bacteria > Sumerlaeota > Sumerlaeia > SLMS01 > JAHLLQ01 > CAYTRP01. The sequence continues at coordinate 4,291 of CAZVAQ010000096.1, forward strand.
CATCGGCAGTGGCTACTTTCTCTCGCGCTATGCGCTTGATCACCCGGAGCTGAACCTGCTGGGGCTCGACAACGCCGGCAGCGAAGTCCGTCGCACAGCGGACAAGTGCCAGCGGCTTGGTGCCAGCAACGTGCGTGTCCTGCGCGTGGACGCGCTCTATTTTCTGGAGGAGTTCCCCACACCGGGGGCCTTCCAGACCATTCACATATACTACAGCGACCCGTGGCCCAAGACGCGGCATCACCGCAGGCGCTTGTGGCAGCCGCGGCTGGTGCCGCTGATCGAGCGCGCCCTCGCCCCGGATGGGATCCTTCTCCTGAAGACAGACGTCACGTCCTACTTCGAGGTCATTCAGCAAGTGCTGGGCGAATCGAAGTTGCTGCGATGCGAGGACACGCGCCGCATCGACCTGGAGCCAATGTCCGGGGATTACGACAGCAATTTCCAGCGCAAGGCAGTGGAGCAGGGCCATCCGCTGCATTGGCAGCGGTGGAGACGTGCTGGGGAGTAAAAGGAAGGCTTCATCTTCAGCGATGATCGCTTCTCCTTTTGGACGATGTTGGTAGCGCGCAAATGCAGGCATCTTCCGCCGGTCTCAACACGGAATGATCCAGCGAGGGATCACAACTCATCATACCATTCTGCAGAATGACATCGACGCATAGGCAGCAGCGCGCGCTCGGTGAATCTGTGAACTCGATTTGTCCATTGGCATCAGGCATCGCCAGTTCGCCAGCGCGGAACGCGACAGTCGAATAGCCATGGGTGAAGCGAAGCGGAACCCATGGTAAGATGCCAGATCAAGCCAAGCCCCCGCAAGGGGGGGGTGGCATCCTCATCGAACTCAACCCCCGGTTCCGGCTTCGCCTCTACCAAGGGCTATTCGAATGGCGCCCAAGCGGGCTGGGTCCCGGGTGGGTTGGCAGTCATCGCGCACGTCAGTGAGCCGTGGCGTGCAAGGGTTTGGGTGAAACGTAGACAATGCACTGTGAAATGTAACATATCTGAAACGCCGCCAAGAATCGCAGAATTACTCACCCGGAACCCGGAACCTCTACTCACCGCTTTCGTCTTCGCGTAATCGCCAATACTTCCAGCACGATCAACGCCAGGGCGAACAAGTAACCCGAAATGCCCAGCAGCGGGATCTCGTTCCAGCGCGGCGGAATGCCGCTGTGCACGACGATGGACGAACCGATGACCAGCGCGCCGATCAGCAATGATAACGAGACGCGGTTGCCGAAGACATCAAGCGTCTTCATCAGACGTTCCATATCGCGCAGTTCGAACTCGAAGCGGGCCCGGCCGCCGCGAACCTGGCGCAGCAGATCCCGCGTCATGTTTGGGAGATCGCGCGCCAACCGGTACATGTCCGCGGCAGTGTAGGCCAGCTCCTCCTGCACACGGGGGAGGCTGAATCGCTCGCGGTATTGGACGAGCAGGAACGGAGTAGCCTCTGCCACCGGATCGAAATCCGGATCCAGGCGACGTCCCAAACCTTCAACCGTTGCCAGGGCCTTGATCACCATCACGTACTCGCCATCGAGCTTCATGCGGAAGGAGACGATCAGGGCGATCATGTCGTCCAGCAACCGCCCGAGGTTCAGGTCCTTCAGCGGCCGGTTGAAGTAGGAGTTCATGAACGACGCCAACGCGCGCTCCAGTTCGTCGCGGTCCGGCTCCTCATCCCAATGCGTGATGGCCAGCACCGCATCGGCGGCGGCTCTTTCGTCGCGCCGTCCGATTGCCATGACAACGTCGGCGAATTGTTCGCGCTCGCGCCGGCTCAATCGCCCCATCATTCCAAAGTCAAGATAGCAGATCGTGTTTTCCGGCTGCACCAGCAGGTTTCCCGGGTGCGGATCCGCGTGGAAGAATCCGTGCACGAAGATCTGCTTCAGCATCAGGTCAAACCCGCGGTGCGCGATTGTTGCCGGGTCCAACCCGCTTTCGCGCAGTGGCTCGGGCCCGGTGGGGCGCACACCCTGGACCTGCTCCATGACCAGCAGACGACGCGAGGTCAGCTCCGAATGCACCTTTGGGATGCGCAGGCTGGGTTCATCGCGAAACTGCGAGGCGAAGCGTTCCATGTTTGATGCTTCGATCATGTAGTTCGTCTCGTTCTCCAGCGACCGGGCGAAGTCCCTGACCAAGCGGCGCGGTTCGTGGATGCGCCAATCGGGGAGATGCTTCTCGATCAGTGAAGCCATGTGGTCCATGATCTCCAGGTCGGCATCGATGATCTCCTGGATGCGCGGACGCTGGACCTTCAGGACGACATCCTCCCCCGACTTCAGGCGCGCAGTGTGCACCTGGCCGATGGATGCGGATCCGATCGGCGTCGGGTCGAAGTTGTCGAAGACTTCGTTGATCGGCCTGCCCAGTTCCTCCTCAATGACGGCAATGATTGCCTTCGGGGGAACCGGCGCGACATTGGCCTGCAGTAGTTCCAGTTCGCGCGCGTATTCCTCGGTGAGGAAGTCCGCGCGCGTGGATAGGATCTGGCCGAACTTGACGAAAGTCGGGCCCAGTTCCTCCAGCGCCAGCCGCAGGCGTTGCGGGCCGGAGAGCTTCTCGACCCCCTCCGCCTTGCGGAACTTCAGTGTCTTGAGCCCGATGTCGACATAGCGGTCGATGTGCAGCTCCGTCACGAGCCCGTCGAAGCCATACTTGAGCAGCACGGCAAGGATCTGCCGGTAGCGCTTCAGATTCCGATAGGTTCTTTCAAAGAGGCCGTAACGGCGCGGTAAGGACACAGGTTGTGGTCTCGCGATCGGACGCACCTGGCAGTCCGCCAGTATGCTGCGAGTAGCATCGCTGATTATCGCGAAGCGGTCAACGCTTTAGGCAGGGAGCAAATTCTCGACGGCGACTTCATGCGATGGAGCTGCTTATGGAGAGATCACCGAGTCCCGCTGGTGGATGCTGATATCCTTGTAGGTTTCTGCCTTGATGTCAGGCGATCGATGGACTTCCAGCCGGTTTTCGCCAAGATTGACGATCCAGTACTCGGGGATTCCCGCGGCCGCAGACATCTGCAGCTCCCTGCCCTTGTCCATGGCGAGGGTGGAATCGGATGCATCAATGACAAGCAGCACTTCCTTTGGCCGGATGTCCCGCTGTTCAGTCAGCCGACGCAGCAAGATGAAGTCCGGCTCCGGCAAATCCCGTGCGGTCAGGCGGACAGGCACTTGTGAGGCCACGTCGTGCTTGGCGCCGATGGCGCAGCCCCTCCGGCGTCACACCGTATGAGGGCGACTAGGCCTCGGATTCGGGGATTTGCTCAATGACTGACACGATGACATCTCCTTGGGGCGGCAGGGAATGCCAATTGCACTGGCAATCCCTTCGCATTCCTTGCCGCCCGGCAACACCGAAGCCGGATCATCCGCCTCTCACGGTGTCGACTCGTCCAGCACGGTCGCTCTGGTGGCGCCTTCGGGGAGACGAATCGAATCGACCATTTCCTGGATCTCCGCTGGTGGGGGAGGGGTCAGCCGAGACACCACAAGGCAGACCGCAAAGTTCAGCACCATGCCAACGGCGCCGATGCCCTCCGCGGAGATTCCGAAGAGCCATGGTTCCATCTCGAATCTCTTGATGCTGATGATGTAGCCAAGAGTGAAGAGAAGGCCGCTCAGCATGCCGGCGATGGCGCCTTCGCGGTTCATGCGCCGGTTGAAGATGCCCAACAGGATGACGGGGAAGAAGCTGGCCGCCGCCAAGCCAAAGGCCAACGCCACGACCTGTGCGACGAAGCCTGGCGGTTTGATGCCGAAGTAACCGGCCACCACCACGCCGGCCAGGACCATGACTCGGCCGACGAGCACACGGCGCGTCTCGGTCGCGTTGGGGTTGATCATGCGGTAGTAAATGTCGTGCGCGATGGAGCTGGAAAGAACGAGCAACAGCCCTGAGGCGGTGGACAACGCCGCCGCCAGGGCACCGGCCGCAACGAGTGCGACGACCCACGGCGCCAGCTTGGCGACTTCCGGCGCGGCCAGCACGATGATGTCGTTGTTTACCACCACTTCGTTCGCTTCCGATGCCGGTGACCAGTTCAGAAGACCGTCGGCGTTCTTGTCATTCAGCGTCAGCAACCCCGTGGTTTCCCACTTGTTCACCCATTCCAGTTGGCGCGCATCCTCGATGGGAGTGTCGTGAAGGGTATCGATCAGGTTGTAGCGCGCGAACATCGCCAGCGCGGGGGCGGTCGTGTAGAGGATTGCGATGAAGAACAACGCCCACAGGCCGGACATGCGCGCGGAGGAGACGTCCTTTGTCGTGTAAAACCGCACGATGACGTGCGGCAGGCCGGCAGTGCCGACCATCAGCGTCAGCATCAGGCAGAAGACATTGATCCGGCTCATGCTCGTGAACGGATTGGTATAGGCCCCGAAGCCCAGGTCCTCATGAATGCCGTTCAGCCGCTCCGCCGCATCGCTCACGACAAACGCCACCTGCGGAATCGGATTCCCCGTGATCATCGCCGCGATGGCAACGGCGGGAATCAGATACGCGATGATCAGCACGGCATACTGCACGACCTGTGTCCAGGTGATGCCCTTCATGCCGCCGAGGACTGCAAAGAAACCGACCATCACCATGCCGATGATGACCCCCGTCTCAATCTCCACCTCGAGGAACCGGCTGAAGACGATGCCGACACCGCGCATCTGGCCGGCGACGTAGGTGGTTGAAACGAAGATCGCGCAGATGGCCGCGACCACGCGCGCTGTGGGGGAGTAGAAGCGGTCGCCGACGAAGTCCGGCACGGTGTACTTGCCGAACTTGCGCAGATACGGCGCCAGCAACAGGGCCAACAGAACATACCCGCCCGTCCAGCCGAGCAGGTAGGCGCTGCCGTCGGATCCCATGAAAGAGATCATGCCGGCCATGGAGATGAAGGAGGCCGCCGACATCCAATCCGCGGCCGTCGCCATGCCGTTTGCGGGCGCAGGGACACCGCGCCCCGCCACGTAGAAGCCACTGCTTTCCTTCACGCGCGCCCACCAACCAATCCCTATGTAGATCATGAACGTCAGGACAACGAAGACGAACGTCCAGGCTTCCGCACTCATGCGCCGCCCTCCCCGCCATTGCGTGCCGCGCCGCCATTGGCCACGCCCGCCGCGCGAAGGCGTGCCTCATGCCGCGCATCCAGCTTCTTCATCACCGCCACATAGATCAGGATCAGCAGTAGAAAGGCATAGATGGCGCCCTGTTGCCCCATCCAGAATCCAAATGGAATCTGGCCGATGGTAAATTGGTTCAGCCATTCGACGAACAGGACACTGCAACCCAGCGAGACAAACGCCCACGCCACCAGCAGGATGTAAATCAGCCGCTTGTTGTCGCGCCAATACTCGCGGTCGGCGCGCTCGCGGGCGGACAGGGCGGAATCACCCTTTTGCATTGGACCACCTCCAGAGACGGATTCCCTACGAGAGCGCCAGCGGGACAAGCATGGTCGAGGGAAAAATGCCACGGGCCGAAGAAAGTCCCGTATTCGACTTGTGCCCAACCGTTGCATGCTTCACCAGTGGCGTATCCTGCCACCCGAGGTGCCCATGAACCGCGCGGTTTCCCTCGCCCCCTTGAAGCTTCGCCTGTCCGGTCTTTGCGGCATTGCCCTGCTCGCTGCTGCTGCCGCCATGCCTGGTTGCGCCACCAATTCACGATCCGCCCACGGAGCCCCCGAGGTGACCTCGCCCCCCGTCCTTGACCTGCACACCGACATCCTCCTGCGCGTGATCGACCATGGCGTGGACCTGGCCAGCGCGCCGCAATGGACCCAGGTCAACCTCGACACCATGGAAGCCGGCAACGTGCAGGACCAGGTCTTTGCCGTGTGGGTCAGCTCGCGCGACACGGACGGCCTGTCCGCCGCGCAGCGTGCGCTGCAGATGATCGACCTGTTCGAGGAGCAGGCCGCCCGGCATTCCGATCGCATGGCCTTGGCCACCACCGTGGCCGAGTCCGACCGCATTCGCGCCAGCGGCCGCATCGCCGTCTGGCTTTGGGTGGAGGGTGGCATCCCCATCGCCGAGGACCTCGCGATGTTGCGCACGTTTCATCGCCTTGGCGTGCGCGGGATGACGTTGACGTGGACCAACAACCTCTCGTGGGCGGGATCCTCATCGGACCGCGAGAATGACCAGATGGGATTGACGGAGTTTGGCCGCGAGGTCGTCCGCGAGATGAACCGCATCGGCATGATCGTCGATGTCAGCCATGTCTCCGAGCGCACTTTCTACGACGCGTTGGAGGTCACCACCAAACCCGTCGTCGCGTCGCATTCCGGTTGTCGCGCCCTGTGCGAGAACGACCGCAACCTGACAGACGACCAATTGCGCGCCATTGCCGCCAACGGCGGAGTCGTGGGGATCGCGGCCTTCAGTACTTTCCTGAAGGACGCGTGGAATGAACATGTCGACGAGGCGGAGGAAAAGGTCTCGGCGCAGATCGATGCCCTGCGGCAGCAGCTCGGCGAGAACCGCGGCATGGAATTCCGCGACGCCCGCCGGCGCCTGATCCAATCCGCCATGCCCGACGAAGCCCAGGTCACCATCGACGATTACGTCGACCACATCGAGCACGCCATCAAGATCGCCGGCCCGAAACACGTTGCCATCGGTTCGGACTTCGACGGCATCTCCGCATTCCCGCTCGGACTGGAGCGCGCTTCAGACTGGCCGAAAGTGGCGGAAGCCATGCGCAAGCGCGGCTTCGACGAGCAGACCATCCGCGATGTCTTCAGCGAAAACGCAAGGCGGGTGTTTAGGGAGGTGCTGGACGGGGAGTGATGTGTGAAGGAGAAAGGATGAAGCGCAACCCGGCTTCGCACTTTGCGACGAAACCAGGCTATCCAAATGTGATCCCTACCGGGATCAATCTTGACTCGGAGCTGCGCGTGACATCTACGGCCGGGCGCATCCGATAAGGGTGCAAAGTGCTAGTCAAGACGCCCTGTTGCGCAGCTCCCACGCGGCCCGGCTGCATGCACAGAAGACACGGCACCTTTTTTGATACGCCAACGGCCCCAGTCACCCACTTGCCCGCAGGAAGGGAATGCGCTGGAGCCATCCGCTGATGGGGTAGGCGAGGCGGTTCGTGACCATGGCGAATCGCTTGGCGGTCCAATCGAAAAGGCCGGTACCTTCCACGATGCACCATGCAATAGTCGCGAAGAAAAAGCTCCCCGTGATGACGTCCGTGACCCAGTGAGCACCGCCCACGAGGCGCGGCATGATCGCGATGAAGGCGATGGTGCAAAAGGCGATGGCATAACCGCGGGGTGCGCGCAGGATGAAGTAGAGGCACAGGTACAGGGCCACGAGGCCATGGTCGGCCGGATAGGAATTGCTGGAGCGATCCTTGACATCCCAATCCGGGAAGAGGTCGCGCAGCCTGATCGGTGAATCGAGGACCCGCGTGGGGCTGAGGCGGCGATAGTGAACCACCTCGAAGAAGACATGTACCGTGGCCATGACGAGCAGCAGCGTCAGCATCAGCGTGCAAAGCTCGGCACATCGCCGTCCGGCGGTTTCGCGATCCGTGCGCCAGAAGCAATATGCCGCGAAGCAACTGAGATAGATGACTCCGATCGTTGCATCAAAAGTGCGATGGTTGGCGAATGCCCAATAGAGCTGCCAATAACTCCCCCCCCATTCGAGGGATCCATTCAGCGTGTAGAAGATGAACTCGTCAACCTGGTCCAGCAACGGCGCAGTCCATGGGATCAGCCATGCGACCATGATCATGGTGGCGATTGCCGCAAGGACGTTGCGGGTCTGGAGATTGCCAAAGACTCCCAGTTGCTTGATGGGCATGTAGGATGATTCCGTGTGGGTGATGTTCTCGTCTGGCGCGATGGGCGGGACCCGGTGCGATTACTGTGAGCCTCAAGTGAGCCCGGGCCACTTCGCCCCGCTCTTCATTTCCGCCGCGGCGAATGCTTCCCGGATTTGCCGGATTGCTGCTTCAGGAAGCGGCGGCATCTTCGCGATCTCCACGTTGCGCTTCGCGTTGTCGGGATTCGTCGTTCCGATGATGGCGGAGTGAACACCATCCTGCGCGAGTGTGAAGCGAAGGGCGACCTCTGCCCAATCCGCGTCCGTGTCCAGGGCGAGATCCTCCAGCTTCAGGCCCATCGCCTTGAATCGCTCGTGGTAGCTCTTCGCGTAGTCCTTGTAGAGCCCGCGCTGGGATTCCAACGGCTTCCAGGCGACGTTGGCGATGGGACGCTTGGCGATCACGCCGACATTGTGCTGCCGCGCAGCGGGGAGGACCGCGTCGATGTTGCACTGGTCCGTGATGTTGATGGAGGTCTCGATGACCGCGACCTCCGGATGGGCCGCGGCGGCGGCCGCTGCTTCGTTGTCACCGGAGTACCCGGCGAAGCGGATTTTTCCCGCCTCGCGCGCCTTGATCAGCGCACCAAGTGCCTCGCCGCGCTGGAATGTCTCCAGATCGCACGAATGTAGCAGCATCACGTCGATATGATCAGTCTTCAGGCGCTTCAGCGAGCGGTCGATCGTGGCCAGGAGGAGTTGCTCACTCCACCACTTCCCGGGAAGATCGGGGAACTCCGGGCCGCACTTGCTGACGAGCACGTACTCGTCGCGCCGGTGGCTGATTGCCTGGCCAATGGCTTCCTCGGAACCCTCGTAGATGGCCGCCGTGTCGATCAGGTTCGCGCCATCGTCGAGCAATTGGTTCAGGATGCGCGAGATGCGGTCCTGTTCAATCTGCAAATACCCGACCGGCGCGGCACCGAACCCCAGGACGGAAACCTCCAATCCGGTTTTACCAAATCGGCGGCGTGGGATAGTCATGGCAGGGGCTCCTGTCGGAGGAAGTCAGTTCGTCGACAGTATTCGGCGCGGAGGCGCAAGGGGCAACCGAAGTAATCCCGCCGTCATCGGCTCCCCGCCCGGAACTCGCTCGGCGAGAGTCCCACCTTGTCGCT
>CAZVAQ010000097.1:0-13103 GCA_964625145.1 uncultured Candidatus Sumerlaeota bacterium
TCACCCGCTTTGGGTTTTCAGAAACGGCGAGTGAGGGGGGTGAAGGATTGGGGACTGATGCCGAACCGGACTTTTCAGTCTTGCCGCGCCCATCGTCCCTCATGACACTTCCGGCCTGTTCGGACCGCCCTTGCGCGGCCCCGCAAGACCCTCTCACGCTGTGGAGAATCACCTCATGAGCAACTACAGAAGCACCAGTTCCAGCCTCAGTCTCGTTCTGGCGGCGTTTCTGCTGCTGGCGGGAATCATCGTCGCCCAGGACGAAGCGGCCACCGCCGCCGCGGCCGAAGGCGAACGCGTCGAGGGCCCCGCGCTGCAGCCCGACACGAATTACTATGCCGCCATGACAACCACGCAGGGCCTCATCGTCATCGATTTCTACGAGGACGTCGCTCCCAAGACGGTGCGCAACTTCGTCAACCTGGCCGAGGGCACGCGCCCGTGGCTCAACCCGCGCAGCAATCGCAACTCGAAGTCACCCTTCTACGATGGCCTGACGTTCCATCGAATCATCCAGGGCTTCATGATCCAGGGCGGTTGCCCCCTCGGGAACGGCCGTGGCGGTCCGGGCTATCGCTTTGAGGACGAAGTGACCGAAACGGTGACCTTCAACGAAAAGGACTACCTGCTGGCCATGGCCAACAGCGGCGCCAACACGAACGGCTCGCAGTTCTTCATCACCGACAAGGGCAGCTTCCCCAGCCACCTGAACATGCGCCATACAATCTTTGGCGAAGTGATCCACGGCAAGGAAGTCGTCGATGCCATCGCCGCCGTCGAGAAGGGCCCGCAGGATCGCCCTGTCACGCCGGTGATCATTCGCCACGTGCAGATCATCCGCACACCCGCCGGGTCGGATGCCGACGCATGGAAGGGCGAAGTGCTCGCCATCCCTACCGACACGCCCTTTGACCCCAGCGAGGAATACAGCAAGTCCGACCTCGCCGGTGGCATTATTCAGGACGTCAAGGATGCCGCCAACTCCGCGGCAGACGCCGCGTCCGAAGCCGCCGAGAAGACCTCCGAAGCCATCAAGTCCATCCTCCCCTAGAATCAATCGGTGCGGGGGCGGCCTCCAACCCACCCCCGCATCCTCCTCCTTCATCCTTCATCCTTCATCCTTTGGCCTTCCTCCTTCCGCCTTGCCCTCCTCTCCTTCTCATCTCCGCGCTCTCCGCAATTTCGCCCAGCCTCCTGCCGGGCATCGCGATTGGTACGCCTTCGAGGCGCTGCGCGCCCTCCCCCGCCTGATCCTGATGGTGGACAAGAACCCGTTCAGCAAGACGTACGGGTCCTTTGATCGTTCCTACTGGCATTACCGCACGATGGATTTCCCGTGCGGCATGAACCAGGAGTACGCGCTGCCGCTCGCGCTGGCACACACGCTCCCCATGCCCGGAAACATCTACCACGGTTCGGAGCGCCTGCGCGAGTTGGTCGAGGCGGGAATCGATTACGCGCGCAAGTCATCGCACCGCGACGGCACCTGCGACGACTACTTCCCTTTTGAGCGCGCGCTCGGTGCGGTGGTGTTTGCGCTCTACAGCATGACCGAGAGCGCCATCGAGCTGGGGCTTCGCGACGAGCGTCACCTCGAGTTCTTTGCCCGCCGGGCGAAGTGGCTCGCCACGCACAACGAGAGCGGTCAGCTCGCCAATCACCAGGCATTTGCCGCGCTGGCACTGTACAATGTCTACATCCTCACCGGCGACACCGCGCACCGCAAGGCCTCCGACGAGTTCCGCGACCTGACGCTCTCCTGGCAGAAGGACGAGGGCTGGTTCCAGGAATACGAGGGCGCCGACCCGGGCTATCACACTTGCACCATCGGCTTTCTTTCCAAGCTTTGGCAGAAGTCGCAGGACGAGAGCCTGATGGAACCACTCGGCCGCGCGGTCCGCTTTGCCCATCACTTCATGCACCCGGACGGTTCCTACGGCGGAGAGTACGGCAGCCGGAACACGTTTCATTTCTACCCGCACGGTTTCGAAGTCCTCTCCCATCGAATCCCCGAAGCCGGCCGCATTGCCGAGGCGTTCCTGCAACGCGCCATGCCCGAGCGGCGTCGCTACTTCAACGACGACGACCGCATGGCCGCTCACTATGTGTACGACTGGATGCAGGCCTGGCGCGACTATTCGCCGGAGCGTCATCAGCCGCTCCCCCTGCCGCAAGAGACCGAAGTCACTCACCTCGAACAAGCGCGGATGTCCGTCGTTCGCACGCCAGTCTACCACGCCGTCATCGCGGCCAATAAGGGCGGTGCATTCAAGGCCACGACGCCAGACGGCCCCCTCGCCAGCGACACGGGCTTGGTCGCCGAACTGGAAGACGGCACCGTCGCGGTGATGCACATTGTCGCCGACAATAGAACCGAACGCAGCGGCGACGGCCGCACCATCAAGATCACCGGCCGATTCCAACGCCGCCGCCAGCCGCTCCCCACGCCGTTCAAACAAATCGTCTTCCGCGTGCTGAACCTGACGATCGGGAGATTCAATCCGAACCTCGTGCGCTCGACATTGCAGAGGATCCTCATCACCGGCAAGGCACCGCTCCCCCTCGCATTTCGCCGGACGGTGACATTCGACGACGACAAGATCACCATCACCGACGAGATTCGTACCGTTGGCAACAAGCCCATCCGGCTGAAGCGTCTCGCGGCCTCCTCCGACGCCACATCCATCTACGTCGCCAACTCAAACGTCTATCAGGACAGCGTCCTGACGCCGTGGGTGTTCTTCGAGGACGAGACGGCCATTTTCAACAAGGGCGGAAGAGTCACGATCAAACAGGTCGTCACCGATTCAGCCTCAACCTCGTAAACCTCCGCGCGCGCCGGGCCCGTCCCCCGTCCATCAACGAGGAACGAGAAACGCCCTCCTCGAATTGCCGTCCTTGACCCCTCTGGCCATCGCGTTCAGATGAGTGCGTCCGCCCCTCTTGGAGACCGCGCCCGCGCCGTGACCGACTCCCAACTCTTCGACTCGTCCTACTCCACGCCGATGATGCGCCAATACGCGGCGCTCAAGGCCGAGAACCCGGACACGCTCCTGCTGTTCCGCTGCGGGGATTTCTACGAGACCTACGCGGAAGACGCCGAAGAGGCGGGCCGCCTGCTCCAAATTACCGTCACCCGCAAGTCCGCCGGGGCCGATGGCGATGTCGCCATGGCCGGCGTGCCCTACCATGCCCTCCAGGGCTATCTCGCCAAGCTCGTGCGCCTTGGCCGGCGCGTTGCCATTGCCGAGCAAACCGAGGACCCCAAGCAGGCCAAGGGCCTCGTCCGCCGCGAAGTCGTGCGCGTCGTCACCCCCGGCACAGCCATGGAGGAAGGAGTCCTCGACGACACCGCCAACAATCACATCGTTGCCCTGGTGGGTGGCGAGCAGGGGACCTGGGGCATCGCCGCCGCTGATCTTTCAACCGGCTACTTCGCCATGGCCGAATGCACCGGGGACACTGCCGCCGAGGCCATCACCGATGAGTTGTCCCGCCTTGAGGTGCGCGAGATCCTGCTGCCGGAGGAACTGGACGCCGACATCCTGCGCCCCATTTTGGCCGAACGCTCCATCGCCATCACCCGCCGCCCGGCCGGTGACTTCCGCCTTGATGCCTCGCGCGCGCTGCTTCTCGACCAGTTCCGCGTGCAAAGCCTCGAAGGATTCGGCGCCGAGCAGATGCACGCGGCCATTCGCGCCGCCGGCGCGTTGCTGCGCTACCTGCGCGACACCCAAAAGCGCGCCGTGCGTCACATTTCCGACTTGAAGGTTCAAGCCGCCCGCGAAGGGATGGTGCTCGACGCCACAACCCAGCGCTCGCTGGAGATCGTGCGCAACCTCCACGGAGGCGGCCGCGAGGGGACGCTGCTTTCCATCCTCGACCACACCAGCACTCCCATGGGCGCGCGTCTGCTGCGCATGTGGCTGCTGCAACCGCTGACCGATCGCGCCGCCATCGAACGGCGCCTCGATTCCGTGGCCGAGCTGGTCGACGATGGCCGCCTTCGCGCGCGATTGGGCGAGGCCCTGCGCGGCGTGCGCGACATCGAACGCATCGTCTCCCGCAACAGCCTGGGCAGCGCCGGCCCGCGCGATCTCGCCGCGCTGCGCGAGGCACTCGTGCGGCTGCCGGACGTGGCGGCGCTCCTCATGGCGGCAAAGTCGGCGATGCTGCGCGAACTCGGCGCGGCGCTCGATCCCGTGGAGGAACTGCGCGAAGAGCTCAAGCGGGCCCTAACCGAGACACCACCCGCCAGCATCGGCGACGGCGGCGTCATCCGAGAGGGATACTCTGCCGAACTCGACGAGATCCTGTCGGCATCGCGCGATTCGAAGAACTGGATCGCGACGTTTCGCGCGCGCGAAGCCCAGCGCACCGGCATCGACAAGTTGAAGGTCAGTTTCAACAAGGTATTCGGCTATTACATCGAGCTGACGCAGGCCCAGATCCGCACCCTACCCGATGGGGAATTACCCTCGGACTACATCCGCAAGCAGACACTGGCCAACGCCGAACGCTTCATCACGCCGGAACTGAAGGAAAAGGAGGACCTGATCCTCCACGCGGAGGAGCGCGCGCTAACGCTGGAAGCGCGGCTCTTCGACGGCCTGCGCGAACGCGTCGCGGCACAGGGACGGGCGCTGCTGGCCAATGCGGCGACGCTTGCAACGGTGGATTGCCTTCGCTCGCTGGCAGAGGCCGCCGTCAAGCATCGCTACGCGCGACCGACATTTAGCACCGACGGCGCGCACGAGATCATCGACGGCCGCCATCCGGTGATCGAGGCGATCCAGCCCAACCCGCCGTTCGTGGCGAACGATTTGTTGCTGGGCAATGACACGTCGCGCATCGGGCTCATCACCGGCCCCAACATGGCGGGCAAGTCGACCTACATCCGGCAGGCCGCGTTGATCAGCCTGATGGCCCAGTCCGGCGGATTTGTTCCCGCGCGCGAGGCTCGGTTGTGCATCTTTGACCGCATCTTCACACGCGTCGGCGCGATGGACCATCTGGCGCGGGGCCAATCGACGTTCCTCGTGGAGATGACCGAGGCTGCGAACATCCTGCGCCACGCCACCGATGACTCGCTCGTCATTCTCGACGAGATCGGCCGCGGCACGAGCACCTACGATGGGTTGGCAATCGCGTGGGCAATCTGCGAATCGCTGCACAACACGCCGGGCAAGCGCCCGCGAACGCTCTTCGCGACGCACTATCACGAACTGACTGGACTGGAGGGTGCACTCCCCCGCCTGCGCAATCTGCATGTTGCCGTGCTGGAGCAGGAGGGCCGCATCACATTCCTGTTCAAGGTACTTCCCGGTTCCACGGACCGCAGCTATGGCGTTCACGCGGCTGAGTACGCCGGCGTGCCCATCGCCGTGGTGGAGCGCGCGCGGGAGATTCTGTCCTTGCTGGACAAGGGCGAACCCGTCGCCCCCCGCGCGGCCAGCGGCGAAATCTCGACCGAGGCGAAAGCAGGCGGACGCAAGAAGGCGCGTATACTGCCCGAAGCGCAGCCGTGGCAGGACCGGCAATTGTCCCTGTTTGATGTCGCACCGCCCCATACGGCCGTCGAGCGCTTGAAGCAATTGGACCCAAACCGGCTGACGCCTCTGGAGGCTTTGGCGGTGTTGGCGGAACTGCGGCGCTTGGTCGACGAATAGACTCGATTCCGGCCGATTACTGTTAGTCGGTGGCTGCCAACCACAGAGCCCAATCATCGGGGATTGATTCCATCGGCAATCGAACAATCAGGTTGTCAGCCGCCATCGCGTCGATGCGCGGATCGAGTGTCTTGCTCTCTGTAAGAATGTGTGTGATGCCGCGGGCCTGCAGGTCGGCGTGAGCCTGAATGTGATCCATGCCCCGCCACCAATCGTCGAGCATGGGACATGTGAAGTAGTCGCACCACTCCGCCTTGCGATTCAGATAGAATGGCCCGCGACTGTCCGGCAGGAGCACGTGAGCGTCGCGCGGCAATGCTCTGCCGACCTCCCGATAATAATGCGATCGCAATCCATCGGCCGTGGGCTTCAACCATTGCAGTCGATCATGCGTCGTCACGACTGGACGAAACGGCCAGTTCACGGTCGGGATCGTGGCGAACGTGATCTGCTGCCGGGCATAGCTGCCACCCGTCGCGATCACGAAAGCGAGGGACAGAATGGGTAGCAACTCTCGCCGAACGCGGCGCGATATCTCCGCGCCAAAGCCCGCCAGGGCCGGCGCCGCCGCCAGCGCGCCCACGCCGAAGTAGCGCAGCTCCTCGCCCTTCCCATACAACAACGGTACCCAGATCAGGTAGGCCAGCAGGAAGCCGAGCCCTGTCATGCGAACGCTTTTCATCCGGCTGGCCAGTGACACCGCCGACGCCACGGGGATGATGAAGAACAGGATGTTCAGCGATGCGGAGGCGACCAGCAGACGCATGGGCAATGATTCGGTCAGCGCCATCCGGATTCCATCAGCCGTCAGTGGGTGGAACATCGGCACCACATCGTATCCGCGCAGTGCGGGTAAGAACTCCTCCGAGACGGGAAGGATGCCGCGCGCGACATGGATGACCGGATTGCCGGAGTAAATTGCCGCGCGTATCAGCCATGGCGCGGCGACAAGCAATCCACCCAACGTCGCAGCAGCCACAATTCGCATAAAGCGGACAGGGCTGCGAAGCCGTTGCCCAATCACCACAAGGAAACACAGCCCCAACGGCATCAGCAAGAGTAGCGAGGATAGCTTCGCCATGACCGCGCCGCTGCAGATCACACCAGCGAGAAATACTTCACGCGCGCGCGGCTCCTCGACGTGATCCAACATTGCGGCAAACCGCCACCAACCGACGCCGAGCAGAAAGACAGTCACCGGGTCGGGCTTTGACGGTATGGGCGCGTACGCAAAGCTCGACGCGTAGGCGAATGGCGCGATGGCAGCCGTGAGCAGCAATCCCCCGCCGCCTCCAAATCGCCAGCCAATCGCCAGAAAGACCGCGATGGTCAGGAGATGTATCTGCGCGATGAAGGCCGTGATGAAGAGCGTGTCATCAAGCGGCAGCAGCAGCGTATAGAGCGCCTCCACCAACAGCGTGTATGTCGACGGCATGGTGTATGGCAGCATGGCCACATCGCCGCGCAGGAGCCATTGCCCGGGGAGCGTCAGATGGTACCAGAGGGAATCCCGCTGCACATCCGGCGCGAGTGCACCGATGAGGATGTTGACGGCAAGCGCCCCGGGAAGAAACGCCGTGAAGGCCGCTGTGAGTTTCATCAGGGCCGGAAGTTCTTTCCATCTCTCGGAAAGCGCACATCTCTGACTCGCTGGCAGAGTTGGCGCGTTTCGAAGAAGGCGCCAACATCCACCCAGGATCAAACCCGCGAGCAGCACCCACGCTGCCACGGCGGAGAGTGCCCCCAGCAGCCCAAGCACCACCACAATCGAGGACCCAGCAATGATCCCCAGCGCGACGCGCGTGGCCAACTCCAGCAGGCAGTCCGCGACGCCTCGGCCACGCCTCCACCCGGCGATACACACACCCGCGAGAAACAAGCCGATCAGGAAGCAGCAGGCCAGGCCGTGCACAAGAAGTGAGTAGGACAGGGTAGCCATTCACCAATACCCGGCAGCGCCGTATGGATTAGCGCCGTCCGCTGCGTGGCAATTCCATGATGGCGGCGGCCTGCTTCCCCTGGCGCAGCAACATCTCGATCTGGCGCATCGTCGGCCACACATGGGCGAAGTAGTGCTTCAACCCGGAACAGAGATAGTTCAATCCCGGCTCGCCGTCGGGCGTCTCGATGAAGCGGTGCTTGGGGCATTCGCCATGGCAGGCCTCCACGAACGGGCACCGCCAGCAAAATCCCGGCAACGAAGTCGCCTTGGCCTCGCCAAACGCGGTCTGTTGCGGCGAATCAATCATCTCGCGCAGTGAACCGTCCACCACATTCCCCAGGTTGTATTGCGGATAGACGAAGTGATCGCAGGAGTACACGTCGCCGTTGTGCTCGATGACCAGCGCCTCGCCACACGTTTCGCGATACACGCACATCGACGGGCCAACACCGCAGATGGCGGCCAGCGTGTTCTCGAAGTGATTGACGAAGACTCGCCCCACGTCGTGCGTCACCCACTCGTCGAAGATTGCCGCCAGGAACTTCCCCCATTCGATCGACGGCACACTCCACGGCGCCACCACGTGGGAGTCTGGATCATCCGTAGGCGGCTCGGCCAGCGACAGCCCCATTGCCTTGGCGCGCTCGCCGGGCAGGCGCTCCACAAGCGGGATGTATTGGTGAAACGTCGAGCCGATGTCGCGCAGGAAACGATACACCTTCAGTGGATGCCGACAATTGCGCGCGTTGACGACGGTGAGCGTGTTGAACTCCACGCCACATTCCTTCAGCACGCCCAGGCCCTTCATCACGCGCTCGAACGTCGGCTTTCCGCCCTTGTCCACGCGATACGCATCGTGCAGTTCCGCCGGCCCATCCACGGACAAGCCGACCAGGAACCCGTGGGCCGCCAGGAACTCCCCCCACTCGCGATTGAGCAATACGCCGTTTGTCTGGAAAGCGTTATGAATCGGCCGCCCGTCGGCGAATCTTTCCTGCAGCGCGACCGCGCGCCGAAAGAAATCCACCCCCATCAGCGTCGGCTCGCCCCCCTGCCATGCGAAGTGAATCTCCGGCGTGTCCTGACTTTGGATGACCTGACGAACGTACGCCTCCAACACCTCGTCGCTCATGCGGAACCGCGACGGCGAGGAGACAATGGCCTCCTTCTCCAAATAGAAGCAGTACTGGCAATCCAGGTTGCAGATCGGCCCGCTGGGCTTGGCCATCAGATGGAAGGGTTTCTTGCGGGTCATGTAGTGCCGTCTTTCCGAAAGCTGACTCCGGCACCCTTCGCCTCCATCCCGACCCGGTCCACCGATTTCTTGCCCGCCATTGTTCCCACAGGTGCCGCCCGCCGGCGCCTTTCGCTCTTCACCCTTCACACTTCAATCTGGCGCGCCCAGCAGGACTCGAACCTGCGACCTACGGCTTAGAAGGCCGTTGCTCTATCCAGCTGAGCTATGGGCGCGCATGGGCTGGCGGGGGAATGTATGGGGCCACCACCGCCGGACGTAAACGCCAAAATGCATCCGGCCCCGGGAACCAGACAAGTGATCCGGGAACGTCGATAGGCCACAATCTGCCCCCTTTTTGCGCCCTTTGCGCCTTTTTGCGGCCAACCCTGAATCCCTACGGATACGACCTTGCGGCTTGGGGGTTGCGCCAGCTTGCCCGGTGGGGCCATCGTTCCCCATCAGGATCGACCACACCACCCGGGAGACCCACAGGACAATGGCCGACACGATCTTTGGCAAGATCATCGCCGGGCAGATCCCCGCCCGGAAGGTGTGGGACGACGAGCAATGCATCGCCATCCGGGACATCAATCCACAGGCCCCCACCCACGTGTTGGTCATCCCGCGCCAACCCATCGAATCGACCAACGACATCACGCCAGCCCAGAAGGAACTCATCGGACACCTGACCTGGGTGGCAGCGCGCATAGCAGAGCAGGAAGGCATCGCCGCGGACGGCTACCGCCTCGTCTGGAACTGTGGCAAGGACGGCGGCCAAACCGTCGACCACATTCACTTGCACGTCCTCGGCGGCCGCCCAATGGCTTGGCCGCCTGGCTAACGCCAGGGCGTTCCAAGTTCCTCGTTCTTCGTTCCTCGTTGCTGGGGAACTGGACACGCCAGATTGAACCCCCGAATCCTAATTCCTGAATCCTGACCCCTTTCACTCTTCACACTTCACCCTTCTCTCTTCCCATGGATCTTCCTGAACTCCGCATCGAAGTTGAGCGCGCCCGTCACGAGACGGTGGAGCTCAAGTTTGAAATCCCCGCGGCCAGCCTGGAGCTGACCGACGATCCGGAGTTTGAATTCCCCGGTTCGGTGGAGGGACATCTGAAGGCGCACATGATCGGTGGCGAATCGGTCCATGTCCGTGGAGAGATCGCCACGGAGGCCCGCGCGACATGCGTGCGGTGCCTTGAGGTGGTTCCCTTCCCGCTCAAGGCCGCGATCGACCTCATGTTCTTCCCCGAGCCGTCGGCCTTCGACCGCAAGCGCTTCGCCGAGCTGGAGGAGGACGAAAAGCTCTACTACGCGGGCGACTTCCTGCATCCTGGAGACCAATTGCGCGAGGAGTTGCTGTTGAACCTGCCCTTCCTGCCATCGTGCGAACTGCAGCCGGGAGATATCTGCGCCGTGACGGGCAGGAAAGTCCGCCTCCTGCAGGACGCGCCGTCCGTCTCAGCCGCCGAGGAGAAAGCTCCCCCTCGCGAGACGGGCAATTCCCTGGCCGCCCAACTGGCCCGGATTCGCAAGCAGATGGAGAAGGACTAGGCAGGCCGGGTCCTCGAAGACGCCCGGACCTCCGGCCCGCCGAGCGTCAAGCGGGCCCAACGCGGACTGCCAAATCGTACCTCCGGACTTTGCTTGCGCCAGTATCCCCGCCCGGGGTCCTTGGTGCCTCCAGCCAATTGCCGTGCATTCCTGCCGAGAGGTTTGACGACCGGACACCGATGATCGAAGCCCCGCCCGCCCCCGAGACGAAAAACGGCAAGGCCGTCCTGCGCGTGAACAATCTGCGCAAGTGGTTCCCCATCCGCAAGGGCCTGCTGGGCCGCGTAGCCGCCCATGTGAAGGCCGTCGATGGCGTGTCCCTGACGCTGGGCCACAGCGAGACCCTTGGCCTGGTGGGCGAATCCGGCTGTGGCAAGACCACCGCCGGCCGCCTGATGATGAACCTCGTCCGCGCCAGCGAAGGCGAGATCTTCATCGGCAACTCCCCCAACATTGTCACCCTCAGCAATCGCCAGATGCTCCCCTACCGCCGGAAGATCCAGATGATCTTCCAGGACCCCTTCTCCTCGCTGAACCCGCGGATGACTGTGGGCGCCATGATTAGCGAGGCCCTGGCAATCCACAACATCAAGCCCCGCGGCCCCGCCCGCGAGAAGCGCGTCCGCCAGCTTCTGGACCACGTCGGCCTTCCCGCCGAGGCCGCCAAGCGATTCCCTCACGAGTTCAGCGGCGGCCAGCGCCAGCGCATCGGCATCGCCCGCGCCCTGGCCGTGGAGCCGGAGATCATCATCGCCGACGAGCCGGTCTCGGCCCTCGACGTGTCGATCCAGGCGCAGGTCATCAACCTGCTGGAGGAGCTCCAGCGCGAGATGGGTCTGGCGTTCCTGTTCATCAGCCACGACCTCTCGGTCGTCGGGCACCTCTGCCACCGGGTCGCAGTGATGTACCTGGGCCGGATCGTGGAACAGGGGCCGAAGGTCGAGATCTTCAACGCGCCGCGGCATCCGTACACGAAGGCCCTGCTGAGCGCGGTGCCCATCATCGAGAAGGACCAGCGCCGCAAGCGCATCATCCTGCCTGGCGATGTTCCCTCTCCGGTGGATCCGCCAAAGGGTTGCCATTTCCACCCCCGCTGCCCCGCGCGGTTTGGGCCTTGCGACAAGGAGACGCCGCAGCTTCTGGATTTGGGGGAAGGGGTGAAGGTGCGGTGCCACCTGTACGACCCCAAGTATCGGCAGGAGATTTCCGCGGAAGGCCGGCGCTTCAAGGCGCTCGACGTGATCCCCGAAAATGTCGCCAAGGTTCAGGACCAGTTCGCCCAGGAAGGCACCACCGGCAGCGCAAGCTGAGCTGGACCGCGAGGCGCGCCGCTTCGGGCGCTATCTCGTCGGCGAGGTTCCGCCGCGCGAGTTCATCGATCGCTACATCGCCGCCCACAAAGCGCGCCGCGAGGATCTGCAACTTCCCTCTGTCGCTGTTGATGTTGTCGCCCGTCGGCCGTGGTTGATTCCATGGCTGGACGCCGCATGCGCCGTGCTGCGCCCGGACGATGCGCTGCGCCGCAAGTTGCTGCTGATGGTTGCGGTGCTGGAATGCTCGCCACGCTACGCGGACCGGTTCCTGCCGAAGAGAAGGAGCGTTCCGCTGCTCATCATCGAGCTGGCATGGATCGGCCTGCGCAGTGCCATCCTGGCGCTTGGCGGCATCGTTGTTTTTTGGTGGGCGTTGCGGCGAACAAACGACGCCCGGCATGCTTGAACGAATCACTTCACTCACACCACGGAGGCCCCATGCCTGCGGCGCCCATCATCATTGGCAAACGACGCTTCACCATGATCGCTCCCGGTTTGGTGAGGATGGAGTTCTCCCCCACCGGCCAGTTCGAAGACCGCCCCAGCATCGTCGCCCACGAACCGCGCAAGGCTCTGCGCTTTGCCGCCGTGGAGGAAAAGCCCGGCCGCGTGGTGCTCGACACCGGACGCATGAAGATCATCAGCCGCGAGCACAACAAGGCATTCGCCGCGCCGACATTGCAGGTACAATGGCTGCGCGAGGGCATCTTCCAGCATTGGGCACCGGGGGATCGCGATTACCAGAACCTGGGCGGCACGGTGCATTCGCTGGATCTGCTTGGGCCGGACGATCCGTTGGAAGGCGTGCACGTCGCCGGGATGGACCCGCCGGGGGATTACGCAAAGCGCACCTATCTGCCGCATGATCGCGGCACGCATTTTCCCTTCCTGCCGGAATACGAACTGGATCCGCGCGATGCCGCGGCGCGCGCACGGCATTGGTCGTGGGGAACGCCACAGGCCACCGCGCAGTACACGCGCGGCACATTTTCCGCGCGCCAGGAAAACCTTTACCACGACATCGCGCGCTATGCGCCGGGGGTGTTGTCGCGGTCGGGGTATTGCTTCCTGAATGATTCGACGACGGCGGTGATGGACGAGGATGATTTCCCCATCGCGCGCAACACGCCGGGGACGCAGGATTGGTACTTCTTCCTGTACAATG
The DNA here is from genome assembly GCA_964625145.1 of uncultured Candidatus Sumerlaeota bacterium. GTDB lineage: Bacteria > Sumerlaeota > Sumerlaeia > SLMS01 > JAHLLQ01 > CAYTRP01. Next base: position 12,881 of record CAZVAQ010000097.1, read on the forward strand.
ATGATTATCTGGAGGGCCTGCGACTTTTTCATTTGCTGACGGGGAAGACGCCGCTGCCGACGAAAAACGCGTTTGGCATCTTCTTCTCGCGTTATCCCGCGTATGACGAGAAGGAAGCGCGGCAAATCATCGCCCGGTTCCAGCAGGAAGGGATCCCCCTGTCCACGCTTGTCATCGACATGGAATGGCACAAAGAGGGTTGGTGCAATTGGGACTGGAACCG
>CAZVAQ010000098.1:0-12813 GCA_964625145.1 uncultured Candidatus Sumerlaeota bacterium
CGCCAAGGATGGCGCCGCCTTCCGCAGCCTGATGAACTGCTTCGCCATCGCGGTGTCTTTGGGCCTGCAACATGGCGTGCCGCTGGACAAGTTCGTGAACGCGTTTGTCTTCACGCGCTTCGAGCCCAACGGCACGGTCATCGGCAACCCGTACATCAAGCGGGCAACGTCGGTGATCGACTACATCTTCCGCGAGTTGGCGATCAGCTACCTGGGACGCCACGACCTGGCGCACGTCTCGCCGGAGGACCTGCGGCACGATGCCATCCGCACCCCACATGTGGAGTTCGACGAGGAGGAGGAGTCGTTCGACATCAGCGACCGCGTCGTGGCCGATCCGGCCACGCGCCCGGCGCGCAGCGAGCACATCCTCCCTTTCGCAGGCCGGGATGACGACGAAGGCGAGAGCAGCGACGCCATCCCGCGCATGCGCAAGGCGAATGGGAACGGGAATGGGCACGCCAGCAGTGGCCACACGGCGGCTGACGGCCCGACGGCCCCCGCGCCATCGCGGGCGTTCCAGTCCACCCGCTCGACCGCGGTGGCCGAGCCGGAAGGCCCACAGCAACGCCGTGAGCAGATCCGCCAGGCGCGCCTGAAGGGCTACGAAGGCGACCCCTGCCCGAACTGCACGTCTTTCACCTTGGTCCGTAATGGCACGTGCCTGAAGTGCGACACGTGTGGGACGACGACGGGATGCAGTTGAAGTGATTACAGTTAGGGGGGTGAAGTTAGAAGAGTGAAGAGTGAAAACAAGCGAAACTCATGGAGGGCGGGCCTGTCCGCCGTAGCCTTGGCGAAGGTGGGCGCCCTCGCCCGCCTAGGTCGGACTTGGCGCCCTCGCCCGCCATTGAGTGGGGTGAAAGCCCTTAATCGGCAGGCGGAGTATGAGAATCGTGCGAATAAGTGGAAATCGGCTTGTCAGCGGGCCATGATTTGGGGGGAGTGAAGTCTTTTGTCGGAAGCGGCGCCGCCGTCCGGCTCGCCTTCTCTCCCCCGCCCGCAACCCCGACCTGACAGTCCCAGCTTCCAGCCCCGACCCCCTGCCACGCCACAACTGACCAAGGAGCCCTTCCCGAGATCATGAGACGCTCTGCTGCCTTCACGCTTATCGAACTGCTGATCGTCGTTGCGATCATTGCCATCCTGGCGGCGATCGCCGTGCCCAACTTCCTGGAGGCGCAGACGCGCTCGAAAGTCAGTCGCACGAAGACGGACATGCGCACGATGGCAACAGCCTTGGAAGCCTATTACACAGACGCCAATGCCTATCCGAACTGCCATCGGTTTGGTGTGCCTATCGATCCAGGTGGAACGGATGGTGGATTCAGGATCCTGGAGAGGCTTTCTACGCCGGTCGCATACATTTCATCTGCCTTGATCGTGGACCCATTCGAGATCCGGACGCGAACCGCGAGTCAACGGGCGTCAGGACAATTGACAGAGACTCCGACCCCTGTCGTTCCGATTGCAGACGCAATTGCCAGATACAATTCGTACGTGTATCAGTCGTTCAATGGCAACCAGCGGTACACATTGCCGCCCGATAGTTATTCCAATCCGAGCGAACCGCGCCAGTCCCGGGCCTGGGTACTCCACTCTGCCGGGCCGGATGGGAATTATCAGAATTTGGGTGGAGTGCTGGAATTCGAGACCTTGGCGAATCTTCCCTCAACTATCGGCCTGATGTACGATGCCAGCAACGGGACCATTTCGTTCGGCAGCATCTACCGGTCAGGCGGTGAGCGCTATGGCAACGGCTATGGCTCGGGTCTGGTTGCGGCCATCGACATGTCGCAGTAATCGACAGCCTCGATTGAATGCAAAGCAAAGCCCCCGCACTTCGCGGGGGCTTTCTTCATGCCTTGTCATGCTTCGACGCAGGTGTTTCGCAAGACTCCCACACCCTCGATCTCAACAACAACCTCATCACCGGGTTTGAGGAAGATCTGGGGTTCTCGGTAAACCCCGACGCCGCCGGGCGTGCCGGTCAGGACGATGTCGCCGGGTTCGAGGGTGATGGCCTGGGTGATGTACTCGATCAGGTAATCGATGCGAAAGATCAGCTCGCGGGTGTTGGATTTCTGACGAGTCTCGCCGTTGACGCGACAGGAGATTTCCAGAGCGTGGGGGTCGTCGATCTCGTCAGGAGTGACAAGACAGGGGCCACAAGGGCCCGAACCATCGAAACCCTTCGCGCGTGCCCATTACTTCTCGTTCCACTGCAACGTGCGCGCGCTGACGTCGTTCATGGCGGTGTAGCCGGCCACGTGCTTGAGGGCGTTGCGCTTCTTCACGTTCTTGGCCGTCTTGCCGATGATGAAGGCGAGCTCGCATTCGTGGTCGATGTTGGGATCGACCTTGAGGGGCAGGGGAATCTCGGCCATGTGGCCGATGAGCGACGTGGTGAACTTGTTGAAGATCAGCGGCGCCTTCGGGATCGGCTTGTTCTGCTCCTCGCAGTGATCCTTGTAGTTGAGCCCCACGCACAGGATCTTGTTGGGGCGTTCAACCGGCGGCAGGTAGGTGACCTGCGCGGTGGGGATGAGAAAGGGGAGTCCGTCGGGAGCCTCGCCCACGACAATGGCGGGGTCCTCGACAATGCGGCGCAGCAGCTCGCGCGCGACCTTCTCGCTGTGCGGCCAACCGGCCAGCCAGTCATCCATCGACTGCAAATGCGCGCGCTGCGCCGGACGGAGCTTTGCGGCAAGGGCAGCCTCCGGCAGGCGCAGGATCTTGTCGCGCACCTCGACGCCAAAAACCGGGGATTCAATGCGGGGATGAGTGATGCGGCAGAGTCTCATGATAGGGTTCGGGAGTCAGGAGTTGGGATTCAGGGAAGGTGCACGATCCAATGTTAGGACTTTAGTAAACGAGGAACCAGGAACTAGGAACGAGGAACTTCACTAATGCTGCGATTCCTCTGACTTGATGAAGCCGAGGAATTCGATGTAGTTTTGGGTGGCGAGGGCTTTCTCGGTCATGCCTTCCACCTTGAATGTCCTGGCGATGTCGGCGACGATGTCGAGCTGCGCCTGGAAGTTTTCTCGCGGCGTCAGGATCAGAAAGATCAGTTGCGCGTCAGAGCCGTCGGGGGAATCGAAATCCACGCCCTCGCGGGAGATGCCCATGGCGATGATCGGCGCGGACAGGCCCTCCGGCCGCCCATGCGGAATGGCGATGCCGTTGCCGATGCCCGTGGGAACGAGTTGCTCGCGTTGCCAGACGAGGTCAAAGATCGTATCGGTCGGCAGGCCGGCAACGGGTGCGATGGAGTTGCAAAGCTCGCGTATTGCGGACTGGCTGTCCTTTGCCTTCAGGGAGGGGACGAAGGCCTTTGACGACAGGTAGTGCAGGAACCGCGGGGCCTTCTTGTGCTGCAGGAGCTGCTGCATGATCGTGCCGGCGCCCATGGATGTCACCAGGGCCATGATGACGATGGCGACGAACATGCGCTCGTTGATCAGGTTCGCCTGCAACGCGGGTACGGCGAGGATGATGCCCATGGCGCCCCGCGCGTTCATTCCCACGCCAATGGCCATGGACTCGCGCCAGGAAAAGCCCACCCAGCGCCCTCCCCACCCGGCACCGGCCAGCTTGCCAATGCACGCGATCAGGATGATCGCCAGCACCAGCAACAGGTCAAAGTTCGTCGCGAAGTTCACCATCAAGCCGATGGAGGCGAAGAACAACGGCGCAAAGATGAACGAGATGAAATGATCGAGCACAAAGCGTGTGCGCTCGCGCAGGTGCTGCGAGTCGCCCAGCGCCACGCCAAACAGGAACGCGCCGAAGATGGAATGAATGCCGATCCATTCGGTAAAGGCGCCGGACAGGAAGGCGCCGACCACTGCAAAACCCAGAACACCGCCGGGCCATGACGTGTAGGCCTGCACAATCGGAAGGATGCGATCGATGATGATGCGCCCCACGGTAAGCAACAGGAACGCAAACCCGAGGCTGAGGATGATGGTGCCAAGCACGCCAAACCCCGCACCGGAGTGAGTGTCGAGCATGCCGAGGATGACGGCGAACAGCATCCAGCCCGCGATGTCATCCACAACCGCGACGGAGATGACCACCATGCCGAAATCCGACCGGTAGATGTTGAGATCCATCAGTGTCTTGGCGATCACCGGCAGAGAGGAAATCGCGAGCACGGTGCCGAGGAACAATGCGAAGGGGAGAAGGGCGGCATCCTCCGCCGCGCCAAAGATGCGGGGCATGAACCACGCGCAGACGAAGCCGACGCCAAAGGGAATGAGCATCCCGAAGAGGCTGATGACAGCGGAGGACTTCCCCTGGCGCACCATGGCGGACAGGTCCACCTCCATGCCCGCAATCATCAGGAACAGCGTGATGGCCAACGCCGTGATGGCCTTCATGCCGGCGGTATAGCCCGGTGTGTCGGGGAAGATTGCCCCGTGCAGATCGGGCAGGAAATAGCCAAGAACCGTCGGCCCGAGCAGGATGCCGGCTATGATCTCGCCAAGCACGGCGGGCTGCCCCAGGTTCTTCGCAATCTCGCCCAACAGGCGCGCGAAGAAGAGCAATACACCAAGAGAGAGGAAGAGGATTGTCAGGTCGTTATGGGTCATGGACTTCCCGCCTCCCCGATGGAGGAGGACTTGTCACGATACACGAGCAGACGACACGGCAGGCGATCCAGCACCCGCTCGGTTGGATGCGAGAAGAAGCGGTCCCAGAAGGTGAGTGGACGGGAAGGAGCGGGAAATGCCAGCAGGTCGGCGCCAACGCGCTTGGCGTAATCCACGCCGCCAATGCCGTCCATGGCATCTCCAAGATAGTTGATGTGCAGGCGAAGGCCGGCAACGTCGCGGCCCGTGATGAAATCGCCGAGTTCCTCGCGGCTGCGCCGGTTGGCGGCCTCCCGCTCGGAGAGTGTCGCGTAGCGCAGCGCCAGGCGCTCGGCGGCGTCCGGTTCGCGCACGATGTGGAACGACCGGGCATTCATGGCGCGCGCGATCTTTGCCACCAGATCGATCATGTTCGCGGAGGAATCGTCGATCTCCACGGAGGCAACGACGGTCTTCATCACCGGTGGTTCGGCAGGACCCACGGGAAGCAGCATCACAGGACATGGTGCCCGGCGAACCAAGCGCCGCGCCACCGAACCGATGAGGCTGGTCAACAGAGCCTCGCGCTCCAGGGCACCGGCCACAATCAAGTCGGCGTCAAGTGACTCCGCCACGGCGGACAGGATCTCGCTGGGATCGCCGGCGCGAATGACAACGTCCTCCACGGAGCCGTCGGGGATGACAGCGCGCAGCACCTGGTCAAGGCGCTGCAGCACTTCGGGGGATTCGTCCCCCACGTGGACAAAGCGTGCGGTGCCGCCAAGGGCGGTGGCCAGAGCATGCGCCTCCGACGCGACACGTGTCGACGTCGGCGAAAGTCCGAGTGCCGAGAGGATAATGGGTTTCGCAAAAGCTGACATGTCTACTCCCGCCTTGGATCAATTGAGGCGAGAGAAGCCCGCATCCAACGCTGGCCGCAAGGAGAAGAGGAATCCTCTCCCCGTCCGCGGCCGATTACATGCCCAGCCCGCCGGTGACCTCGATCACCTGGCCCGTGATGTAGGCCGCCGCTTCGGTGCAGAGGAAGACTGTCATGCCGGCGATGTCCTCCGGTTCGCCAAACCGGCCGGCGGGAATCTGGCCCAGCAGGGCGTTCTTCTGCTCGTCGTTGAGCTCGTCCGTCATGCGCGTGCGGATGAAGCCGGGGGCGATGGCGTTCACCGTGATGTTGCGCGAGGCCAGTTCCTTGGCCACCGACTTCGTCAGGCCAATCATGCCGGCCTTCGAGGCGCAGTAGTTCGCCTGTCCCGGATTGCCAATGATGCCGACGATGCTGGTGATGTTCACGATGCGGCCCCACCGGTTCTTCATCAGCGGCCGCGCGGCGGCGCGCGTCAGCAGGAACGCGGACTTGAGGTTCGTGTCGATGACGCGCTCCCAATCCTCGTCCTTCATGCGCATCAACAAACCATCGCGCGTCACGCCGGCATTGTTGATCAGGATGTGCAAACCGCCAAGCTGCGCGATGGTGTCGTCGACCATCTTCTGGCAGAACGCGGAATCGGCCACATCACCGGCAATCGCAATGGCCTCTCCCCCGGCGGCGCGGATGGCATCGGCAACCGCCGAGCAATTCTTCTCCGTCGCGGAGTTGACGGCCACCTTGGCTCCGGCCTCGGCGAGCGCGATTGCGATGGCCCGGCCAATGCCCTGACCGGCTCCGGTCACGAGTGCCATTTTGCCTGCAAGGGGTTGCTGGCTCATGATGGGAAGTGCCTTTCCTGGGAGATTCGATCAGTTGGCCGGACGAAGGGCCTCGATGGTCTTCTGAAGAGACTCGGCGGACTCGGTGGTGTACGTCGGAATGTTCGGCGCGATGCGCTTGGCCAAACCGGAGAGCACCTTGCCGCTGCCAACCTCAACAAAGGCCTCCACGCCCAGCTCCACAAGCCGCTGCACGCATTCCACCCAGCGAACGCTGAAGGTCACCTGGTCCAGCAACGCGAGCCGGATGACTTCCGGATCGTCAATGGCCTGCGCCGAAACGTTGTTCACGAACTTGATGCGCGGAGCATGGAACTCGACATTCTCAAAGAACGCGCTCAGCCGATCGGCCGCCGAGGCGACCAGTGGCGAGTGGAACGCGCCGCTGACCGGCAGCGGCAGCGCGCGCTTCGCACCAGCCGCCGTGCAAGCTTCGCGGGCGCGCTCGACAGCGGCAGGATCGCCGCTGATCACCGTCTGTGAAGGTTCGTTGTAATTCGCGCACACGGCGACTTCCGATTCCGTCGAAACCTCGCCACAGATCCCGGCCACTTTCTCACCGGGCAGGCCGATGATCGCGGCCATGGCACCGGGACGCTCGGCACCAGCGGCCGCAAAGGCCACTCCGCGCTCGCGAACCGTCAGAAGCCCCGTCTCAAAATCGAAGACGCTCGCCGCGTGCAGCGCCGTGTATTCACCCAGCGAATGCCCCGCGACTGCATACGGAATGATCCCAGCCTCGCGAAGCGCGTGCAGCGTGGCGGCACTCACGAGGTAAAGCGCAGGCTGCGTGTTCTCCGTGCGCTTCAGTTCCTCCTCGGGGCCTTCGAAGCACAACCACGACAGCTTGTACTCCAGGACGCGATCGGCCGTGTCAAAGTACGCCGCCAGGTCGGGGGACATCTCATAGAGGTACTTCCCCATGCCGACGGATTGGGAACCTTGACCGGGAAACAGGAAGGCGATGCGGGGCATGGGAGAACTCCGGGTGAGCAAGGCTTGGGGATTTGGAAAGCAGGTTTGTCTTTCCAATCACCAGCGAATGATTGTGCTGCCAAACGTGAAGCCGCCGCCAAAGCCGACCAGGGCTGCCACCTGGCCGCGCTTCAGCCGGCCGGTCTGGTGTGCCTCGCAAAGCGCGATGGGAATGCTGGCTGCGGCCGTGTTGCCGTAGCGATCGATGTTCTTCAGCACCCGCTCCGGCGGCAGGTTCAACCGCGTCGCCGCGGCTTCAATGATGCGGTCGTTTGCCTGATGCGGGATGAGCAAATCCACGGCGGAAGCGGGCAGGCCCGCCTGGGCCAACGCCAGGTCCAACGCGCGTTCGATGCCGCGCACGGCAAACTTGAAGACCTCGCGGCCATTCATGCGGATGTACGGATCGCGGACCGGGTACTCGCCATCGAGGTGCGGTCCGCCCGGAGGATGAGCCGCGTTGAGCGTGATCATCTCGTTGCCGCCACCATCCGCGCCCAGAATGCAGGAAAGAATCCCGCGCTCCGGATCGTCCTCCGATGCTCCGGCAACAACCGCCCCGGCGCCATCGCCGAACAAGATGCAGGTCGTGCGGTCGGTGTAATCCGCAAAGCGGCTTTGCCCCTCCGCCCCCACGACCAGGACGCGCTTGTGAATGCCCGAGCGAATCAACGCATTGGCCATCTGCAGGCCATACATGAAACCGCTGCACGCCGCGTTCAGGTCAAAGGCGGGGATGTCCTTGAAGCCAAGTTCCTTGTGCACGACGCAGGCCGCCGATGGACACAACCGGTCGGCGGTGTATGTGCACACGATGATCATGTCGATGTCGGCAGGCGTCACGCCCGCATCAGCCATCGCAGCCCGTGCCGCGCGGACGGCGAACTGCGAGGTCGTCTCGGTCGGAGCCATGATGCGGCGTTCGCGAATGCCCGTCCGGGTGACGATCCATTCGTCGCTGGTCTCGACCATCCGGGTCAGGTCTTCATTGGAAAGGATGCGGTCGGGAACAGCCATTCCGACGCCGAGAATACCCGCACGCGGGACTTGGGACACTGTTGGGGATTCCTCTCGTGGAGCGGTAAGGACTTCGGTGGAATCTGCGGAGGCAGTGATCACTGGGTCAAACCGAACAATGGAATGGGCAGGGGGGGGTGGAGGTGAGGAGTTCGAGCCGAGCCTCTCAGGAAGCTTCCTCGACATGCTCGACCTGGCGGTCGACCCGCTCCAGTTCCTCGCGCAGGCGCCGGACCAGCCCCAGATTGTGGCACTCGGCCGCGACTCGGATCGCATTCATGAAGGCCTTCTTGTTCGAGCGGCCATGGGCCTTGATGACGACGCCGTTCAGGCCCAGCAGAGGGGCGCCGCCATACTCGTCGTAATCCGTGCGCGCCTTCACGCGCTTGGCGGCCGGCATCATCATCACGGCGCCAACCATGTTCACCACGCTCTTCTTCACCTCGTGCTTGATGGCCTTGAACACCATCCCGGCGATCCCCTCGGCGGACTTCAGCAGGACATTGCCCACGAAGCCATCGCACACCAACACGTCCACATCGCCGTTGAAGACGGTGGTGCCCTCCACATTGCCGAGGAAATCGAGATCCGTGGCGCGAAGGAGCTTGTGGGTGTTGAGCACCAACTCATTCCCCTTCGTTTCCTCCTCGCCGTTGGAGAGCAACCCAACGCGCGGCGGATCGCGCCGCAGGACATCGCGCGCGTACACCGAACCCATGATCGCAAAGTGAAGAAGTTGGTGGGGCTTGCAGTCGACGTTGGCACCGGCGTCGACCACGATCATGATGCCCTTCATCGTGGGCAGGTAGGCTGCGATGGCGGGCTTCTTGATCCCCGGCAGCGTCCGCCACGAAAACAGCGTGTTGGCCAGCAGTGCACCCGTGTTCCCCGCCGAGACCAGCGCGTCTGCCTGCCCTTCCTTGACCAGCCGCGTGGCCACGGCCATGGAAGACTGCGTGCGCTTCAGCGTCTCGCGCGGCGTGTCCGACATCTGGATGACGTCGGTGGCCTCCACGATCGAAATGCGCCCGTCACGCACCTTCATGGCCGCCAGAAGGCGCTGCAGGTGGCGCGGCTTGCCCACAAGGGCCACATCGATGTTATAGCGCTGGGCGGCAAGTATGGCGCCCTCGACCGCCGGACGAGGGCCCGCATCGCCACCCATGGCATCAACGGCTACACGCATGATCTGGAAGACGGCTCGACCCGGGGGGGCGGAGCCGGAGTTGAAGGAGATAACGCGGCCGTCAGGACTTCTGGACCGGGCGGTACTCGACCTTCTTGTAAGTGCCGCAGGAGGGGCAAATGCGATGGCGCAACTTCGGGGTTCCGCACTCCTCGCACGCGACCAACTGGGTGTTGAACAGCTTCTTGTGAGTACGGGACTTGCCCTGGCGGGCGGGGCAGTGACGTCGTCTGGGAACTGGCATGATCCGATGATCCTCCGGGAGCAAAGGGGTCGTGAGAATGCCCGGGGGCGGCGGTGAGTCAAGGGGTAAGGTTTGAGGAATCGACATCGCTTGACAAGAGAGCAAAGAAACGGCGAAACCCGCCCATCCGCTGTTCCGTACGAGTTGGAAGTCCGCCGAGGCGAACCGCCAAGTTGTGACGAATCGTCACTTTTGATTGCAGCGAGCCCTGCAATACCGAAGACTCCCACCGATGGGGACGAGAGACGCAGGCGGCGAATGCGCCCAGGGGCAGTGCTCGCAAAGGTCCATGAATGTCTGGGCACTGGCAAGATCGCCTTCGAACCTGACTTTGCCGAGGAGCGCCAGGTTCGGGGGATCGGAGTGATCGAGATTCGGGAGACCCTCACCTCGCCGGTTGCCCGGGGCGGAATGCGGGAGTCCGACGTCCGGTACTTGGATCGTCGAAGGGCGTGGGCCTATCGGATCGGCTCCAGATGCACGGGATGGCCGCTCGTGGTAGTCGTCACCTTGCCATCTCCCCGAAGATGCCGAAGAACCGGACATAGTCTCCATCATCACCGCCTTCTGCCCTGTAACTTAGGATGGGCAACTACCCCAAGCATGAGGATCCAGCAGATGCCAGCAGTCGAAACTCACAGACTCGACGCCGATGTGGAGGCCGCACTCGACCGGTTCGATGAACTGGACGCCCCCCGTCGCCGTCGGCTCAACGAGGGGGAGCGGGTGCCTCTGCCGAATGATTTCGGGCTACCCGGTGTCATGATTGCCGGAACCGGCGTGGAGGTCCTCGAGTACCCGGATGGAACGAGGACGCCAATCATTGCCCGTGTGGACGATTTGCTCGATGTCTTATTCGGCTACTTGGTCTCCTTCCGGCGCCCACTGACGGGTGCCGAGCTGGCATTCGTTCGCCGGTACATTGGGAAGACTCAGGCAGAGTTCGCCAACATGCTCAATTTGGCGCGCGAAACCCTGTGCCGCCACGAGAAGCGAAAAGGCTTCGTCCCCTCCCAAGTCTCGAAGTTGGCCTGTTTGATCGCGATTCTCGCCTCCGTCAAGCATCCGGAGTCGCCATCGGAAGAGGAGCGTGTCCTCATGGCAAAGCTGCAGGACGCCCTCGCCTGCCTGCGCGAGGGAATCGCCCCGGCATCCGTCGAGACCATTGACGCTGGCTCCGGCGTCACGCTCGAATTGCGGCGGCAGTGACTTCCCTCGGAGCCCCCACTGAATGACAGCACAGTTGATTAATGGCAAGGCAATCGCCCAAGCCGTGCGCGAAGAGATCCGCGCGGCGGTGGAAAAGCGCGTCGCGGCGGGCCATCGCCCGCCGGGCCTCGGCGTCATCCTCGTGGGGGACAACCCGGCGTCGGCCGCTTATGTCAAGAGCAAGACCCGCGCGTGCGCCGAGGCGGGATTTCATTCCCGCCAACTGGATTTCCCCGCCACGATCACGCAGGCCGACCTGCACACGGCCATCGCGGAGCTGAACGCCGACGCGCGCATCGACGGCATTCTGGTGCAGCTCCCCCTCCCCCGCCACCTGGACGAAACGGCCGCCATTGAGCAGATCCATCCGTCCAAGGACGTGGATGGCCTGCATCCCGTGAGCGCCGGGAACCTCGCCACCGGACGTCCCGGCTTTGTGCCATGCACGCCGCTGGGAGTCGTGGAGCTGCTGGTCCGCTCTGGCGTGCAGACAAAGGGGGCCAACGTGGTCATCGTCGGCCGCAGCAACTTGGTCGGCAAGCCGCTCGCCCTGCTCATGATGCGCAAGGGCCCCGGCGGCGACGCGACAGTGACCGTTTGCCATTCGGCGACGAAGGACCTGCCCGCAGTGACGCGCAGCGCCGACATCCTGGTCGCCGCCATCGGCGTCGCTCACTTTATCAAGGCGGACATGGTCAAGCCCGGCGCCGTGGTCATCGATGTCGGCATCAACAGCATCGAAGCCCCCGTCACGAAGACCGGCCGCCGCTTGGTGGGAGATGTTGACACGAACGCAGTCGCAGAGGTGGCCTCGCTCATCACCCCGGTTCCGGGCGGAGTCGGCCCCATGACCATCGCCATGTTATTGCGCAACACACTGGACTCGGCGGAACGCAGCGAGCTTTCAAGATGACTCTCGCCGGCTGGCTCGCATGGTTTCGAGTTGAGCTGCTTTCGCGGCCCGGCCGGCTCGTCCTGATGGTCCTGTGTGTCGTGGCCAGCGTCACCATCGCGGCGTTGGTGCTGCATGTGATCGCGTGGCTGCGCTTTGACGTGCGCCCTGAAGTTGAGCGCCTGTTCCCACGGCAGCGAATCATCGTCGAACCCGCCGCGATGGACGTCGCGTTTCTCCGTCTGCAGGCCGGGAGCCTGAACGACGAAACCGTCGACCGGTTGCGGCGGATGGAAGGTGTCGCCGCCGTTCATCCGCAAATGACCACCGACTTTCCGGCCATGGCATCTGCCGGTCTCCCCGGAATGTCGGGCGCCTTTGAATCCGAAGCCGCAATCTTTGGCGTCCCTGAATCGCTCGTCGCCGCGGAGCTTCCGCCAGGCACGCAGTTTCGCGCGACGGATCCCAACCAACCCGTCCCCGTCCTCGTCTCGGCGTACTTTCTCGACATCTACAACCTGGGGATTGCCGAGGCGAACCGGTTGCCGAAGCTGAGTGAACGCGCGGCCATCGGCCTCAACATGGAGTTTCTCCTCGGCGAAACCACCATCGGCATGGGCTCGCGCGCACAGACCGCAACCGTCCGAGGCCGGATCATCGGCCTCACGCACGATCCAAACCTGATGGGCTTGGTGGTGCCGTTGGACGTCATGGCAAACTGGAACCGCCACATGAACCGCGACTACCAGCCGCGCTACATCCGCATCATGGTGGACGCGGAATCCCCCGCCGCCGCGCTGGCATTGAAGGAACAGATCGACGCAATGGGCCTGCGCACGACGATGGCCGCGGAGGACCTGGAACGATACGGTCAAGGCATCACGGCGGCCGAGTTGACGCTCGCCGGGCTGTTGGTGGCGATCCTGTCGCTGGCGGGTGTTGGTATCGGCTCCACCGTCGCGATGAGCACGCGCGAGCGCCGCGCCGC
>CAZVAQ010000099.1:0-12790 GCA_964625145.1 uncultured Candidatus Sumerlaeota bacterium
ATTCCACGATGGCCACTCCTCTTGCTGTAGTCAAGGTTCCAAACTTGGATATCCCCTAGGGAGGTTTGGTGGCGAAGGACTTTCAGGGAGGAGGCGCGGTGGGGATGTCCTTGCTTTTATGAGTTTTGGCCGCCCTATGTGGAGTCCCCCCTTGACTTACTCAGCATCCTGAGTAATTTTACTCAGTATGATGAGTAAATCAGCGACCACCTTTCAGCGCCCTTATGCCGCCGAGTTGGCCCGCCGTCTGGCCGAGTCGCGGCGGTTCATCCAGGCGGTGACCGGGCCGCGGACGGTGGGTAAGACCACGCTGGTCCAACAGGTGGTCGAGGCGGGGGGGCGTCCTTTCCGGTTCGTCAGTGCCGACGAGCCCACCCTGCGTGGCGAAGAGTGGTTGGCCGAGCAGTGGGATGCTGCCCGGCTGACGTTTGGGAAGGCGGGTGGGATTCTGGTCGTGGACGAGATCCAGAAGGTCGCCAACTGGTCGGAGTCCGTGAAGCGGCTGTGGGACGAGGACACGCGCAAGCGCCGGCCGTTGAAAGTTGTGTTGCTGGGATCGGCGCCGTTGCTGATCCAGCGAGGACTGACCGAAAGTCTGGCTGGGCGATTCGAAGTGCTGCACATGCCGCACTGGTCGCTTGAGGAGATGCGTGAGGCATTCGGATTTTCGCTGGAGCAGTATCTCTACTTCGGAGGCTATCCGGGCGTGGCATCGCTGGTGAAGGAACCGGCGCGGTGGCGTCGCTTCATTCTTGACTCACTTGTGGAAACGGCGATCTCGCGCGACGTCTTGCTGCTCACGCGCGTGGACAAGCCGGCGCTGCTGCGGCGCTTGTTTGAGCTTGGATGTGAATACTCGGGGCAGGTGTTGTCCTACACGAAGATGCTCGGTCAACTTCAGGACGCGGGCAACACGGTCACTCTTGCGCACTATCTTGATCTGCTGGCGTCGGCAGGCATGGTCATGGGGTTACAGAAATTTTCCGGCGAAGCCGTGCGGCGGCGTGCTTCAAGTCCGAAATTGCAGGTGATGAACACGGCGCTGATGACCGCGACGTCCGGCCTTTCCCCGTCGGAAGCGCGCGAAGACCGGGAGTACTTCGGGCACCTTGTGGAATCCGCCGTGGGGGCTCATTTGGTGAACGCACAAGCTCGCGGAGTTTGCCAGGTTGCCTATTGGCGGGAAGGCAACAGGGAGGTGGACTTTGTGGTTCGTGCCGGGAATCGCCTTGTTGCGATTGAAGTGAAGAGCGGGAGCAAGACGGGTTCGCTCTCGGGTATGAGCGCCTTTGCAGAGGCGTTCAAGCCAACGCGCAAACTGCTCGTTGGAGCCGACGGAATATCGCTGGAGGACTTCCTGTCCCAGCCCGTCGAGTATTGGGTGGCATCCTGACCCTCTCACCCCACCGCCGCCCATTCCACGAAGGTTCGGTAGTGGAATGTGACGCTGCCGTATTGCTGGTGGCGGGCGAAGAGTGACTTGAGTCCGGCGATGAGGTTTGCGTGGTCAGTTCCTTCCTTTGGCGCGTAGGAGCTGGAGAGCACGCGGCCGATTAGGCCGGCTTCGTCAAAGATCTGGTGGTTGCGGAACTCAGCGGATTGCACGCGTGATGGATCGTCGAGCCAGTTGTGCAGGGAATGGTACCGCGCGCGGACGCGGATGTACTCGGGGAGGAGGTCGGTCAGGAGCTTTTCATATTCGCGCATGAAGTCGGAAGCGTCGAGGGCGCGGTCGTTGGCGACGATGACGAACCAATGCGGTGCGCGGGTGATGCGGCGGATCTCGGCGAGGGTCGGTTGCGGGTCGAACCAGTGCATGGCCTGGCCGGCGGTGACGATGTCGATGGATGCATCGGGGAGCGTGGTGGCTTCGGCGGTGGCGGCGACGCTGTGGAAACTGCGGAATCGCACGAGGTGTTGCTCGCCGGCGGTGCGCATGGCTTGGTTTGGTTCGACGCCATGGACGGTGCAGCCGTGTTCGAGGAAGAGTTCGCTGAGGAAGCCGGTGCCGGATCCCAAGTCGGCGATGGTGGAGTGTGGAGTCAGGAGGCCTTTTGCGGCGAGCAGGTCGACGATGGCTCGCGGATAGCGCGGACGGTACAGCAGGTAGTCGCTTGCGCGGTCGGAGAATCGGGCGGTGGGTTCGACGGTCATGGTAAGTGTGTGCGGGGGGCGTGCATTGCAGCGCAATCGGGAGTTGGCGGGGAACTTGCCGTTTGACCTCCACGGTGGGCTGTCGTTCACTAGTGCCTGCAAGTCCAACAAGGGGATCCCGGTCCATGCGCACTTCGCTGCTCGCCCTGCCGTTGCTTCTGGCTTCCTCTGCGCCGATGGCGGCGCAGGAGCCGGCCAAGCCCGAACGCCCCAACATTCTGCTGATCTTCACGGACGATCACGCGTGGCAGGCGGTGAGCGCGTATTCGGATCATCTGATGCAGACGCCAAACCTGGATCGCATCGCCGACGAGGGGATACGCTTTGACCGCGCGTTGGTGCCGAACCCGATCAGCGGCCCTTCGCGGGCGTGCGTGTTGACGGGAAAGTATTCGCACAAGAACGGTTACTACCGCAACGCGACGCGACAGCCGTTTGATGGTTCGCAGTGGACTTTCCCGAAGTCGCTGCAGGCGGCGGGATACGAGACGGCCTTGATCGGGAAGTGGCACTTGGGCGACCAGCAGGCCCCGCAGGGTTTTCATTACTCGGCGGTGTTGATCGGCCAGGGGCCGTACTACAACCCGAGGATCCTGGTGGATCCCAATGGTGATGGGAACCGTCACGAGGAAACAGTCACCGGCTACACGACTGACATCGTGACCGATTGGGCGCTGGAGTGGCTGGACGAGCGACAGAAGAGCGGCGATGAGCGGCCGTTCCTGCTGATGTTGCAACACAAGGCGCCGCATCGCGCGTGGGATCCGGCGCCGCGGCATCTGGCGGATTTCGAGGATGTGACCTACCCCGAACCGCCAACGCTCTTCAGCAATCATGAAGGAATGCCGCGCGCGGCACGGCAGGCGGACATGCGCATCAGCGAGACGTTGGTGGATCGCGACCTGAAGTTGATGGACATTCCGGGGCTGACGGATGAGCAGCGCGCCGTGTGGGATGCGTACTACAAGCCCCGCAATGCGGCATTCAAGGAAATGAACCTGACGGGCGATGATCTCGTCCGGTGGAAATACCAGCGCTACATTCGCGACTACCTGAAGTGTGTGCTGGCGGTGGACGAGAATGTCGGGCGCGTGCTGGATTATCTGGATGAGACCGGCCTCAGCGACAACACGGTCGTGGTGTATGCTTCGGACCAGGGGTTCTTCCTGGGCGAGCATGGTTGGTTCGACAAGCGTTGGATCTACGAGGAGTCGCTGCGCACACCCATGTTGATGCGTTGGCCGGGGCATATCGAGCCGGGTAGCTCGACGGACGAGATCGTCTCGGTGATCGACATTGCGCCGACGTTCCTGGAGATGGCCGGCGCGCCCGTACCGGAGGACGTTCAAGGCCGCTCCTTCGTGCCGCTCCTGACGGGGGAAACGCCGGAGGATTGGCGGGATTCCTTTTACTTCCACTACTATGAATATCCCGGCTGGCACGCCGTGCGGAAGCATTATGGCGTGGTGGAGAAGAGGTACAAGCTTGCGTACTTCTATGAGATGGACATGCAGACGTGGTTGCTGATCGATCGCATCGCGGATCCATCGGAGCAGACGAACTTCTACGGCCGTCCGGAGTACGCGCAGGTGACGGAGCGGCTGAAGGCAGAGCTGGAGCGGCTTCGGGCGGAGCTGGAAGTCCCCGATCCCGATCCGCCGGAGTCGTATCCGATTGGCGAGCCGTTCTGAGGGGAGGGTTTTGGTGAGCCGCGAAATGGCGCAAGAGGCGCAAAATGCCCAAAAAGGGGGAGATGAGGGGCACCAGTGTGCCGTTTGACGAGCAGCCCCCTGTGTGATTGCATGTCGGGAAGAGGTGTTTGTCTTGAAGACGCTTCCCATCGACACTCCGATTGCTGCCATTCAGGCCTACTGCCAAAGGCACCGGGTGCAGCGTCTGTCGTTGTTTGGATCGGTGCTGCGCGATGACTTCACGCAGGAGAGCGATGTGGATGTCCTTCTGGAGTTTGAGCCGGGTGCAGGGTGGGGATGATCGCGTTTGAAGGCTTGCAGCTGGAGCTGAGCGAGATCCTTGGCCGACGTGTTGACCTGAACACTCCAGAATCCCTGAGTCCGTATTCTGTGGACGAGGTTCTGCGCGAGGCCGTGCCAATCCAAGTCGCGGCATGATGACCTGGTTGGTCTTGAGCCGATGAGGAGCCACGCGCGCATCGCCAGACGTTCAGGGGCTGGCCCCCAGGATTCCGTGGCATTTGATTCGTGGGATGAGAATCCGGCTAATCCGTGGCTATGACCGCGTGGATGAGGATCGGCTTTGACGCACGATTCGAGAGGATCTGCCCCCACTGATCCGCGAACTCGACGTTCTTCTGGCACACTTCAAGGGAAGAGAAGACTGCTAATGTCCCCCCAAACGCCCCTTGCGCATGCTCCGGGGGGTGCGTCAGGTTCCGGTCCACCACTTTGCGAGGACGGCGACCACCGGTGAGACGACTTTCCCTCCTACTTGGCTTCTGCGCCCTGGCTGTTGTGCCCCTGATCTCGTCCTGTGCAGGGCGGGGGGTGGATCGGTGCTACTTGCCGATGGCGCGTTATCAGCCCCTCAAGGAGATCTTCCAAGAGACCGGCAGCATGCAGCAGGTCGAGGAGATCATGGAGGAGGAGAAGTGGGCCCAATGCGAGCGCAATCAGTTCCGGTATTATCTGACGCGGGACTTGTATCTGGAGTCGTTGGAGCGTGAGATGATGACGCGGCCGACGGGCGGGCAGAACTTTGTGAGCCTTGAGCCGGGCTCCTGATTCCACCCGGGTGGGTGGGTGATGGCCTTTGTCCCGCGGTTTTCCCTGCTTTTCAAGATCCTGTTTCGCATTCGCGATCGTGCCGCCGCCGAGGGGCTTTTCCTTCGGGGGTCGGTGGCGTTTGAGGCGGGGGAGGTGGAGGATGCCCGGCTGATCTTCACCTATGGGAAAGCGCTCGACCCGACACTGGCAGGAAACCACTATAACTATGCCGTGACGCTGGAGAGGCTGGGCGCTCCAGCCGCGCAAAAGCGCCGCGCGTGGGAGGAGTACCTCGCCGCGGCCGAGAAGGATCCCAAGCAAGGCGAGGAGCACAAGAGGGTGGCGGAGGAGAGATTGAGAAGGATAATGGATGAAGGATAAAGGACAAAGGTGAAAAGCTTGACAATGGAGACTATGCTGAGAATGCAGGGCCAGACCGGATGGTTTGTTGAGTCGGTCTTGCGCATCTCCCTGCTGTCCCTTCTGTCCTTGCTATCCCTTTTTTATCTGGGATGCAAATCCCCAACCGAGGAACCGGCGGGGCGAGGGGACGGGGCGCAAGTCGAGGCCACTCAGACGCCTGTGCCCACGGCGACGCCTCGGCCGCCAGAGAAATTGGAGTTGGAAGGAGGGGTGGTTGTGGATGTCGTGCAATGGGGCGCGGGTGCGCTGGCCACGGATGGCGACGCCGTGCGGTTGCACTATCGGCTGGCGGATGCGGAAGGTGCAGTACTTGACGACACCCGGGACCGAAAGGGCGTGTACGAGGTCATCCTCGGTGAGGCGGAAGCCCTGCCCGGCTTGGATCTGGCCCTGCGGCGACTCCCCGCCGGCTCCTTGGCAAAGGTTCATTTGCCCGCGAGTTCTGCTTTCGCCGACCGCGGGTATGCGGACATTATTCCCCCCGGTGCGGATCTGTGGCTCGAGATCGAGGTTCTGGAGATCGTGCCGGCCAATTCGCCCGATTCTGCCCTGGATGGGTTGTAAGTCACTGAAGGCCCAGACTCGCGCAGGCTTCCAACTTCCTGAAATGGTGCGCCCTTAACCTTCATGCCCACACGCCCCACGACCCCTTTTCGCCTGATTGAGAGCACCCAGGATTTGCGCGAGGCGGTCGCCCTGTTGGGCCGCCCGAAATTGCTCGCCGTGGATACGGAGTTCATCGGCGAGAAGAGCTATTACCCGACGCTTGAGATCATCCAGTTGCACAGCGGCACTGGCGATCCGATTCTGGTGGATGCGCGGACGGTGACGGATTTGTCGCCGCTGAAGCCGCTACTCGCCGACAAGGAGGTGGAGAAGATCATCCATAGCGCCAGCCAGGACATTGCGATCCTGGCGCGTGCGGTGCCGGGTTTTTGCGGGCCGTTGTTTGACACGCAGTTGGCGGCGGCGATGGCGGGGCTGGGTGAGCAGGTCTCGTTGGCCAATCTTGTGCGCGACCTGCTGGGGTCGACGATCGACAAGGCGGAAACGGTGAGCGATTGGTCGGCGCGGCCTCTGCGTCCGGCTCAACTGGAGTACGCCGCGAGCGATGTGCTATACCTGCATGACTTGAGGACCGAGATCGCGCGGCGGCTGGAGAGTCTGGGGCGGATGGATTGGTTTCGCGAGGAGCAGGACACGCGCTTCGAAGCGGCGGCGCGACCGGTTGAGGCGTCGGATGCGGAGCTGTATCGCTCGGTCAAGGAATGGGGCAAGGTGCCCGAGAGCAAGCTGGTGATCCTGCAGCAGTTGGCACTGTGGCGCGAGGAGCGCGCGCGGAAGAACAACGTCCCGCGGCGCAGCGTGATGCAGGATCAGTTGTTGATCCAATTGACGAAGCTGGCGCCCTCGGGGCCGGACCAACTGAAGGGGCATCGTCATCTGCCGGTTGGGCAGGTGACGCGCTACGGCGACGAAGTCTTTCGCGCTATTGCCAGTGCGAAGGAGATTCCACGGGATCAATGGCCCACAAGGCCGCGCGGCGAACGCCCCGACATTCCCACGGGCCTCGTCGAGATCCTGCAGGCGCTGATCCGTTCCATTGCCGAGAAGGAATCCATCGCGCCGACATTGTTGGCGACGACGACGGACCTGCAGATGCTGGTCAATCATCGCCGGAGGGTTGCTTCGCTCGACATTCCGGTGATGAAGGGATGGCGGCGCGAACTGGTGGGGGAGAAGTTGCTGGCGCTGCTGGAGGGTAAGATCGTGTTGCGCGTGCACAATCGCAACAAGCTGGTCTTTCAGGACAGCGAGACGCCTTCGCCCACCAACTCCCGATAGACCTTCAGCGTTCCTTCAACCATTTGGTCCACAGAGAACTTCGACTTCGCGACCGTGGGCCCGGCGATGGTGAACTGGTGCCTGAGCGCCGGATCGTTCCACAGGCGAACGATGGCATCGGCCAAGGACGTGTGATCCTGCGTGTTGGCGATCAGGCCGTTCTCGCCGTGGGTGATGATGTCGGGTATGCCGCCTGCGCGCGTCGCGACACATGGAATGCCGAGGGCCTGTGCGTCGATGAGGGCCGTGCAGAGGCCCTCCATCTTGCTGGGCATGACGAACAGGTTGATGGCGTCGAGGATTGCGCCGATGTCTTCGCGCCATCCGGCCAGGACGAATGCATTTTCGAGCCCCAAGGCCTTTGCGCGCTGCTCCACGGCACGCCGCATGTCGCCTTCACCGGCCCACAGCACCGCGGCGTTGGGGAGATGCTGGCGGACCGTGACGAGCGCTTCCAACAGGTTCAAGGGATCCTTGTGATCAACCAACGCGGCCGTGCATCCGATCAATGGCTGCGCCGCCAACAGGTTGAATTCCGCGCGCACGGCTGAGCCGCCAACCTTCACCAAGCGTTCTGACGAAACGCCGCTGGGCACGACATGAATGTCGGCAGGGTTGACACCGCCCTGGATCAGGACATCGCGAATGGCATTGGAGATGGCGATGAACTTCTGGAGGGAGCCGGTGTAGGCCTTGCGGGAAAATTGATTCTGGCCGACGGGGAAATCGACGCGTCGCGTGACGACGATAGGCGTCTTTCCGCCAACGGCCTGCCATGCCAGTCGATGGGCGTGGCTGGCGTGGGCATGGATGAGTGTGGCTCCCTCCGTGGCGCGCGCAACGGCCCACCACGCCAGCGGGTTCCACGTCTTTGTGGATGCCAGCTCGATGACCTGATGCGAGTAGAATTGGGCGCGCTTGGCCAGTTCTGATCCGTGGGTGGCCAGCAAGGTCTGGCGGACGCCGCGTTCGCGCAGTCCATCCATGAGCGACAGCACTTGTTGCTGTCCGCCGCGGAATCCCTGTTCCGTGTCGATGTGCACAATCATACAACCCTCCCCTATCATCCGATGGATCGAGGAGGGCGCATGCGATGCAGCTTGCGAAGGTCAGCCCTCACTCTGGTGGCGGAACGTCCAAGGTCTCGTTGCGTTGCTGACGGTCACGCGGGCGATTCTGTCTGTCGTCTGCGGGTTGTTGGTTCTGTCGCGGGGTTGCCGCGGGTGGGTTCTCGGCGGCTGGCTGTTCCTCACGTGGACGCTGGCGGGGAGCCGGGCGTTCGCTTGGTGTGGCGGGCGTGGACGGCGCTGGCGTGCCAAGGGTCGTGCTGCCGGCTTGAGGGGCGTTGGGGCGCCAATTGGTGCCAATCGAGCCCGTGGGTGCGGCCTCGCGCTGTGTGCTCTCGCGCATCAACTGTTCGATCTCTTCCTCACTGGTCAGGCCTTCGGAATCCGACGGGGCGAGCAGGTCTGCAGGAGGAGCGAGCATGCCTTCGTCGAACTCGTCCGTCTCATCCTGGATCCGTGAATCGAAGTTGAGGTCGTAGGAACCGGGGACTTTTTCGAAGGCGGTGACCATGCGGCCGCGGCGACCGTCCTGGCCGGTCTCGCGCGGGATGACGTCCTCCACGACGGTGGGGGTGATGAAGATCTGCAGGTTGTTGCGGGTCTCACCGCGGCTCTGGAATCCGAAGAGGGAGCCGAGGTAGGGAATCTTGGAAACGAACGGCACGCCACCCGCAGAGTTGGTGGAGCTCTTCGTGATGAGACCGCCGATGGCGCGGGTCTCGCCGGAGGGGATGGTGAGTACGGTCTCGATGTTCTGGCGATTGCGTGCGATCAGGTCGACGGGGCCCTCACTGCTCTGGCGGGTGACGACCTCGGCGTTGTCGTTGTCGATGCGGATCTCCAGTTCCACCAGGTAGCTGTTGGAGATGCTCGGCGTGATGTCAAACGTCAAACCGTCGGTGACGGTTTGCTGGCCGGTGGAGCGGCCGACGTTGGTGTTGTTGTCATTGAAGAAGGTGGTGAGGTAGGGTTCCTCGCGACCAACGAAGATCTGCGAGTTTTCCTGGTTCTTGACGAGCAGGCGCGGTTGCAGGAGCACGCGCGCCGTGCTGTCGGAAAAGCTCGCCTCCCACTCGAAGATCGACTTCTCGTTCAGGACGGCGCCGGTGATGCTGTTTCCCTGCATGGCAAGGAAGTCGTAGCCGGCGGAGATGGAGCGGAAGCCCTCGCCGCCGAAGGTGACGTCGCCGGGGTTGATGATGCCCACTTCGTTGCTGGTGAAGATGGCGCGGCGAAGACCGAACCCGAGCTCGCGCTGGAACGTGGTGGTCAGCACCTCACCCTGGATGAGAACCTGCTTCACGGGCAGGTCGAAGCCGGACAGGATCTGCTCCACGCGTTCGTGGATCTCGGGAACATCCTCCAGGATGAACACGCCCTGCTTCTCGTTCACCTCGAACAGCAGGTCTGGCGTGCGGATGGATTCGATGATGGTCTTGAGATCCTCGAGGTCCTCGCCTTCCAAGCCGATGTTGTGCACGTCGTAGATGACGATTTCGGGCCCGATGTCGAGGATGTCGATCAGCAACTCCATCTTCTTGATGTTGGAGAGCAGGTCGGTGACGATGATCTGGTGTGTCTTCTCGTCGACCTCGATGCGGCCGGGATCGCTCTTGTAGGATTCGATCTTCTGCGCGATGTCGGCGACGTTGGCGAAGCGGATGTAGAAGACGCGGGTGAAGAGCTGCACGTCGATCTCGCGGATCAGGCGCTCGATGCGCTCGATGACTTCCGGCAGGTCGACAATGATGAGCTTGTTGGTGCGGTCGTCGGCGGTGACGCGGCTGATGCCCTGGGTTAGCATGGGGCGGATGGCCGCCTCCAGCTCGGAGGCCTTCACGTGGTCGGGGCGGAAGACCTTGGTGATGGTCTTGAAGGGGAGGATGTTGGCCTTGTACCATTCCTCGTCGGCGATGCCGTAGCTGCCGTCGTCGTTTTGCCACCATGTCCAACCCTTTGGTTGGGCGATCTTGTTCAGGACCGTCTCCACATCGGCATCGCGTTCGAAGACGGTGACGCGCTCGCCGACGGCCCGGCCAAGAGGGGTGATGGAAACCCCGGCCTGGGCGGAGATGAGGGTGAGGACCTGCTCGATGCGCGCCTCGCTGAAGTTGGCGTTGACCAGCCCCGGGGTGGGCTGGGTCTGTTGTTGTACCAGTTCAGGCTGGCCCTCCTGGGCGTGCACAAGGGGAGCAATCCAAAGGAGAGCCACGGTCAGCAGGGCGAGGAGCGCACCGCGCACAGGCCTGAGAGTGGTGCGTCTGGGCATGGTTTGCTCAATCGGCATGCGGCTCTTCTCCGGGGCTTCCGTTCGGGGGAACTTGCAAGGGTGGCGAGGCGCCACAAGGTTGAGGTCGAAACTCGCGTCGCTTGCCGACCGTGTCACCAGAAATCAACGCCTGCGCAGGTCCAGACTGGTGGGGAGGCTGCGCGGTTTGGTGGACTGTGTGGACAAGGTGGACGAAGTGGCCGTAGAGGACGGGGAGGACAAGGCGGATTTGATGGATGGTTGGGGGCACTCTTCGCGGGTTTTCCCCAAGTGCGACTGGGCGAACAAAAACGTTGCAGCAGATCAGAGCTGCCCGTAAAAGAGGGTCTGAATGGTACTGGTCCATTCGGCATTTGCCCTTGGAGAAGCGCCTGCCCTGGACGTCACCCCCGAGCTGGTTTCCTCGATACGCGGCGAACTGATCGCCCGAACGCCTGCCCACCGGCTGACTCACGTGTTGGGTGTCGAAGGCATGGCCGTGGTGCTGGCGGCGCGGCATGGAATGGATCCGGCCCGGGCGCATCTGGCGGCCCTGCTCCACGACATCGCAAAGTCATTGCCCCCCAATCTGCAGCGGGAACGCTTGGACGCGTGCACGGTGGTGGTTCCGGAGGAGGAGGACCGTCACCACCCGCAGGTTTGGCACGGTTTTGTCGGCGCCCAGGAGGCCCATGATCGCTACGGCATCACGGACCCCGAGGTTTTGGAGGCGGTGGCCTACCACCCGACGGGGAAGGCAGGGATCGGACAAGCCGGTTTGATATTGTTCACGGCGGATTTTCTGGAACCCTCGCGCCATTGGACGGGCGTGGAAGAGGTCCGGAGCCGCCTGATGGCCGAGCCACTCATCAACGCGGCCTTTGAGGTCGCCCAACTCAAGATCAACCACCTGGCTGCGGCCGGGAAACCCCTGCACTCGCGGACTCAGGACATGGCGTCCTGGCTGCAAACCCTGCTTGAGAAAGGATCCGTCCATCGTGCATGAATCCATCCAGAAGGCCGTGGAAGCGGCGCGGTTGGCCGACGCCAAGAAGGCTGATGATATTGTGGTTATCGACATGCGGGAGGTGTGCAGTTTCACGGATTCCTTCGTGATCGCCACCGGGGCCTCGAACCTGCAACTGCGCGCCATCCGCAACTCCATCGAGGAGGGTCTGGGCCGCATGGGCTTCAAGGCGGGCGCCTTGGAGGGGAACCACAATTCGAGCTGGATCGTCATGGATTACGGCGACGTGGTCGTTCACCTGATGAGCCCCGAATCGCGGGAGTTTTACCGGTTGGAAAGCCTGTGGGGGGATGGCCCGGAGGTCTTGTGGGAGCCGGATGAGGCCCGGGAGGCACTGTCGGGAGCTTGACAGGCGTGCTCTAATTGTCCGGCGGATTGACGCTTCCTCTCGACTCCGCCGGTTGATTTCTTGCTACCTTCAACGCCCCCTTGTGGGGACGCGCGGGGGGCTGAAGAGCCCGCGCCACCGTAAGTCACTGAAAAGAAAAGAGTTGGCAGATTCGGAGTTGCTCCGGAGCCATCAATTCCTCTCTCGCACCGGTGCACCGGTCGCGACAGAGCGACCCACCCGGCACCCACGCCGGCCCTGAAAGACGCACTTTGCAGTCCCCCATCACACTCCATAGGATGTCAGTTCCATGATGAAATTCTCCAAGGGCGAAACCGTTGTCGAGCCCACGATCGGCATCTGCACGGTTTTCGGCATGAAGATCATGAAGGTCGACGGCCAGGACATGACCGTCTACATCTTCGACGCGCAGAACGCGAAGGTCTATGTGCCGGCGGACCAGGTGGAGAAGCGCGGGATCCGGCGCCCGATGACGCGCGACGATGTGAAGCGGGTGCTGGCCAGCCTGAAGCGGCCGGCCTCTCCCAATCGCGCCGACGCCCGCCTGCAGTACACCAATTACCGAGACATCATGAAGTCCGGCGATCCGGTCAAGATCACCAACCTGCTGCGTGACCTCTACATCCTCGATCAGAACGATGACCTGAAGGGGAAGGAAAAGGAGATCATGGACCAGGCGAAGAAGTTCCTGACCGATGAGATCTCCTTTGTGCGCGACGTGAGCAAGACGATGATTGCCGAGACGATCAACGAGGCGCTGCGCGGCATGTACAAGAAGAAGATCCAGAAGGACAAGGAACGCGCCAAGAAGAGCGGCGTTGGCCTGAGCATGGGCGTCCTTGGCTACGAGGACGACGAGGAGTACGAGGACGAAGAGGACGAGTTGGAAGTGGTCGCCAAGTCGAAGAAGAAGAAGAAGGCCGCCGTCGAGGAGGA
>CAZVAQ010000100.1:0-12458 GCA_964625145.1 uncultured Candidatus Sumerlaeota bacterium
CGCATGGACGCAGGAAGGACTGCACACCATTGACTCTCCGGAGTCCCTCGATGAACTGGCCGACAAGGCCGGCATCTGGTTCGTGCAAGGCTCCGGTCCGCTGGAGATCCCCGGCGAGGTCATGGCAATCCGCATGATCAGCCTGGAGACGACGCTGCTCTCAATGGTCGAGCTGCGCCTTCAGGCTTCCAGCGAGCCCGTGGAGTTCCCCGGTGCCGATGCACATGAACTGCGCTTCGCGGAGGCGTTGGTGCTGACCGAGCCGCTCAGGCCATTGGGGAACGATCCCTTCATGTGGCGCAGCGGCGAATCGCCGACGCGTTTGCGGACGATCATCGAGCAGACGGAGCGCCTGGCGGAGCTTGGCGCGCGCATCGGCAACACAGGCCTGAGCGAATCGCAGCGCGCCGTTGCGGCACGGCGTGAAGCATTGGCCGCGAGCGCGGCGCAGGCCGGTGTCGCCACCGCAGTCCTCGACGACGACCGCTGGATCGGCACGCTGTTCAGTGCCCAGGACATTCCCGAAGTCGCGGAGGCAACGTTGGCCGGAGCCCTCGGGTTGGTCATCGACGCGTTCGACCGCGGCGACCTGCGCGGTGCGTTGCTCCCCGCGCGCCGCATCTTTGCCCTGCGCCGGGCGCTGGAACGCGGCCCGGAGGAGATCGCCGAGGCGGGCATGCTGCTGGCGCAGATTCACGGTGATCTCGGCAACTACGCAGACGCCGCGCGCATCAGCGGCATTGTCCTGGAGCGGCGTCGCGAGACGGCGACACCGGAAGAGCTCGCCGACGCGATGAGGCTTTACGCCAGCTATGCCATCGACGCGCGGCAGTTTGCGCCCGCCATCGATGCGCTGAAGGAGGCAATTGACCTGTACGACGAGCTTGGGCAACCCGATCGCGCGGCGGAGATGGTCGCGCGGCTGGGTGTCGCGCGCGAAAACTCCGCCGACTACGCCGGTGCGTTGTCAGAGTACCGCCGCGCTGCGACGCGCTTCGAAGGCCTCGGCAATCAAGCCGAAGTCGCCCGGCAATGGCGCCGCGCCGGACGTGTGTATCTGCGCCGCGTGAATGACTATGCAAGCGCGCGCGAGGCCTTTGAGACGGCGATGGGCATCTCCACGCGATTGGGCGATGACGCCGGCCGGTTGGAGGCTCGTCTCGACACGGCCCGCGTTGACGAGCGCGTCGGGTTGTACGACCGCGCCATCGAGATCGCCGACGAAGTGCGCGATGAGGCCGAGGCGCTGGGTCTGCACGTCATCGCCGCGGACGCGCTATTGCATCGCGCCAATGTGTCCTGGCTGCGCGCGGATTATCGCGATGCCATCACGGCGCAGCGACAGGCCACCGACATGGCGCGCGATCTCGGCGACCTGCCCCTGCAGATCGTCGGGCACAACATCGCCGGGCTGACGTATTGGATGCTCAACGATCACGCACGTGCCGACGAGGAATTCGCCGCGGCATTGCGCCAGTCGCGCGAGGCACTGCTGCCGTCCGAGGAGGCCACGACCCACAACAACATCGGCCTGGTGCATCGCTCCGGAGGGCGATGGGAGCAGGCAATGGCCGCCTTTGACGCGGCGTTGGAAATCGACCGGCGCGATGGCAATGCGTGGGGCGAGGCGTATGCCCTGCGCAACAAGGCCATGACGCAGGTGCAGATGGGCGATGCGGCGGGATCCATCGCGACATTGGAGGAAGCGGGCGCCATCGCGGAACGCATCGGCGACCGCACCAGTTCGACCAAGGTTGCCCTGGCCCTTGGTGATTCGCTGCTCGCGTTGAACAGGATGCAGGAGGCTTCCGAATCCTATCAGCAGGCGCTGTCGGAATCGCGTGCGCTGCCGTTGCCGGAAATGGAATGGCGTGCGTTGCGCGGTCTGGCGCAGCTGGCGCTCAAGGCAGGCCGACGCGACGAGGCCCGCACGCTGCTGGAGCAGGGCATCGCCGTCGTGGAATCCCTGCGCGCGGCAATTCGCGTGGAGGAATTGCAGGATGGCTTCCTGCTCGACAAGCAGGTGTTGTACGACGACCTGATCGCGATGCTGCTGGAGGATGGCGAGGCGATCAGGGCGCTGGAGTTGTCGGAGCGCTCGCGCGGCCGCAATTTCATCGACCTGCTGGGCAACGGCGGCGTGAATGTCGGCACCATCGAGGACGAGGAGGCGCTGGCCAAGGAGCGTCGCCTGCGTGCAGAGTTGGAGACGGCGCGGCGCGCTCTGGGCAATGCGCAGGGAGAAGAGGCAACGCAACAGGCGCGCGCGCGGTTGGATATCGCGCAGCGCGAGTATACGGACTACCTGGTGGAGCTGCGCGCGGAGAATCCCGAGCTCTCCAGCTTCGTCGCCGTTGAGCCCGTCAACGTCGGCGAGTTGCAGGCGTTGTTGGATCCGGGGGTTCGGTTGGTCGTGTACCACCTGCTACCGGATGGTTTGGCTGCATGGGTCGTGTCGCGCGATGCCGTGCAGGTGCGTCGAGTGCCGGTCCGGCGCGAGGAAATCGCGACGCGCGTGGTGGCATTCCGCGAGCGCCTGCAGTCCATCTCGCGGATCGACGAGGAGACGGCGATCCTCTCCGCCTACCTGGTGCAACCCATCGCGCCGCTGCTGGAGGGGGCCAATGTCGTTGGCATCGTGCCGCATCGCGAACTGCATCTCGTTCCGTTCGCGGCGCTGGGTCCTTCCGCGGGCGAGGCATTGATCGATCGCGCCGCACTGTTCCATGTGCCGAGCGCTTCCGTCCTGCGCTACACGCTGGAGCGTCGCAGCGACATCGAGCGCGCCAGCGGCGTGCTGGCCCTTGGCAATCCGGACTTGGGCAACCCGGCGTTTGAATTGCCGTTTGCACAGAAGGAGGCCGAGCGCATCACCTGGTCGTTCCCCGAAGCCACGGTCATCACCGGCAGCCAGGCCACAAAGCAGTGGTTCGTGGAGAACGCGGCGGATTACGGCATCGTGCACATTGCATCGCACGGCGAGTTCGATCCGGACATGCCGCTGCTGTCCGCCCTGCAATTGGCGCCCGGTGACGATCGCAGCGGCGATCTAACCGTGCGGGAGATCTTTGCGCTCAGCCTGCGCGCGGATCTTGTCGCGCTGTCGGCGTGCCAGACGGGCCTTGGCCGTTTGACGAATGGCGACGAGTTGGTCGGGCTGAATCGCGCGTTTGTCTATGCGGGCACGCGCCAGATTCTTTCCACGCTGTGGCGCGTGGACGACGTGGCGACAGCCGTGATGGTGAAGCATTTCTACCGCGAACAATCGCGCGCCGAACGCGCGGAGGCCCTGCGCCAGGCGCAGATCGAAGTGCGCCGCCGCTATCCGCACCCGGCCTACTGGGCGGGGATGGTGCTCAGCGGCGATTGGGAGTGACGCGCTTCAGTACAGCGTCACCCAATCGCCGTCCACCTGCGACACCGGAACGGATTGCGTCATGATGAGCGCACTGTAGCCCTGAATGTCGATGAGGCCGCTTTGCCCAAGGCCATCGTACGCGGGACCATCCGCGTTCACGGCAACAGGTCCAATGTTGGCGTAGTCGCTGCTGTACGTGGAAGAGTCGCTGTTAAGCACGACGTTCCACGTGCCCGCGCGCGGCAGGCCGATGCGGTACCCCATCCGCGGCGCGACGGAGAAGTTCGCCACGATCACGACGTCGTCACCCGGACCACCCTGGTCGTAGCGATGCCACGCGATCACCTTGTCCGAGTTGTTGACGTGGAACACATTCGTGTGCGGTCCTGTCAATCCGCGCGACGTGCCGGTGGCATTGGTGCGCAGGGCGACCATGTCCTTGTAGAGTCCGAAGATGCCGGAGTAAGTCGTCTTGTGCGACCAGTTGATGGTCCACGTCGATGGATTGTCCACATCCCAGTATCCCGGATGATTGAACTCCTGGCCCATGAGGAGCATCGGCATGCCGGGGCTGGTGAGGGTGAGGATGCCGCCGAGCGACGCGCGCTTGCGGGCGAACCACGAGCCGGGATCGTCGAAGTGAATCTCTGACGGCAGGCGGCGACGCCCGTTGCCAACTTCGTCGTGACTTTCCGTGTAGATGACGCGGCTGAGCCAGCTTGGGTAATATGACTGCACGATCGCATCGCGCACGGCAAACATGTTTCGATCGGCATCGTCCGGCGTGATCAGCGCCGCGCGAATCGGATGTACGAAACCACCGGACCATTGGCTGTCAAAGCCGAGCCCGCCGAGGGGATCGCTCGTCGGCCGGGTCACTTCGTCGCCCTTGTGAAAGTCCTCCGCGATGAGAAGCGCCCCGGGATAGGCGGCCTTCACATCGTCGTTGATCCACTGTAGCATCGAGTATCCGTCGGGCAGCATGGTGCCGCCGCCATTGTTCGTCGCCCAGATGTTGTTCGTGGAGTCCCATCGGAATCCGCTGATGCGATAAGTATCGAGAAAGTGGAAGACGGAGTCGCGGATGAAGAGGCGCACACCGCCCGAACCAAAGTTCGGGCGCGTGCTCCCCCAAGGCGTGTTCGCGCGAAAGTCATTGTAGAAGTAGATGCCGCCATTGTTTGGCGGCGATCCGCCAGTCGAGCCGTCGAACTGCCACAGGTCCAGGTCGGTGGGCCCGTAATGGTTGTGGACGATGTCCATCATGACGGCGATCCCACGGCCGTGCGCCTCGTCGATGAACTCCATGAAGCGCTGCGGCGTTCCATAGGCGGATTCCGGCGCGTAGAGATCCGCCGGATTGTAGCCCCATGAGTAATCGCCGGGGAACTCATTGATGGGCATGAGCTGAATCGCGTTCACACCCAGTTCCTCCAGATGGTCGAGGCGGAACTGCGCGGACAGGAACGTGCCGTTTGGACTGCTCCCCGGCGAATTGAAGGCGCCAATGTGCACCTGGTACAGCACCAGTTCATTCCATGGCGCCATCTCGAACTCATCGTTCACCCACGTGTGCGACAGGTTGCCGACGATGCTGTTGTCGCTGCTGTTGACGACTCGCGTGGAGCGCGGGTCGCGCTTCCACAGCGTCTGTCCACCGCGGCGAATGACGTACTTGTACTGATGATTCACCTGCGCGGCCGGCACATCCGCGGACCACGTGCCACCTGCCTCGCTGGCCAGTGGAGTTGCCGTCGTGCTCCAGTTGTTGAAATGTCCGGCGACATGAACCGACTCCGCATTTGGAGCCCACACACGAAATGCAACGCCGCCGTCGTACACAATCGGCCCCATACCCTCGCGCGCGGACGGCGTTTGGGCAGCGACGGACACAGCACAACAGACCGCCGCAGCAGTGAGCATCCCCCGCCGCAGCAATCCCCGCAGTCTTGATGACTTGAATACTTTCACCACACCGACTCCTTTGCAATCAGGACAACAGTGCCAGCACAATCAGCCATCCCGAATTCATCCTTCAACATTCATAAGTCCTTCTTCCTCCTTTACTCTTCTCCCTCATTGATGCGCGAGAGTATCACGCGGTCAAGCGCCCGCTCCATGTTGCGCAGCATCGCCTTCTCGTCCTGGCGGCCGCTCAGGAGCAGATCCACCTCCGGATTGAAGACGTCGCTTTCCAGCAGGCCGAACAGCGGCACGGGCGGCACGCGACGCGATTGCGCCAATTGGTCCATGAACCGCGGCATGTACGGATAGTTCGACGTGTCTAGTCCCTCCCAGGCGGACAGACGCACGGGGATCTGTCCGAGCTGCGCGCCCCAGCGGCGTTGCACTGCATCGCTGGTGAACCATTCGAGAAACTCGTACGCCGCCTCGCGGTCCTCGCATGTGCGCAGGATCACGCCACTCTGGCCGCCGACATTGCTGGAGGACCAGGCGAGCGGACCGAGACGCGCGATATCCTCACTCGCGGCGATTGGTTCCAGATTCAGTGCAGCAGCTTCATCCGGAGGCGGTGCGGGAATCATCGCCACGTCGAAATCGAGCCCGGCGTTTCGGAATGCCTCCACCTGCCACGGCCCCGTGAGGATCATCGCGTAGCGCCCGTTGATGAAGCCCGCCTCCGGGATCAACGCGCTGCGCCGCCACGCGCCTCCTTCCCATGGCGCCGTGGCGATGCGCTTGAGGAGCGACAACGCCGCCAGCGTGCGTTGCTCGTCCAGATCCGCGTGCGCGTGGCCATCGTCATCGTAGCGAATGAAGTTCACGCCGTACATGTTGAAGTACGGAAAGCAGAACCACATGGAACCGGAAAGACCGAAGGCATAGACTTCCTCCTCGGGACGCGTCAGGACGGCGCCGTAGGCTTCCATCTCCTGCCATGTTTGCGGCGGGCGATTCGGATCCAGACCCGCGGCGCGCAGTTCACTGGCGCGACGGCGGAATATCTCGCGATTCCAGAACAGCGCCACGGTCGTGGTCTGCACGGGAAGCGCGTACAGGCGTGTCTCACCCAAGCGATTCACCCAACCGGAATCGAAGGATGCGTTGACGAAATGTTGGCGCGCGTCCGGGATGGAATCGTAGCGGCGCTTGAAGCCGTCGAGATCCTCCATCGGCACGAGCGCATTGCCAAAGGCAAGGTCGGTGACCTTGATGGAGTCCATGAACGCGATGTCCGGCGTGATGCGCCCCAAAGCCGCGGTCTTCAGCTTCACGAACATGTCGTTGTAGGAGACGTACTCGACGTTGATGCGCACGGGTCGCCCGTCCGGCGCGGCGTGTGTCCGCTCATATTCCGCCACCAACTCGCGCAACACGACCGTCTCCTCGGCGGTAAAGCCGTGCCACAGGGAGAGGTGGAGGGTTTGGGAGTCTTCCGAGGAAGACGAGCAACCAAGGAGGGAGAGAAGGATAAAGGATAAAGGATAAAGGATAAAGGTTCTCAATGACCGGAAAACTGGAGACATACAAGGGCGTGTATGTTCAACATGGCAATTGGATCGGCACGGAGAGCTCGCCGCTTCACACTTACGTGGAGCGTCAAGTTCAGCAGTCAACTTGTCCAATGCGGTCATGCTCATCCTTTAGCCTTTATCCTTCATCCTTTATCCTTTATCCTTCATCCTTCATCCTTTATCCCTATTCCTTCACCGCGCCAGCGGTGAGCCCTTGCATGATGTACTTCTGCAGGCCGAAGAAGATCACTGTGATGGGGAGGAGCGAGAAGCAAGCTCCGGCCATGATGAGTTCCCACTCGGTGGCGTTCTGTCCGCGGAATTGCTGCAAGCCCACGGGCAGGGTCATCGTCGCCACATCGCCGGTGTTCACGATCAACTGCCACAGGAAGTTCGACCATTGTCCCACGAAGACCAGCACGAACAGCGTGACCATGATGGGCGTGCAGATGGGTAGGACGATGCCCGCGAAGACCTGCCACTCGCGGGCGCCGTCGATGCGCGCGGCGGCAAACAAGTCCTTGGGAATCTGCGAGACATACTGGCGCAGCAGGAACAGGCCGAACACATTCGCCAGGTGCGGCACCACCATTCCTTGGTAACTGTTCAACCACCCCATCTTCAGCGTGATGCTGAACTGCGGCACCATGTAGATCATGCCGGGGACAAGCATCGACGCGAGCAGGACGCCAAAGATCGCCTCGCGATGATGGAACTTGTGCACCGCGAAGGAGTAGCCCGCCAGGGTGCAGATCAGCACGGTCAGCAGGCCAGCCGATGTCGCCACAATAAGCGAGTTCATGAAGAAGCGGCCGAAGTTGAACGTCTCGCTGGTGAGAATCGTGCGGAAGTTTTGCAAGGTGTAGAGCTCCGCCATCGCCTCCGACAGCGTCCGGCGCACCTGCACGCGCACGCCGACTCTGCCGCGCGTTTCGCCGCGCAATTGTCCCGCATACCGGCCGGGTGTCGTTTCCTCCAGTACGGCACTCGCGCCGCTGTCCAGCACCACACGCACGCGCGAGTCCTCCTCGGCCGCGACGCGCACCTGGATCATTCCGTCGGGAGAAGCGCTCGCGACGAACACGCTGTCCACGGGTGCGGACAGTCCCGGCGATTGCACCATGCGCACATTCCATCCATCGATGAGCATGGCATTCGGCTCGATGACGGGTTCGTCGCCTCCAACGATGAAGCGGTACTGGACCGCGGAGCTGGCCAGTGGGCCGACCGCCGCCACCCACACGCCACCGGGTAGGCGCTGCATTTCGATGCGCGACTCCTCGCCGTTGACCTCCAGCTCAACCGTCGTGGCGTTGGGATTCGTGTATTCGATGTGCGCCCACCGCTGGCCCGCCGCGATGAGGGGGACCGTGTAGGATGAATCCAACGTGTCGGGAATGCTGACGGTCATCTGCGGCAGGAACTGCAGGCGAAAGGCCGTGCCGCGTGTCTTCAGTCCTGTCAGGATCATCCACGCCATCGGCAGCAACACGATGGCCAGCATGATTCCGAGCACCACGATGACGACAGAGTCCTCAAGCCGGCGCTTGGTGAGTGGCTCCATGCGCTTGCGCGAGTATGGCCACGTGCGGGGGCGCTTCTCCATCAGTCCCTCCCCCCGGCCAGCAGGCGAAAGTTCAGCCACGCCAGGCCAATCGCAATCACCAGCAGCACAAAGCTGATGGCGGCGGCCTCTCCGTACATCGATTGGTTGAAGATGCTGAACAGGTGCAACCCGCTGGTGCGCGCGCTTTGCAGCGTGGTGCCGCCGATGGAGACGCTGGTGCCGCCGGTGCCGTCAGTCAGCGCGTATATTTCCGCAAAGGCATTCAGGGCACCGACCATGCCCGTGATCGACAGGAACAGGATGATGGGGCGAAGTTGTGGCAGGGTGACGAAGAAAAGCTTCTGCCAACGTGTCGCACCATCGACTTCGGCGGCCTCGAACATGGAGGTGGGGATCATCTTCAGGCTGGTGAGAAAGAGGATCATGCCGAAGCCGGCGTTCTTCAGGATCATCGCAAAGGCGATGGCCGGCAGCGTCAGCCATGGATTGTTCAGGACGCCTCGCTCAGCCAAGCCGACGAATCCCAGAAGGTCGAGCACGCGCGACACCAGGCCGCCGCCGGGATTGTACAGCATCAGCCAAATGACGCCGACGACATAGATGTCGAACACGTGCGGCAGGAAAAACCCGCCGCGATAGGCCGCCCAGATGCGTCCTTCGCGGCTGACCGCCATGGCGAGAAAGAGCGAGATGATGATCCCCGGCGCGATCGTCAGCGCTCCGTAGAAAAATGTCAGCACCACGGACCACAGGAAGACCGGGTCGGTGATGACCTGCGCGTAGTTCGCGAGTCCGACAAATTCCATCGTGCCGAACAGATCGTAGAAATCCGAGAAGATCGTCGTGCGATGAACGCTGATCCACAAGCTGTAGAAGAGCGGGTAGCCAATGAAGACCACGAACACCGCGATGAAGGGCGCGATGAAGGGAAGCGCGACCAGGTCGTCGCGAAGGGTCGGGCCGTGGGAGTTGGATTTCATGGCCAACGCATCACCTCAGCCGCCAACCTTGATGGCAACGCCGGACAACGCGGGAACTTCCAGGCTTACGGAACGCGTGTCAGATTCTACGGCAAGGGCACGCGGCTCACCGAACAGGCTCTCCGTCGACTGGGGCGCAGCCTCCAAAACCCGCTCCGGCACCGTGACGGTGATGCTCTGCGGTTCGTCGCTGTTGTTCAGCACCACAAGGATGGCCGCGTCCTTCATGGGTGCATGGCGGAAGTAGGCGTAGGTGTCCTGCTCGTCGGCGGCCAGGGCCGTGGTGAAATCGCCCGTGCGCAGCAGCTCCTCTGAATGACGCAGCGCAAACAGTGCGCGGAAATGATCGCGCACGTCGGGCATGATGATGTAGTCGGGACTGTCGTAGGGCATCAGGTCATCCCACCACATGGGCATGCGTGTGCGCGGGTCGTCGGCACCAAACATGCCGACCTCGGTGCCGTACCAAATCATGGGTGCGCCGATATAGGTGGCCTGGAAGACTGCCATCAGCTTCATGCGCTGGTAATGAAGCGGATCGGGGCGCTGATCCATGTAGCCCGGGCCGGAATCCTGGATGCGGTTTCCGCCATCGTAGACCATGTCCGGATTTGCGATGCGCGAAACCCAGCGATCCGTGTCATGGCTGTCATAGAGGTTCTGCAGCACATAGGTGGAGTTGCGCGGATAGCGAAGGCGCAGGCGCGCGAGTTGCGCGTCGAATTCGCTGGCGGTGGTCTTCTGCTCGTCGTTGGCAAAATACGGAAAGGCCGCCTTGGCAAACTGGTAGTTCATCACCGCATCGAAGCGGCCGGGCTGCAGCCATTCCTCCGCGGGATCCCACACTTCACCGACGATGTAGGCGTTGGGGTTGATGCCTTTCACGAGCGCGACCCAATCCTCCCAGAATCCAAACGGCAGGTGCATCGGCACATCGAGTCGCCAACCGTCGATGCCATCACTGGGATCGCCATCGCCGTTGGGATCCATCCATCGGCGCGTCACATTGAAGATGTGCTCCTTCAAGGAGGGACTCGCGAGGTCATCGGCCGTCTTGGCGAATTCCGGCAAGCCCATGAAGCCGCCCCAGCCGGAATAGACGAACGGGTCCCAGCTCTTGACGTCGAACCAATCCGCAAAGGGGGAATTCTGCCGGTTCTTCTGCACGTCGATGAACGCGTGATGATCGTCGCCAACGTGATTCCACACTCCGTCGAGGATGACCTTCATGCCGCGCTTGTGGGCTTCGTCGATCAGCTCAACCAGCTTCCGGTCGGATGCGTTCAACTCCCACGTCGCCGGGTCCAGCGCATCGTGGGTCTGCATGGACTTGGCGAACTCGCCGGCCACGCCATAGCCATCATCGGCGTGCACGTAGGAACGCGCGTTGTACTTGTGGTGGTTGTGCGCCTCGAAGACGGGGTTGAAGTAAATCGCCGTGACGCCGAGGTCCCTCAGGTAATCCAGCTTGTCGATGACGCCCTGGAAGTCGCCGCCGTACAACCGCCGGTAGATCGCATCGCGCCAGAACGTGCGCCCGCCTTCGTCCTCCCACGGCTGCATGGTGTACCACTCGCTCGTCCACGGATGCGTGGTCTCGATGCGATTGGTGCCGGTTGTGTGCTCGGGATTGTTGTTGGGATCACCATCGCGAAACCGGTCCACCATGATCTGGTACCAGATGGCATGGCGCGCCCAATCGGGCGTTTGCATGATGCGGTTGAGATCGAGTGTCAGTTCATGAGCGGCCGTGTCCAGATGCGTTTGGTCGCCGTCGATGGCCTCGAATTGATAAGCCACCGGCTGTGGATCCCATTGCAGCGCGTGGTAGTGATATTCCCAGAAGTCAAACATCGGATCGGCGGCGGCGAATTGCATCTCCACCGCGGCGCGAGTGCCATCGGCGTTGATCAGGTGCAGGCGCGCGCCCTCCACATCGCCGCGCAGCGTGCGAAAGCGGATGAGCGCATCGGTGGGCGTGAAGAGGTCGAAGTAGGTCGATTCCTGCGGGCGGTGGTCAAAGGCAGCTTCCACGAAGAGTCCATCTCCCTGATCGGCGGTGGCGTCGCGCAGGATGGCCGACAGGCCCAGGCGCAGGATGCTGTTGTCGCCACCATAGCCATCGGGGCGGCGATCGGGATTGTTCGGGTCGGTGACAAAGTTGTCCGTCCCGTGATAATACTTGTAGGAGTACTCCCCGCCGCGAATGCGCGCGGATGCGGTGTAGGTGCCATCCTCGTCGGGGCCCTCCATGGGCAGGGCCTCGCGGTTCCAGGAATTGAAGTCGCCCACCACGGCAGGGCGGTCGACCGGTCGGCCGGCATGCCAGAGGAACTGGACGAGATACTCATCGGGCCCGATCTCGTGGACCGCCAGGCTGGGAGGGACGTGGAACTCCACCGGCCGCAGCGTCAGCGTCTCCTGCCCGGGAATGTGCCCCTGCGCCGGAAGCGTTACCGGCGACGCCGTCAGCAGCGCGGTCAAGAAGGCAGCGGCGGGAATGAGCGGCTTCACAAACAACTCCTGCGCGGGGGGATGCCGAACTCCTCCACAATTGATCTTCCATGCAGACTGCATCGCGTCGCTGTGTCGAGCAAATTGCGAATGGGCTGGGGGGAACAGGATGCGGCGTGCCGGGTGCCGGCCCTATCATTGTAAGCGGGTGAAACTGGTTGGACCGTGCCGGTCGCGGACTTTCCAGAATTCGTAATTGCGGTCGATTTTTGCCGCAGTTCGCAAAGTGGCTGTTTTCAAATATCGGCACGGCAGCCGATGGAAGTGTAAGCGGTCCAAATCCACCGGCTTGGTATGCTGATGCTCTTTCAGAATCGCTTTCACTTGACCAACGGACGAAGTGGAGTGACACTGTCCTCTGGCCCAATTGGTCAGAGATCGTGCCGTTCCGGAGAGCAGCCCATGTGCGGAGCCCCTGTGGTTGTGTGGCGACGCGGCATTGTGCCGGCGCTGTTGGACGACTCTTCTTGATACCGCCGAGGAGGCCCCCCCTTGCAGAAGCATCCCCCCACCAAGCCACGCGGACTGCGCGGCTTCACACTCAGTGGGCTGCTCATCGGCGT
>CAZVAQ010000101.1:0-12357 GCA_964625145.1 uncultured Candidatus Sumerlaeota bacterium
TCGTTGACGGTGACGCCGAGGCGAATCTGGACACCGTAGCGCTTGAGTTCGCGCGAGGCGTACTTTGCGAGCTTCGTGTGCAACGTGGAAAGGAGCTGATCGGATCGGTCAATCAGGACCATCTCGCAGTCCTCTGGCTTGAGGTTGCGATACTGCCCCGCCAAGTTCTGCATCAATTCGAGGAACTCCCCGGCAACCTCGACGCCGGTGAAGCTGCCGCCGACGACAACCAAGCGCAGGAGCTCGCGTCGAACCTCCGGGTCTTCCTGGACGTTTGCCAGTTCGAGCAGTTGAATCGCCCGGTCGCGCAGGGCCACCGCGTCGCCGAGGCCCTTCATCGTCCAGCCGAACTCGTTCAGCCCAGGCACGGGGGGGGTGAGGGTGACGCTCCCCATGGTGATGACGAGATGATCGTAGCCGACGGTGCGCGTGTTGCCCTCTCCCATCATGCTGTAGGTGATGCTTTGTGCCTGCGGATCGATGGATTCGACCTTTGCCATGCGGAACCGCGTGCGGCGCGAGATGAACGAACGAATCGGCACGATCACATGGCGCGGCTCCAAGGCACCCGTGCCGGCCTCCACAAGAAGCGGGTAGAAGACGAAGTAATTGTGCGTGTCGACCAGGAGGATGTCGGCTTCGGAGCGGCCGATGAGGCGTTCGAGCTTCCGTGCGCACTCGGCACCAGCAAACCCGGCACCGAGAATCACGATGCGGGGGCGGGTGCGTGTCTTGACTTCAAAGGACCGGTCAGCCATGGCAACCTTCCACGGGGCATCAAAAGTGCCGAGCCTGCCGATCCTCAGTCATGAAGATGCGGCAATGGCTCCGGGCTCTTCCGGCACGGGGATTTCGTTGTAGATCGAATCGCGCAGCACCGGAGTACGCCCACAGGAGCGAATCTGGTGGCGCAGATCCTCCACGGTCATGCCCTTTGGCGTCGTGGCACCGGCGTCGTGATAGATCTCCTCGTAGACAACCGTGCCGTCGATGTCATCGGCACCGCACCATTGGGCGACCTGGGCCTGCTTGATGCCGAGCATGATCCAGTAGGCCTTGATGTGCGGGATGTTGTCCAGGAGCAGGCGCGCGGCGGCGATGTTGCGCAGTTCATCGAATCCACTGGGGCCGGGTAGGTGCGAGAACGCCGTGTTCTGCGGATGGAAGGAGAGGGGGATGAAACATTGGAAGCCGGCGCCGGCGCTTCCTTCGCCGATGCTCCCCCATTCGTCCTGGTGCGCGCGCAGGCGCAGCAGGTGATCCACGCGGTGGCGCGGCTGCTCGATGTGGCCGATCAGCATCGTGCAATTGGTGCGGAACCCAAGACGGTGCATCTCGCGGTGCGTCTCGAACCAACCGGACGCGTCGCACTTGTGCTCGCAGATTTGCTCGCGTACTTCGGAGTCGAAAATCTCCGCTCCCCCGCCGGGCATGGAATCCATGCCGGCCTCGGCGAGGCGCTCGATGACCTGGCGCACGGTGAGCTTTGACATCTTCGCGATGAAGACCACCTCCACCGGCGTGAGCGTCTTGATGTGGATGTGGGGAAAGGCGTCCTTCAATGCGCGGATGTAATTGCAGTAGTAGTCGATCTTGAGGCGCGGATCGAGGCCGCCCACAAGGTGGATTTCCGATGCGCCCTCGGGGAGAATCTTGCGCGCGCGCTCGACGATATCCTCCGGCGTGCGGATGTAGGACTTCTCGTCGAAGGCCTTTCGCCCGAACGCGCAGAACTTGCACGACATGAAGCAGGTGTTGGTCGGGTTGATGTGCAGGTTGATGTTGTAGAACGTCTTGTTGCCGTGGAGGCGCTCGCGGACCTGATTGGCAAGGCCTGCAAGAGTCGGCAGGTCGTGGGACTCGTAGAGGACCAGACCGTCCTCAAAAGTCAGGCGCGTGCCGGAGGCGACCTTTTCGGCGATGGGCTCAAGACGGGGATCGGAGATGGGGAGCATGGGAGAAGGGTGAAGAGTGAAGAGTGAAAGTGGGGAGCGCCGGGGCCCTTGGAGTAAATGGGACCGGGCGGGGGACGGTGGGGCAAGGGAAGTGCCGGTCTGGCGGGGCGTGGATTTGGGGCCGGGGCTGTGCTGGGCCGGGTGGATTGAGGGACGAAGATGGCCGCAATAAATCACAAAAGGCGCAAAAGGCGAGATCTGTGCCTTTTGCGCCTTCTTGTGGCCTGCTTGATTACTTTGGGAACAGCTTCAGGATGCGTTCGGGTTCATCACCCGCCGTTCATCATGTCGTTGTCCTTGATGAAGGCGATGAGGTCGGAGAGGGTTGTTGTGGCAAGGCAGACGCAGGTGTCGGCCCCGCCGTAGTAAACGCGCAGCTTGTCGGTATCCGGGTAGTGAATTGCCGCGCAGGGGAAGGCGACGTTCGGGACGTCGCCAACGCATTCGTACTGCTCTGTCGGCGCGAGGATGTAGCGCCGGGTGCGGTGGAGGACCTTCCACGGCTGGTCGAGGTCGAGGATCGCCGCGCCCATGCTGTAGACAAAGCCGTTACAGGAGGTGAGCACACCGTGATAGATGAGGACCCAGCCCTCCGGCGTCTCGATTGGAACGGGGCCCGCACCGATCTTGGTGCTTTGCCATCCGCTGGCCGTGCCCATGACGAAGCGGTGCTTTCCCCAATGGATGAGGTCGGGCGAATGGGAGAGGAAGATGTCGCCAAAGGGGGTGTGGCCGTTGTCGCTGGGGCGGTGCAGCATGACGTACTGGCCGTTGATCTTGCGCGGGAACAGGACCGCGTTGCGGTTGTAAGGGGGCAGGACGACGTCGATGAACTCGAACTCCTCGAAGTCATCGGTGACGCCGAGGCCGATGCAGGGACCATGGTAGCCGTGGCACCAAGTGATGTAGTAGCGGCCGTCGATGAAGGTCACGCGCGGGTCGTAGGTGTATTCGATTCGGCGCAGCTCGGAGTCCTTGATCTTCCACTTGATGGGCTCCGGTTCGATCTCCCAGGTGAGACCGTCGAGGCTGCGGCCGGCATGGGTTAGCATGTCGCGATTCTGGTTATCGACGCGGAAGACGCCACGATACTCTCCATTGAAAGGGACAATGGCAGAGTTAAAGATGCTGTTGGCAATGGGGACAGCATTACGATTGATGATGGGATTGGCTGGGTGACGCTTCAGCAAGGGCTCGTTGCCGAGAACTTTGTGCTGTTCGAGGAGCATATGGGAGCCTTTCGGGGCCTTGGAGTCGTGCGTTTGGTGGTGTGAGCGGCGCGGTTGTTTCAGAAAAGGTTTTCCTAACCGGGAGCTTTCTACAAGCCCCCACGCCCCGCAAGGCTTTTCCGCACCCGTGAGTTGCAGGCCGCCGCCGGGATGGGGTTTTCAACGCGAATCCGCCCAAATTAGCCATTTCGCACGGGTGGACGGCGGAGATCAGGGGGATCAGTTTGCGGTGGACGGGGGACCTTGGGCTTGCTTCGGCCCAAGGAAAATAGTTTCTCTCTTGGGCAAAGCTCGCGGAGGCCCCGCGTGCCCCCATGTCCCCACGGCGGTCCGCCCAATGGCAAAAACGAATGCCACACCCACCCGGCGCCCGGTCGAGAAACGGCCGGGCAAGAGGCAGAGCGTCTTTATCCATGATGTCGCGCGGCTGGCCGGGTGCTCGATTTCCACGGTGTCCAAGGCGCTGAACGGGACCGGGTCAATCAGCGCGAAGATGCGCAAGCGAGTGATCAAGGCGGCGGAGGAACTGGGTTATCGCCCGAATCCGGCGGCGAAGATGCTGCGCGGGCAGCGGTCGGAGAACATCGGGCTGTTCTTCTACCCATCGTGCATCGACCTGTTCACGAGTCCCTTTTATGGCGCGGTGGCGGCCGGTGCGGAGATGGTGCTGAGCGCGCGGAACTACAACCTGCTCCTGGCAGGGACGCAGCTTGAGGGGGAATCCCACGTCCTGCCGAAGTTCATCATGGAGCGCTCGGTGGACGGGTTGCTGCTGCTGGGAAGGATGCCGGACGATTTGGTGACGATGCTGGAGGAATCCGAGATCCCGTTTGTGATGCTCGACACGCCGGCAAAGAGTCCGACGATCGATTGTGTGGTGACTGACAATTTCAACGGCGCCACCACGGCGACGGAGTATCTCGTGTCAAAGGGGCACCGGCGCATCGCGATGATGGCTGCCCAAGCGGATGATTCCAGCACGCAGGCGCGATTCAATGCGTACCGGTCCGTGTTGATGGAGCACGGCCTGTTCGATCCGGCGCTGGTGCTGCGGCATCCGCATTCAGAGGAGGGCGGCATGGCCGCGGCGGCGGAGTTGATGGAAAGCGGAATGCCATGCACGGCGATCTTCTGCGTGAACGACAGCATGGCCATCGGCGCGATGAAGACATTCAAGAGCGCGGGGATTCAGATTCCGCGCGATGTCAGCATCGTGGGCTTTGACGATCTGTATGTAAGCCGTTTCTTCCATCCGGCGCTGACGACGATCCGCGTGGACCAATACCAGATGGGCGAGATGGGCGCGGGGATCCTGCTGGACATGCTGGAAAACGAATCCCACACGCCCTGCCAACGCATCATCCCGACGCGGCTGGAAGAGCGGGAATCCGTGAGGGCGCTGGCTTAAGGCCAAGCGCCCCCATCATCACTTCTCAATCGTATGCAGCGTCAGGTCCTTGAGCTCCTCGATTGGCTTGGGCGACGTGAGGAGGCTGACAGCATAGCCGACCAGCACCGTGACACCTACGCCAACCGGCGCGTATAGGAAGATGTGGATGCTCGAGTGCTCACGCACCAAGTAGAGACACGGGACGCTGACGATGGCTCCGATCACCGCGCCAAGTCCGGTGGATCGCGTCGTGAAGATGCCGAGGATGAAGAGGCCGGCAAGGGAGCTGCCAGTCAGGCCCATGATAATGATGTATAGATCCCACAGCGATCCCGTGCCAAACCGGGAAATCATCAGGGCCAATCCGGTACCAATGACACCCGACAAGATCGAGATCCATCGGGCGAGCGCGAGATCCTCGGCGCCCTTTGCAGCGAGCTTGAAGCGCCCCACGACGTCAACCATGAGGACAGTGCTGATGGAGTTGATGCTGGTGGACACGGTGGATTGCGCTGCTGCAAGCACGCCTGCGATGGCGAGACCAGCCAGGCCGATTGGCAGTTCGTTCGCAATGAAGAGCGGAAAGATCGCGTCGGTGTAGATGGTGGGCGACAAGCGCTCGGGGAAGTTCTTGTAGAAGACGTAGATCGCGGTCCCGAGGAGGAACATCAGGAGCGTGTTCGGGATCGAAAGGATCGCGTTGGTCCAAATCGACCGCGCGGCGGCCTTCTCGTCCTTGGTCGTCATATAGCGCTGCACGACGGCCTGGTCCGCCGTGTAGGGGAACAGGTTCGCGAAGGTGTGACCTATGATGACCACCCACAGGGCGGGAACGAGGGGGCTCCACGACGTCTCAATGAGCTTGAACTTGTGATCCGCAGAGGCAACCGTGAAGAAGGTGCCAATCCCGCCGTCGATTGCAAAGATCGCGAATACCAGGCTAAAGAGTAGTGCGCCCAGAAGCACAATCGATTGCAGCGAATCCGTGAAGATGACGGCGCGCACGCCACCCGCCGAGCAATAGATGACGCACAGGAAGCCCATGACCAGGATGGACCAGGACTCCGGCAGCGGGGTCACGGTGGCGATTGCAAGGGCGGGAAGATAAAGCACGACGGCCATGCGCCCCATGTGGAAAAGTAGGAATGCGCTGCTGGCAAACAAGCGGGCTAGAACCGAGAAGCGGTGTTCAAGAAACTCATATGCAGAACTGCTGTTCACATGTCGGAAGAACGGCAGGTAGTAGCGAATGATCACCGGTGCCAAGAGTACGATGGGAAGTGAGGTGAGCATGTAGATCCAGTCCTCCGAG
The DNA here is from genome assembly GCA_964625145.1 of uncultured Candidatus Sumerlaeota bacterium. GTDB lineage: Bacteria > Sumerlaeota > Sumerlaeia > SLMS01 > JAHLLQ01 > CAYTRP01. The sequence goes on from CAZVAQ010000101.1 coordinate 5,887, forward strand.
TACGACTTCGCGGTGATCGCGAAGTAGCCGATGGAGGAGGACATGGTGGCGAAGATCGACAACCCCGCTGCCCACCATGGAATGCGACCGGCGCCGCGGAAGTATTCGTCCGTGTCCTTGTTTGAGCCGGTGAATGCCAGACCCAACACCGTGACGCCAATCAGGTAAGCGAAAAGGACGACATAGTTGATGATGCCGAAGTCGACCTTCTGCACCTGGACTTCGCCGATCTGAACACGCGCCGTGCGAACACCGGGGCGAATCTCGCCGGAGGGGATGATGAACTTGCTGTTCGCCTGGATGACCGGACCGGTCACGGTGGCAAAGGGGATCTTGCCCAGCACGGCCCACGTGTTCGTGATCGCATGATAGGCGAGGATGTCAGAGTTGAAGCCGGGATGATCCTTCAGCGCGACGGCGGGAGGAAGGTTCGTCCCATCGTCCCCGCCAAGGACGACAAAGTGCGACGGCCCGATGGAGGGGGACGGCGTCGGCGCCGCGACGGAACGACGCGGCATGTCGGCAACGGCATCCCACCGGCTGCCTTTCTCGCCGGAAGGATTGTAGCGGTACGCCGAGACAAGATACGTGCGCGCTGGTTTGCCCTGCTCATCGGGATGAAGACTCGCGCCGCCGGCAACGAAGAGATGGCCGCCGATCGTCGCAATCACGGGCATGATTCGCCCTTCGCCGGGCATGGGCTCCAGCGTCTCCCAGGCGAGAGGCTTCATTTCCAAATCAAGGCGATAGAGATCGGCCTGAGCGGAGGTCGAGGAAGGCGTCCGCGTTCCGCCAGTGACATAGATCTTCTTGCCGATCATGACCGAAGCATGAAACGCCAGCGGCTCTGGCAAGGGTGGCAGTTCGCTGATGGTGACGGCGCTGCCATCCCACTGCAACTTCAGGACATTCGCCGAGTGCGTTTCCGAGTTTCCACCACCGATGATGATGAAGCCATCCTCGATGGAATGCGACGTGCCATGGGCCAATGGCATGGGGAGCACGCCGCCATCGACCCACTTGGAGCCGGCGTCCGCATAATCCGGGAGCACATGGATCTTGTCGTGCCACACTTTTGCTCCGCCTTCCCACGGAAAGCCATTGGGAAAGTTCGCACCACCTGCAACGATAAGTGCGTCATTGTGAACGCCCGCCTGCAAGCCGCCGAGCCCGAGTTCATCGGGCACTGCGGGCAACTCGTCCCACTTGATCTCCAGTTTCGCCGCCAGGCTCAGCGGGAGACAGAGCAGGACGGTCAACAGCACGGACAGTCGCAGAAACATGATGCTACCCCTTGGATCGAAGGTGGCTGCGAATACCTAGTCGAGGTCGGCCTCGAATGCCTGCACTTCGGGGAACTTGGTGGTTCCCTTGACGAGGCGCCCAAGGCGTGGCGCGTTGTTGTTGTACGTCTCAACGGCATCCGCATCCGCATAGCGCAGAAAGAGGACGCGACGGTCTCGATCGGTGGAGAAGTTGCCCTCGGACTTGTGCAGCGTGTGGCAGTGGAACATCAGGCAACTGCCGGCCGTGGACGGAATCGGGATGGCGCCGGATTCGTCCTTCACCTCGACGGTGAGGTCGGCGCCGGCCTTCTTGGCTTCCGGGGTGAGACGGTCGCTGACGTCGATCTGGCCGGTCTTGTGGGAACCGGGGATCAGCCATAGGCAGCCGTTGGATTGGTCTGTGTTGTCGAGAGCCGTGAGCGTGGTGAGCGCAGTGGCCGGCGAGAGTTGGCCGTAGCCGTTGTCCTGGTGCCAGCCGAATGGCTTCGTGTTGCCGCGCATCTTGAAGGTGAGTTGCGAGGTTGCGCCCTTGATGTTGGGACCAATCAACTGCGAGGCGATATCGACGAGCGGGCCGCGGAAGTAGTAGTCACGGACCAGCTTGGACTGATGGTGGATGTTCACGAGCAGCGCGCTTTGCAGCCATGTCCCGTTGGCGGGCGCGTCCTTCTTCTGCTCGTTCCACGCGGCCATGCACTCCTCGCGCATGCGCTCCAATCCCTCTGCCGTCAACAAATCCGCGACAACAAGGTATCCCTCCTCCTGGTAACGGGCAATGTCGTCGGGGGAGAGGGTGCGATAGTTGAAGTATTTCTCAAGCTGTGCACGGTTGGGTACAGTGACACTCATGTAACAGTCCTCATATGAAATGTGGGGGAAGGTTGCATGAATTCGGGAAGGCGCGAGTTGGCTTCGCTGCGCACGGTGCGAACGACTTCCGGACCCAGCCAGCGATACGGCCAACGCAGCCTCGAAGAGATGGGGCACCATCCACCCGCCGCGGCCATCAACTTGTCGACGGATTGGTTGGAGTATCCATCGCGCACGATGTAGGGCACGATGACTTCGTCCATGAAGGCACGCACTCGTTTCTCGCGTTGGATGGCGGAAGCGAGGTCCGTCTGTGTCTCGTGGTACCAAGCTTGTGCTCCGGCCGGTGAGAGGCAGGCCACATTGGAATAACTCCCCAAGGCTCCGCGCGAGATTCCTGTCGCCACATGATGACCGGGGATGAAGACGGAGATGCGCTCCAGCACCGGTTGCATCTGCGCATACCATTCCTCGTCGCCGCCGGGCACCTTGATGCCGCACAGATTCGGAATGGCGTTTACCACTTCGAGAAGCTGTGCAGGCGTAAGGCGGACCTTGGCGTGTGGAGGATTGTACAACACCAACGGAACGGGCCCTGCTTCCTGGGCGATGCGTTGGAGGAACGCAATCACCTCCGGCATCTTTGGCGGAAACCAATCGGGCAGGATGACCTGGAATGCCGCGGGCCTCTCGTCCCGCCAGCGGCGAATTCGTTGCAGGGTCATGACCGGGAACGGATGCGAAACGCCGATCTGCAGGGGCAGACCATGTTTGCGGCACAGGCGCAGGATCTCCGCTGTCAGCGCGGAGAACTCCTGCTCCGTTTGGTTGTAGAACTCCGAGGCGGTGCCATTGGTGTAGACGCCGTCGACTCCTGCCGCGGCAAGAGCCGCGACCTGGTCGGCAAGTGCCTCCATCAGGATCTCGTCCTCTTGTCCAAGGGGCAGGAGAATCGTTGCCCAGTTACCACGTGGAGCCAATGGATGCATGGTCAAACGGCTCCCGATGAAGCCGACGCCTCTACCATCTCAAAGAATCCAATGGCCTGCAGATCGCGGCGCATGGCTTCGACCTGCTCAGTTGACAGCGTGCGCAGCGGCGGCCTGCACGGGCCGAGGTCCAAGCCGACCAGACTCATGATGGCCTTGCCGGCAACGATGCCGCCGCCATGTCGGATCAAGACATCGATGAAACGCAGGACGTCCATGTAGCTGTTGCGTGCAGCTACCATGTCGCCGGCCTGCACGGCAGCGATGATGGAGCGATAGGGCGCGGTCAGGTAGTTGTACGTGCTGCCAACCGCGGCGCGTGCACCGATCAGCAGTGCGGGAAGCAGCAGCTCATCGCGGCCGAAGACCAGGTCATAGCGTTCGCCGAATTCCTCAAGGCAGAGGGCGAACTCGATGAGATCCTCGTGGGTGTACTTGATGCCGCGAAATGTGGGGATGGTCTCGCTCAACAATCGCAGGGTCTTGACCATGTCCAGTTTCAGGCCGTTCAGGCTGGGCATGTGGTAGTAGTAGAAGGGCGTGTTGGGAGCAGCCGCGGCGATGAGCGCGCAATAGCGCACGAGATCGGCGGGCGTTTCCGCGCGAAAGGCGGCGGGTGCCATGGCGGCCACTGCGTTGGCTCCGTGGCTCTCGGCGTGCTCGGCCAATGAGCGCGCGTCCTCGATGCACGAATTGCCGACGTGCACGATGACGCGTAGTTGGCCGCCGCGCTTCTCCAGCCATTGCTGGGCGACAAGCTTGCGCTCCTTCAGGGTCAGCGACACGCCCTCGCCGGTCGTGCCACAAACAAAGGCCCCGTCCAGTGTGCGGTTTGCCAATTCGATCTGTTGGCTGATGCGCTCCACGTCAATGGAGCCATCATCCTTGAATGGTGTGAAGGGCGCGGACAGCAGCCCTGTCGAAAAGTGACTCATGAGACTTCGTCTTCTTCCTCTCCGGGTTCAGGTTCCATGGCGTCCTTCCGCTTCAACCGCTCGATCTGGAAATCCTTCTCCAGGACCGCACGATGGGTTGCGAGGTGGACCCTCATGGCATTGTGAAATCCCTCCGCGTCCTCGGCGCGAAGCAACTCCAACAGGTCACGATGTGATACGACTTCAGGGTTCTCGAAGCGGTCGACCACCACCTGCATGTTGGCGACCGACCATTCGAAGAAGCGCACGAGCAGCGCCTGGAAACGCTTGAGGGTCTCGTTGCCGACCATCTCGAAGAGCGTGCTGTGGAATTCCAGGTCGCACTGCGTCCCCAGCAATTGATTTGCGGGGTCCTTCTCTTCCTTGCTGACGATGCGTTCCAGCTTGCGCAAACCCGCGGCGGATTTGTGAAGCATGATGATTTCGGAAACCCCAAGCTCCATGATCAGGCGGATCTCGACCAACTCGCGCTGGGGAGTTTCCCCAAAGACGGGCAGGTCCACCACCTTGGCCATGCCGGCAAAAATGTCCGGCTCGGCGATGACGGTTCCGCGCCGCTTGCGTGTGTTGAGAACTCCCAGCGTCTGCAGCCGGCTGAGGGCCTCGCGCACGACGTTGCGGCTGACACCCAATCGATTGGCAAGTTCCACCTCGCCGAGGAATGAGTCTCCAGCCTTGAGCCCCGATTCACAGATGGCCAGGCGGATCCGCTCCTCAACTTGGTCAACCAATGACACCGATTGCACTTGGGGCAGGTTCATCCGTCCTTCTCCTGGTGGGGTTGGCGGAGGAGCCATGGGGCTCCCCCGCCGATTTCACGCTTCACCTGAAACACCGGTCAGAAGATCGACCAATGATCCGAAGTCTCGACCGGCGCTGTCGAGAGATAGATGGTTCCCTCGTTCCCGGGCTCGCCCGGTGCACGCTCGCGCGGGTTCTCGGGATCGGGGTCGGCTCCTTCGTGGGTGGCGATGCCGCCGGCGCCGCCGGCAACATTCAACGTGGCGGATTCGGCATCGACGTCAACATTGCTGTAGATCGCAATGCGGCCACCACCACCGCCGCCGCCACCGCGCTTGGGATGCGTCTGGTCGCCCGGGACGCCCGGAATGTCCGTGGAGTCGCCGCCCTTGCCGCCCTTGGCTTCCAGGATTGCACCGGTAACGACAACTTCGTTCGCCGAAAGGAGAATCCCGCCGCCGGCACCGCCACCACCCGTGCGCAGGACGCCATAGTTGGCCCGGTCGCCACCCTGGCCACCATTGGTGCGCACGATTGTGCCGGGCGCGATGGTCAGCGTGTTGGTCGCAGCAAGTTGAATCGAACCGCCACCCGCGCCGCCGCCGGACCCGGAAGCATTCGGACGGCCGCCACCGCCGCCGCCGGAACCGCCAAGCAGCTCGGTCAGGAACTTGTTGCCATAGGCATTTCCACCCGCGCCGCCAGGGATCGAACCTTCGGGGCTACCCTGACCGCCGTTGCCACCGAACGCACCACCGCCACCCGCATGGAAGTCCAAATAGAGTCCGGCGCCGATGCCGTTCAGAGCGGGCGTGGACTGAAGGCCGCGCTGGCCACCGAAGAAGCCTCCGGAAACACCGGGAGCCATGTTGTTTTCGTTTTCGCCCGGGCTGCCGCTAAGGTCGATGTTCGAAGCCAGAGAGAGGTCCGAACGGCTAAGGAGCGCGAGGGGCTGGTTGCCCTGCACCTGGATTGTGACGCCCGAGCCGATCGTGATGCTGTCGAACGTGAAGGCGGTCATCTCCGTCTGGCCGGTTTCGGACAAGGCCCGCACACCGACGAGGGAGAAGTCTCCACCCGGATTGCCGGAAAGCGAGACCGATCGCACGTCGGGGTCCGTGTTGAAGCTGAGAGTTCCGCCAGTGGCCGTCAGCGTGCCCAACGAGGGGATGCTTTGAGGATCGAGTCGCGAATCAACGGTGTTCGGGTAAAGTGTCGCGGGATTCATCTCGCCGGAGAAGGCAACGCCCCACTCGCCATCCTCGCCAAAGCGCAACTCGCCGCCACCGTCTGCATAGCCGCCGCGGCCACCGTCCAGGACGTAGCTCGCTCCGGATTCATTGAAGGACGACTTGTAGAGGAATGCAATGCGACCGCCACCACCACCGCCACCGGCGCGCTTGGGTTGCGTGGTGCCCTGATCGTCATAGGAATCGCCGCCACGGCCACCCTGCACGTCAATCGTCGTGCCGGTCACGTTGATCGCGTTGCCGACGAAAAGGAAGGCGCCACCACTGCCACCACCACCGCAGCGCGACACGCCGTCAAAGATCATGTCGCCACCGGCGCCGCCGCGAGAGGTCAATGTCGCACCGGTCAGGTTGATGTTGCCCACCGCGTAGACGCCCATGGCTCCACCACCGGCACCGGCACTGGAGCCGCTATCATTGCCGCGGCCACCACCGCCGCCGGACGACCCGCCCCACAGGA
>CAZVAQ010000102.1:0-6471 GCA_964625145.1 uncultured Candidatus Sumerlaeota bacterium
AAGGTGCGCGAGGCATTTGCCAAGTAGCGGATTCAGAAAACCCGTCAGATAATCATAGATTAGTGGTTGACAGGAGCGAGGGGGGGGCAAAAGGCGCCATCCTCGAAGAAGGGAGTGTGCCATGAAATTGGTCAAGTTATTGATGGTCGCCGCTGTGATGATCCTCGGGGGCAATCAACACAACGAATTCGACTATCTCCTGTTGGTAGCCTTTAGGAACTCCGAGAGGCATGGCCCTACCGATGACATCCAGGATTTCCGCACATCTTTCCTCGCGATCTACATCCGATACGCGAACGACTGGATCCGAGTCGATGAGGAGCCAGCTCGCATTCGCTCCACATCAACTGCGGCCGGCTCACCCGACAATCCTTCGCCCGGCGACGTCGCCGGCTACGTGAGCGTCCGCGGGTCCGGACCTGACGTTTGACCATGGTTTTGCAAATAGCGCGCAACTACCCTATGACCCGACAATCGGGATCGTGTCTCTCGGCAATTTCTGGCATGGGCAACGGGGCGAAATCCCAATGCCGCCGGTCCCATCGCTTTTGGGTGTCCATTGACTCATTGACGATGACACCGTCTGTCTCCGGCACGACCTCTTCCCTTTTCGGCACAAACACCCAGTACCGCCCGCCGATCACGCGTTCAAAATCATACGCTTCACGAATCGCCGCTCGCATGGCGGGGGTGAACGCGGGGAAGTATTGGTCTTCGTTGCGGATGTCCTGGTTCAGGATCAGCAGGGCGAAGTGGCCATTGCGCAGCATCTCGACGAACGGCGTCTCGTCCCAGTGCCCTTCCTTGGCAAGCTGCGTCATGATGAAGGGCTCGAACCACAGGGGGCGGCGTTCGAGGATCTGGAAGATTGGTTCCTCGCACAGGACCGGCGCGGCCGGCGCGTCGGCGACGCGCATGCGCACACGCGTGGCGAGTTCGAGGGCCTGCTCGCCGGGCGTGCGGTTGTAGAAGCCTGTCTTGGCGATGCTCGTGCCGTCCTCGAATGTCTCCGCCGGCCACAAAGCGATGGCGATCCAGTGAAGCGAGACGAGGGCAACAACGGCGACGCCCCCTGTCTTCGTGGTCCATGCATGGCGCAGGCCCGCAAGGATCTCGCCCAATGCCAGTGCGATCACCAGTGAAAATCCGGCTTGCAGTTCGAGCAGATAGTTCGGTGCGGAACCGACCTTGGCAATGCCCAGCGCGGAGATCGCGGAGAGAATCAGGTACGACACGCACATGGGTATGGCGAGACGCGAACTGGCTTCGGTTGGCTTGTCGCCCTCCCGCTGGGACGGAAACAGATAAGCCAGCAGCAGCACGACAATTGCGACGGCCGCGGCGAACATCTTCCACAGGTTGAACTTCATCAGGTGTTTCAACCATGTGAGCAGGTCGCCCCAATGGAAGACGTTGGCGTTGTAGACGACCGTGTGACGCAGGTATTCGCCGCCGGTGGAGATCTGAAACGCAACGGTCACGCAAGTCCATGGAACCAGCGCCGCCGCGGTCATCAGGATGCCATCGCGCCAACGCCCGCACCACAGCAGGCCGATCAGCGCGGCCATGGGCGCGGCGAGCATTGTTTGCTTGGTCAGTACCGACAGCGCGAAGCACAGCCCCGCCACCGCCCAACCGCCGCGCTTCATCCATACCAGCGCCACCATGCCGCCCAGTCCAAACGCCATGGCGGTGAAGTCCACGCGCACGAAGGGGAGCCACTCACTGACATCCCACGATGAGGCAAACAACACAACAGCCAAGGCTGCCGGCATGATGAACTGCCGCGCGCGGATGACCAGCATCGCCAACGCCGCAAGGATCACGATCGCCGACAACAGGACGATCAACCGCCCCGGCAACAGCGACGGTCCCGTCAGCGACAGCAGCGGCGCCATCAACGCGGGATAGACGGGGCCATAGTTACCGACAATAAATGGCGGTTCGATGATGGGCTGGTAGATGGATTCGCCGCGATTCATCGCCATCGCGTCGCCGAGGATGTACCCCTCCTCCCGATCCATTTGGTACGGATACCCCAACGCCAGCGCCGCGCGCTCCATCGGAATCAGGCACACGAGCAGCAACCCAAACAAGGCAGGGAGCAGCGCGATGGGAAGGGCGCGGACGAAGCGGTCTGGGGAAAGAGGGGTCAAGTGCGGCTCTCGGAAGGGGTCGGAAGCAAAATTAAGGACAGCGCTCGCAGAGTGCACAGGGGAAATTGGCAGTGCATCCATCCGCAACCGCCGGTTCCTGCCTCTTCCGTGCTCCCCATGCGCTCTGTGCTTCAATCGTTTTGAGACGAGTTGCCCCCGTTCTGCGCTTGTCCCGGGGAGGGGGATCGGTTGTTGTAGAGGAAGGAGGACCTGAGCACCCGTGGCCCGATTGCTGATTGCCGAAGACGAAGAACGTATGCGCCGACTGTTGTCGATGCTGCTGGCGAATGCCAACCATGAGATGGATTTGGCTGCTGATGGCAAGGAGGCCTTTGAGAAGTACGAGGCCCAGCGCCCCGATCTGATCATCACGGACCTGCGCATGCCGCGCGAGTCGGGGATGGATCTGATCCGCAACGTCCGCGCGGTCGATCCCGACACGCCCATCATCGTGATCACCGCGTTCGGCAGCATCGAATCCGCCGTGGACGCGATGCAGGCGGGGGCGACGGACTATGTCACGAAGCCATTCGAGGAGGCGCGGATCAAGCTGGCGATCGAGCGCGCACTGGAGCGGCGCGAGCTGGTCTCCGAGAACAAGGTCCTGCGCACGGAGCTGCGCAGTCGCTATGCGTTTGACGCGTTGGTGGCGGAGAGCCACCGGTTCCTGCGCGTTCTGGAATCGGCGCGTGCCGTCGCCGTCACCAACACCACCGCGATGATCTACGGCGAATCGGGCACGGGAAAGGAACTCGTCTCGCGCGCGATTCACGAGGCGTCGCCTCGTGCGCGTGGGCCGTTTGTGGCGCTCAACTGCGCCGCCATCCCGGAGAACCTGCTGGAGAGCGAGTTGTTTGGCCATGAGCGCGGCTCGTTCACCGGCGCCACCGACGCGCGCAAGGGGCGCTTTGAGATGGCCGATGGCGGGACGCTGTTCCTCGACGAGATCGGCGAGATGGATTTGTCGCTGCAGGCCAAGGTCCTGCGCGCGATTGAGTCGCGCCAGTTCGAACGCGTCGGCGGCACGCGCACCGTTGCCGTCGATGTGCGCTTTATCGCAGCCACGAACAAGAACCTGCGCCAACGCGTCGCCGAAGGAAAGTTTCGCGACGACCTGTTCTATCGCCTGAACGTATTTCCCATCGTGATTCCGCCGTTGCGGGAGAGGCCGGATGACATCCTGCCGCTGACGGAGTACTTCCTCGCGCGGTTTGCGCGCGAGATGGGGAAGAAGATCCCTTCCATTCCGCCGGAGACGCACCAGGTCCTGTTGTCGCATCGTTGGCTGGGGAATGTGCGTGAACTGCAGAATGTCATCGAACGCGCGATGATCCTGCTGCAGGGGGATGTGCTGCTGCCGGAACTGGTGCACATCGATGCGTTGGATGGATTGGAAGCCATGGCCAGCATCACGGCGGAGTACGAAAGCCATGGGCCGTCGCTGGGGCCGCGCAAGCCGGGCAATGGCGATTCGGATGGTGGCTTGAACATGCCCGTCGCGGAAGCATCCATTCCGCGCTGGCATCCATTCCGAATTCCGGAAGTCGGTTTCGACCTGGAAACACACGAACGGGAGCTGATCGAGCAGGCGTTGGAACGATGCGGCCACAACAAGTCCGCAGCGGCGAAGATGCTGGGCTTGAGCCGCGCGACACTGCGCTACCGCCTCGACAAGTTCGGCCTCGGCCAGGAAGAGCCCTCTGCAAAGGCGAAGAAGTAATGAGCGCTCCGCCGCCGCACACGGTTCGACTGGTGAACTGGGATTCGGCTGAGGGTCGCGCCGCGCTGGCTCTGCGCTATGCCGTGTTCTGCGACGAGCAGGGATTCTCTCGCGCGGTGGAGCCGGATCATCTGGATCCCGTCGCGCGTCACGCCGTTGCGATCACGGAAACGGGCGAAGTCATTGCCACCGGCCGCTGGGTGCCGCATCCCGATCATCCCGACATGGCCAAGATCGGCCGCATGGCCGTGCGGAGCGATCTGCGTGGCATGGGCCTCGGCAGCGCAATCCTGCACGCGCTGCTGGCCGATGCGGAAGCAACTCCGGGGATCAATCGCGTGGGCCTGTCGTCACAGGCCCACGCGGTTTCATTCTATGGGCGGCTGGGTTTCAGGGCTGTGGGGGAGGGGTACTTGGAAGAAGGTGCACCGCATCGATGGATGGAAAAGCGAAGTTGACCACGGAGACACGAAGAACACGGAGGAGAATAAGGCGGTTTACAGATGAGCAAGATGAACACAGCTTCCCCGGCTCGACTGCTTAATCCTTTTTCCTTTCGCTCTTTCCGTGTCTCCGTGGCGAGTTCGCCCGTCAGTGTTTGCCGGGGATGCCGGGTTCGGTCATGGCTTTCGGGTCCATGATCTTGGCGATCTGGTCGTCGGTGAGAAGGCCCTTCTCGCGCACGACCTGGATGATTGTCTTCTCGCTGTGGAGCGCTTCCTTTGCCACGGCGGCGGCGTTCTTGTAGCCGATGTAGACGTTGAGCGCGGTGGCCAGGCCCATGCTCGATTCCGCGTAGCGCTTGCAGCGTTCGGGCTTTGCCGTGATGCCGGCCACGCAGTGGTCCGTCAACTGCCGCACGAGCGAGCCCATCACGTGGATGGAGGTGATGACCTTGTGCTGCATCAGCGGCATCATCACGTTCAGCTCCAACTGCCCGGCGCCGACGGCCCATGACACGGCGGTGTCGTTGCCGATCACTTCGAAGCACACCATGTTCGCGCATTCGAGCATGGATGGGTTGACCTTGCCCGGCATGATGGAGCTGCCCGGCGCGATGGCGGGCAGGTCGATTTCCGCGAAGCCTGTCGTCGGACCGCTGCTCATCAGGCGCAGGTCGTTCACGATGCGGCTGACCTCGATGGCCAGGTTGCGCAGCGCGCCGCTGATCTCCGCGATGGGGCGCTGGCTCTGCATGGCCTCGCACATGTTCGTGCTCAGCTCCAGGTCGTCGATCTTCGTGATGCTCTTCAGACGCGCCAGGATTTCCTCGCGATAACCCGGCGCCGTGTTCAGGCCCGTGCCGGCGGCGGAACCGCCGATGCCCAACTCGCGCACCCATCGCCATGCCTGGTGGATCGACGCATGGCACCGCTTGATCGCTTCGCCGTACGCGCGGAATTCCTGGCCCAGGCGGATCGGCACCGCGTCCTGCAGGTGCGTGCGCGCGCTCTTGATGATGCCGTCGAACTCCTCGCCCTTCGCGAACAGTGCCTTCTCCAGCGCCACCAACGGTTCGTGCAGATGATCGCGCAGCATCAGCAGGATGCCCAGGCGCATCGCGGTCGGGAACGTGTCGTTGGTCGATTGGCCAAAGTTCACATGGTCGTTGGCCGTGACGTGCGTGTAGCTCCCCAGCGGCGCGCCGAGGATCTCGTTGGCGCGATTGGCGATCACCTCGTTCACGTTCATGTGGAAACTGGTGCCTGCGCCCATCTGGAACACGTCGACGGGGAACTGGTCGCGCAGCTTGCCGGAGAGGATCTCCTTGCAGGCCTGCACGATGGCGTCGGCCTTCTGGGCGTCGAGGGCGCCACGGGCCTTGTTGGCCTCGGCGGCCGCCTGCTTCAGCATCACATAGGCATCGATGAACTTCGGATGATGGCGCAGGCCACTGATGGGGTAGCTCTCCACGGCGCGCTGCGTAGTGGTGCTCCAGTAGGCCCCTGCGGGGATGCGCACCTCGCCCAGCGAGTCCTTCTCGATTCTGACGTTATCGGCCATGATGGAGGCCTTCCTTTCGATGTTGGTGATCTTTGGCCGGCTTTCGCGGCCATTTCGGAGCCAATTTGGCCGTTATTTGTGGTGCGGGGCAAGGGTATCTGGCAACGCCGTGGTGGCCGGCCGGTCACTGCTTTGGGGGGAAGTCCCTTGACTCGCCGCCCTTTGGCGGGTCTCCTTCGCGTCCCGCAGGTGCTCCCCGCGGAGAGGTGGCCGAGTGGCTTAAGGCAACGGTTTGCTAAACCGTCATACGGGGTAACCTGTATCGGGGGTTCGAATCCCCCCCTCTCCGCCAGCGGGTTCCTTTTTTCAATGTGGCTTGGGTGTCCTGCCCAAGAGGCTCTTCCGTGGAGAGTTCCTCGTTGGTGGAGGGTAGGGCAGGCATCTCTGCCTGCCAAGTCCCCCCACTTCCTATCTGCCGCCTTCCCCGTCCGTCGTGGAGCGCGGACGCCTTCGTCCGCGAGTTGGGGAGTGGCGGGTGGCGGGTGGACTGGCGGGCGAGGGCGCCCGACCTCGACGCTGTAACGGGGAGATGTATGGGGTGTTGGGTGGGACTTGGCAGGCCGGGAGGCCTGCCCTACTTTTTGGACGCCT
>CAZVAQ010000102.1:6571-12239 GCA_964625145.1 uncultured Candidatus Sumerlaeota bacterium
CCTGCCATGGGTCTTGGATGTGGCTGGCAGGTTCGCGTGCAATTGCGGGCGGGGAGATGGCTGTGGGTGATTGGTGGGACTTGGCAGGCGAGATGCCTGCCCTACTTTTTGGACGCCTGCCATGGGTCTTGGATGTGGCTGGCAGGATCGCGTGCAATTGCGGGCGGGGAGATGGCTGTGGGTGATTGGTGGGACTTGGCAGGCGAGACGCCTGCCCTACTTTCTAAACGCCTGCCCTACTTTCAGGGCGCCTGCTTTGTATCGAATAAGTGCTCCAGAGCAGGCACTCTAGGGGGCGGGTTGTTGCGTGGCCATTTCCGGATATCCCTCTCCCTATCTCTCTTGTGTCCCGTGGGGGGACGGGGGTAGCGTCTGGGATTTGATGGTTCCACTGAATCGGAGCTGCGTGTGCTTCCAAATGTTCGTCTTACTGGAATTCTGGCGGCGGGGGCTTTGGCGCTTTCGTGCGCCTTTTTCCTGGTCGCGTGCTCGCGGGAGGAGATTGAGGTCCACACCGTGCCGAAGGGGAGTGAGTCGATTGCGGCGGAGGAGCCGGTGGGTGGCGGGGCTGCTGCGGCCGTGACGGCGCCGCGGGTGGATTTCGTGCCGATTTGGACGGTGCCGCCGGGGTGGCGCGAGGTGGGGGATGCGCCGGCGATGCGGCTGACGACGTTTGTCTTTGACGGGCCCGCCGGCGAGGTTGAGGTGGCGGTGTCGCGGTTTCCGGGGGATGTGGGGGGGCTGTTGGCGAATGTGAACCGTTGGCGCGGGCAGGTGGGTTTGCCCCCCGCGGTGGAATCGGATCTGGATGAGATGGTGGAGCGGTTCTCTCATCCCGGGTTCGAAGGCTATGCCGTGCACCTGGCGGGGCCGGAGCAGCACATGCTCGCGGCTGGTGTGTTCGAGGTGGCGGAGGGCCGCACGTGGTTTGTGCGCGTGATCACGGATGCGGCGACGGCCGCTGCGGTGAAGGATGAAGTGTTCGCCTTCGCGCGTTCGTTCGGTGCGGGAGGTGGCGTATGATCGGGAGAAGGGTTCTCGCCGCGTTGGCTTCGCTGCGGCTGACGGTGGCGCTGCTCGCCTTGTCGTTGGTGCTCATCTTTGTGGGGACGTTGGCACAGGTGTCCCTTGGCATTTGGCAGGCGGTGGACAGCTATTTCCGCAGTCCCATTGCGTGGATCGATCTGCAACTTTTCGTGCCGAGGCAGTTGGGCCGGGTTTCCGGTGCGGTGCCTTTCCCCGGCGGGTTGACGCTTGGCGTGCTGCTGATCGTGAACTTGATCGCGGCCCATGCCGTGCGGTTTCGCATGATGTGGAAACGCGCGGGGATCGTGATCCTGCACGCGGGGTTGATCGTGTTGCTGCTGGGTGAGTTTGCCACGGGCTTCTTCGCGCGCGAGGGGCTGATGAGCATCGACGAGGGGAGCAGCTCGAACTTTGTCGAGGACATCCGCACCATTGAGCTTGCGGTGATTGATCCATCCGACGCGGAAGTCGATCGCGTCGTGTCGATTCCGGAAGGAATTGTGCTCGCATCCGTTGACAAGGGGGCGACCATCGAGTACGAGGCGCTTCCGTTTACAATCAGCCTAAGCGGTTGGATGCCCAACTCGCAATTGCTGCGCGCCATGGGGCCGACGCCTGCGAATCGCGGCATCGGCCGCGAGGCGGTGGCGCAGGAAATCCCCCGCGTGCGCGGTGTGGATGGCGCGCAGACGGATGTGCCGGCCATGTATGCAACGCTTCATCGCGGCGGGGAGGAGCTTGGCACGTGGCTCCTGTCGCCGAACCTGATTGATGCGCAGGCCGTCGAAGTCGATGGGAAGACCTATGGCATCGCGCTGCGGTTCAAGCGCACGTACAAGCCGTATCGCCTGCACCTGATCGAGTTTCGCCACGACAAGTTCGTCGGCACCGAGGTGGCGCGCAATTTTTCCAGCCGCGTGCGTCTCGAGGATCCCACGCGCGGCACCGACCGCGAGGTGTTGATCTGGATGAACAATCCGCTGCGCTACGCAGGGGAGACGTTCTACCAGGCGTCGTACAAGCCCGATGGTTCCGGGACCGTGCTTCAGGTCGTGCGCAATCCCGGCGCGATCCTGCCGTACATTGCGTGCCTGCTCGTCGGTGGTGGCATGACGCTGCACTTCGTGTTGGGGCTGTGGGGATTCCTGCGGCGTCAGAGCACGCGCGAGGCCAAGGAACGCGTGGCCCGTGGCCCGGCTCAACGGATGCACCCGGCGCGGGTGTTGTTGCCGTGGGCCGTTGGGTCATTCGGCCTGTTGATTGCCTGTTCCGGTTTGTTGCGGCCGTTGCCTGGCAGTGAGTTTGACATCGCCGGATTCGGACATTTGCCCGTGTCGGCGGGTGGGCGTATCAAGCCGATGGATACGCAGGCGCGTCATGTGTTGATGGCGGCGGGTGGGCGCCAATCCATCCGCACGGAAGAGGGACGCGTCACGGCGACAAAGTTTCTGCTCGATCTGATGGCCAACCCCGATAGTGTGCGGCAATATCCGATCGTGCGCGTGGATCATCCGGATTTGCTGGCGCTGATGCACCTGTCGCCGGATGATGGCGGGCGCATCGCGCTGGAGAAGATCGAGCCGCACTGGGGGGTCGTCAGCGAGCAAGCGAATCGGGCGATGCAGGTTTCGCCGAAGCAACGCGACCCCTTTCAGCGCGCGGTGGTCTCGCTGTATGAGCGCGTGAACACGATCCTGGCGCACAGCAGCATGGTCGCGCCCTATGCCATTCCGCCCATGGCGGAGGACGAGGAGTGGCGGCCGTTCCACGATGCCTTCATGGATTCCGGCTTCCTGGTTTCCGCGGACATGGAGGCCGATGCCACGCGCATGCATCCGGCGGTGGCGTACTTCATCTCGATGATGTCGGCGTACAGCGAGGGCGATGCGCCGGCGTTCAACAGCGCGGTTGCCAATTACCAGGCGTTGCTGTGGCGTGACATGCCGGGGGTCATGCGCAAGGCGGGACACGAAGTGCTCTTTAACCGCGCGGCATTCTTCAAGAGCGCCAGCGCGGTGTACCTGTTGTCGTTCCTGGTGGTGTGCGCGGCGATCCTGCTGCGCATGCGGCCGAACCTGGCGACGGGCCGGTGGGGGAGCCTTGCGGAGGGCCTGCGCTCCTCGGCGGTGGCGCTGATGATTGCGGCGCTCATCGTGCATACGGTCGCGATCATCTTCCGCATTTATCTGCAGGAGCGTCCGCCGGTGACGAACCTGTATTCGTCGGCGGTGTTTGTCGGCTGGGCAGCGGTGTTGATCGGCCTTTTCCTGGAGCACATTTATCGCATTGGCGTGGCGGTTCTTGGCGCCGCGTCGGTGGGCTTTGCCACGCTTGTCATCGCGCACAACCTGGGGAGCGATGGCGACACGATGCAGATGATGCAGGCTGTGCTGGACAGCAACTTTTGGCTGGCGACGCATGTGATCATGGTGACGCTGGGTTATTCGGCGACTTTCCTGGCCGGGGCGCTGGCTATTGTTTACCTTCTGATGGGCGTGTTCACGCAGTATCTGACGCGGGACCGGGCGCAGGCCCTGGCGCGCATGGTGTATGGCGTCGTGTGTTTCGCGCTGCTGCTCAGTTTTGTGGGGACGGTGCTCGGTGGCATTTGGGCGGATCAGTCCTGGGGGCGCTTCTGGGGTTGGGATCCAAAGGAGAACGGCGCGGCGCTGGTCGTCCTCATTTGCGCGATCATACTGCATGCGCGCTGGGGAGGCATGATACGCGACCGCGGCGTCATGATCCTGGCCGTGGGGGGAAACATCGTCACCGCGTGGAGTTGGTTCGGCACCAACATGCTCGGCATCGGGTTGCACTCCTACGGTTTCATGGACGCGGCGATGTTCTGGATGATGGCGTTCGTGGTCAGCCAATTGGTCATCATGACGGTGGGGCTGACTCCGTTGGTGGGCTGGCGCAGCCATTCGGTGATGGGGATTCGGAGAAACGACATCTGACGCATGTACGGTCGAAAGTCTTTGCCCCCCGCGTCGGGGGATGGCTGAATCGCTACAGGAATTGAATACATTCCCGGACCGCTTGCCATGGAGCAGGAAAGGGCCACTCTTCCGCCGGATGCACAGGGCGACGCTCCGCCCCGTGGAGGGAGGGGCGCCTGGCTCGGCGGCCTGCTGGCGCAACTCGGCTTTATTCCGTTCGCGTTCGCGCTCGTGTTGGGGATCCTTGCCGGGATGGGCGCGTTTACGTTTGGGTACGGCGAGGGTTGGGCCTACCTTTCCAACGATCCGGCGGCGTGCGCCAATTGCCATGTGATGCAGGGGCATTACGACACTTGGCAGAATTCCAGCCATCGCCATGTGGCAGTCTGCAACGATTGCCACCTCGTCCATCACCCCATCGGGAAATGGATCACGAAGGCCGACAACGGCTTCTTCCATTCGTTGGCGTTCACCACCGGCCAGTTTCACGAGCCGATCCAGATCAAGCCGCGCAACAGCCGCGTAGCCCAAAGCGCGTGCCTGTATTGCCATGCTGATTTTGTCCACCAAATGCTGCCCATTGAGCCGGGTGGCGACATGTTGAGTTGCGTGCATTGCCACAGCGACGTGGGCCACGCCCACCGGCCGTAGAATGTGACAGGACGGACAACACTGAAGGAGTTCACCCGTGAGCCCCAAATCGAATTCCCCCGCGACTCCAAGGTCTCCGAAGCGCCTGCTCCTCATGGTCGGGCTGTTGTTTGCAATGACCACGGTGGCCACGCTCATCGTCACCGCCGTGCTCGTCACCATGTTCGAGCACAAGCAGGACGCGCGCTCGCCCTACTTGCGCATCCAGGAGCTGGACGAGGTCAGCACCGATCCGGCGCTGTGGGCCAAGAACTGGCCGCATCACTTTGACCAATACAAGCAAACCGCCGGCGACGAATACTACGGCGGTTCCAGCGCGCTGCCCGAGAGCAAGCTCGACAAGAACCCATGGCTGCGTCGCCTGTATGCCGGCTATGCCTTCGCCATCGATTACCGCGAGGCGCGTGGCCATGCGTACATGCTGAACGACCAGATCCTGACACAACGCGTGACCGAGCGCCCGCAGGCCGGCGCGTGCCTGCATTGCCACGCATCGGCGACGGTGCTGTATCGCCAGACGGGGCTGAAGGCCATGGGCCTGCCGCATGACGACGAGGTCCTCGCCGCCGATTTCAACCGGGAGGCGGTGATTCGTGGCTTCAAGGAACTGAGCCAGCTTCCCTATCATGAGACGCTGGCATTGTTGACGCAGGTCCCCGACGGCTCGCCGCGCGGCATTGACCAGGTCTTTCCCACGCCGCAGCCCCAGAAGTTCGGCGCGCTGGATGCGAAGGAGCTTGAGGCGCATCTTGATGACTTCGCCATCAGCGAAGCGCATCCGGTGAGCTGCATTGATTGCCACGATCCGAAGACGATGGCCGTGCGCGTGACTCGTCCGGGCTTCATGCTCGGCATCGCGGCGCTGGCGGAGAGCGATGAGCCGGTTCCGCACATGCCCAGTGTCGAGGCGTGGCGCCGCGGCAACCGCAGCGAACCCTACGATCCCAACAAGCTCGCCACCCGCCAGGAGATGCGCTCCTTCGCGTGCGGACAATGCCATGTCGAGTACTACTGTGCCAACAAGGACACCCTCACGTTCCCCTGGGGACATG
>CAZVAQ010000103.1:0-12143 GCA_964625145.1 uncultured Candidatus Sumerlaeota bacterium
GGTCCCTGCGGGACCATTTGTGGATCTTGCGCGTTGTCGAAGCGATAGATGACGCAAAGCCTACAGAATTCCGCAAGATGCCTTTGACGTGCGCGGTCAAAGAAGCCTCAACAAACAATGGGCCGGGACACGCTTGGAGTCCCGGCCCATCTTCTGGTCGTCTGTTGATGCGTTCGCGGATCAGGCCTTGGCGCCAGCGGGCTTGGCAGCAGCGGGCTTGGCCGCGGCAGGAGCCGCTGCAGCCGCAGGCGCGCCCTCTTCCTTGTCGCCCGCACCAGCCTTGCCCTTGCCCTTGGCCTTGCAGCCAAACAGCGCAGTCGCCGGAGCGTCGACATACTCGACACCGTCGATGGCGGGAAGTTGGGCAACGCTGAAGACCTGGTTGAGGCCCAGCCCGGAGAGGTCCGCATCGATGTGCGCAGGCACCTTCTCCGGCACAGCCTTCACATTCACCATGTAACGCAGGCGCTCCACGACGCCACCGAGGCGAACGCCCTCCGGCGTGCCGCCGACTTCGTTGATGCGCACAGCCATCGTCACCGGAGCGGTGACGTCCACGCGGTACAGGTCGATGTGGATCGGCAGGTCGGTAACTGGCTCCTTCTGGACTTCGCGGATGAAAACCTTCTCGGCGGGGCCGTCACCAATCTGCAGGTCCAGCAGGACAACGTCGCCGAGGTTGTGGACCGTGAGGACCTTGAACTCGTGCTCGTTGATGGAAACCGCGACGGCATCCTTGCCCGCGCCATAGACGACGGCGGGGATGAGGCCGCGATCGCGCAGCTTCTTGATCTGTTCCTTGCCCCGCTCTTCGCGCGGCAGTGCCTTCAGGGTCTTGATATTCTTGGACATCGAAACGGCTCCTCCAGGATGGTACGCCGGTTGGCGGCGGGGTCGGGGGTGATCCTTGCGGGGTTGATCCCCCGCCCGGTGTGGCTGGTCAGTCCTGTTCCTTGAAGATCGACGAAACCGAGCTGTGGCGATGAATGCGGTCAATCGCCTTGGCTATCAGGGGAGCGACGTCGAGGATTTCAATCTTGTCGGAGAGCGCCCCCGGCTCGTGGGAGATCGTGTTGGTCGCCACAACCTTCTTCAAAGGCGAGGCCTCGATGCGGTCGATGGCGGGCCCGCTGAGGACCGCATGCGTAGCAAAAGCGAAAACCTCGCTCGCCCCATGCTCCATCAGCGCGTGGGCTGCATTACAAACGGTCCCCGCCGTGTCAATCATATCGTCGAAAATCAGCGCTGTGCGCCCCTCCACCAGCTCCGCCCCGATGATTGCCATGACCTCCGAGACGTTGGGCTGGCTGCGCCGCTTGTCGATAATCGTCAGCGGCACCCCCAGTTTCGTCGCATAATCGCGCCCCAGCTTCACGTTGCCCACGTCCGGAGAGACGACCACGGCGTCCTTCAGGCAATTCTCCCGGATGTACTTCACCAGGACTGGCCCGGCCACCAGGTGGTCCACGGGGATGTCGAAGAAGCCCTGAAGCTGGCCCGCGTGCAGGTCCACGGCCAGCACCCGGTGCGCCCCGGCGGTGGTGATCAGGTTGGCCACCAGCTTGGCCGACAGCGCCACGCGGCCTTGGTCTTTCCGATCTTGGCGCGCATAGCCGAAGTAGGGGATGACGGCGGTGACGCGGTCCGCGCTCGCCCGCCGCAGGGCATCCAGCGTCAGCAGCAGCTCCATCAGGTTCTCGTTCGTGGGCTGCTGGGTTGCCTGCACCACATACACGTCGCGGCCGCGGACATTGTCCTCGATCTTGACGAAGGTCTCGCCGTCGGAGAACCGCTTGCTCGTCAAGTGCCCGGTATCCACGCCCAATGATTCGCAGATGCGTCGGGTCAGATCGCGCGAAGCGGAGCCGGGGATCACGAGAGGGGGCGCCGATACGTCAATCATTCGAATATCCCTCAATGGCGAGTGGGTTTGAACGGGCAAGGTCAGCGCCCTGTCTTGCGACGACCCGTCGTCTTGCGACGGGCGGTAGTCCTGCGCGGCTTCTTCGCCGAAACAGCGGGTGCCTCGCCATTTTCGCGGGGCGGATCGGAGGTGATCATCGATTGGCGCGGCGCGCGCACGCCATCTGGTACGCGCACCGGCGCCACCAGCGTGCTGTTCACGCCGATGAAGACATCGTTGCCCACCTCGGTGCGGTGGCGCGTCACGCCATCATAGTTGCACGTCAGCGTGCCCGCCCCCAAGTAGCTGGACGAGCCCACGTGCGCATCGCCCGCATAGGACAAGTGCGGGATCTGGCTCCTCTCGCCCACATCCGTGCGCGCAATCTCGACGAACGACCCCAGACGCGCGCCACTGCGGACAATGCTCTCCGGCCGCACGACGGCATAGGGACCAATGGTCACTTCATCATCGATGCGCGCCTGCTCCACCGACGAATAACGAATCCGCACGCGGCTGCCCAGCCGCGAGTTGTCCAGCGTCACGTTCGGTCCGATTTCGCAACCCTCTCCGATCACTGTGTTGCCGCGAATGATCGTGAAGGGATGGATCGTCGTATCGATCCCGATCTGCACCGTGTTGTCGATGTAGGTCGACGAAGGATCGATCACCGTGACGCCACTGTCCATGATGGCATTCAGGATCCGCTGGCGCAAATAGCGCTCCGCCTGTGCCAGATCCCGGCGGCTGTTGACGCCGATGACCTCCGTCGGATCCGGAGCAACTTCCGCCTCCACCTCGTGGCCGGCGTCGTTGAGGATCTCGACCGTGTCGGTCAGGTAATACTCGCGCTGCGCGTTCTCGTTGGTGACCTTGCCCAACGCCCACACCAGATCACGGGCGTTGAAGCAATACGTGCCCGTGTTCACCTCGTTGATCTTCTCTTCGTAGGTGTTGGTGTCCTTCTCCTCGACGATCTTGCGCAGAGTCCCGTTGCGGTTGCGAACGACGCGCCCATAACCGAAGGGGTTCTCCAGCGTTGTGGTGAGAACCGCGCAGGCCGTGTGGTGGCTGCGACGGCGCTCGACCAACTCCAGCAGGCTCTCGGTCTTGATCAGCGGCGCGTCGCCACTCAGGATCAGCACATCGCCCTCGATCTGGGAGAGCTGCTTCTTCACCATGCGAACCGCGTGGGCGGTGCCCAAACGGGACTTCTGCAGGATGCACTGGGCACGCGGGCCGATGTGCGCCTTGACCTTGTCATTCAGATGGCCGGTGATAACATAAATGGCGTCAGGCTTCAAGGGCTCGACCGCGGCTAGGACATGGTCGATCATCGCCGTGCCGCAGATGGAGTGCAGCACCTTGGGCAACTGGGAATTCATGCGAGTTCCCATCCCCGCGGCCAAAATCACCGCGACGAGGCTGCTTTTCTGGGTCTTTGCCATGTTGTGAAATCTCCGGGCCAGGCGCTTGCCCTGATCAGGGCGCCACGGCGGCGGACCATTGGACAGCGCGGCCGGGGTGGGGAAGGGAAAAGACGCGCCGCAAGACGGCCATCATGGCCGCCGAACCGCATCAACCCGCCGCAGTCAACTGCTTCAGCTCTTCCTGATCCTTCGGCTTCAGCTCGCTGGTCATCTTCCCCAGCGCCTTGTACATGGAGATGAACAGGGTGTGCCACTCGATCTGGATCTTCCCAAAGGTGGCATCGGGGAGAGCCTTGATAGTCTCCAAGCTCACCGTCTCCTGAAGCACCTCCAGGATCTTCGCCGCGCCCGTGAAGTGCGGCTTGCTCAGCTCCTGGAACTTGAAGTGCTCAAAGGACAGGCGACTCAACACCTCGGCGAACTCCTGCTCTTCAGCCTCGGTGATGTTGTGCTCACGCAGGTCCTCCGCGAAAAAGGAGAAGTACTGCTGCCACAGGGCGAGGTACTCGCGCATCACGCGGACACGGTTCGCGGGGCGCGTGGGATCAGGCTTGCGGGCCATGTGGAAAGGATTCCTTCGGGGATTACTTCTTCTTGAATGCCTTCAGTTCGTACAGCACATAGACCGCCAGCACGATGATCCCCAAATAGGAGAGTCCGGCGACCACCCACACGGGGTTGCTGAGGATGCTTGTGAAGTTCATGCGCGAAACCGTTCCATCCTGTTGAGAGATGACGGCGCAGGGCGCTCACGCGCCCTGTCCGCCAACAGTCTGGTGTTGCTCAGAACGTGTGAGACTCCGAGGCCGTCAGCCGGACGTCGAACTTCTCACGCGAGATCACCTTGTTCAACTCGGCCATCCGGCGGTTCGCCCGGTTGAGTCGCGCATAGGCCTCGTCGATCAGCGCCTCGCCCTCCTCGATCGGAGCGGAATCCAGGATCACAAAGCGGTCGAACGCGATCGCCGAAACGCGCAGGTCATCAAACACCTGGTGCACTTGGCCATGGATGTGATCGAAGTTGGCAGGGACACTCAGGGCCAGGAACTCCGAATAGATCCGGTCGATCTCGTTGCGATAGGTCTGCGCATTCAGCGGACCTGGAATCTGGATCGAAGACGTGCGGGCGTGGGTGCCAAAGGCCAGGTTCTTCACGACCTGCGGGCTCAGGCTCAGTTGGTACTGGAACTTGCGCTGGGCCTCGGCCACGCGGCGGAACATCGCCGTCACCTCGTCACCATAGGCCTCAAGGGCCATGGAGTACTCGATCTGGTTGATGGTCGCGTAGCCCTTGTCGAGCTGGCGGCGGGCCTGGGAGAACTTGCCGGCATCATAATCAATGCGTGCGAACTTCAGGTACTCGCGCGCGTCGCGCACCACATGCGGGTTCAGGCTGCCAGCGCCATTTTCCACGAGGCGATTCAGCCGCTCATTCTGCTGCTCCAACACGGCGCCGACTGTCTCATCGGTGGTCTCCAGCGCCACGCGAAGACGGGCTTCCGCCGTCGTCAGGTCCGCCATGATCCGCTCGTAATCGGCCGGATCATAGTTGTTGTCCAGCTCGGCAATCTGGCGGCGAACGCCGATGGCGTCTTCCGACTGGAAGTAGGTCAGGCCATCATTGCGGCCCCGACGCATGTTGTCGAGGATGGCGCTACGGGCTTCGCTGTAATTCGTACGCTTGGTGCTGTCGACCAGCTTGCTGGCGCGGGCGTTGGCGCTGTCGGCAAGCTGTGCCGAGCGGGTGTAATTGCCCTGCTCGAGCTGCAGGCGAGCCTCGCGGGCATCGACGATCGCCTGGCTCAGCTGGCGCGCGCCGGTGTCCCACGCACCGAGCGACTGCGCATCGGCGATGGCGCTCTCGGCATTGAAGATCTTGTAGTAGAGGGCTCCCTCGGCCTGATCGAGCGCCTGGACGGCAAGGCTGCCGGCCTCCGCATAGGAACCGGCCTCGTAATACTCGCGGGCACGGGCATCCAGAGCGCGGGCGCGCTGCAGGTGATCGCCGGAATAGCTCGCCGCGCCAGCTTCCGTGGCACGGTCAAGCTGCACTGTCACCTGACCAAGCACCTGCTCGGCGATGGCCTTCTGCCCGACGGCCTGAGCCTGGCGCGCAACACGCAGCCCGCGCTCGGCACCTTCGATGGCAACCTTCAGGCGATTGGCCTGCAAGTCCTGCTCGGCCTGCAGGATGTATTGGTCGGCTTCACGCAGGCGAGCCTGTGCTTCGGGGGAGTCGAACCCGCTGCCCAGAATATCCGTGTAGATGGAGCGCGCCTGGCGAATGTCCTCGACCGCCTTGGAAGCCACCGCCTGGCCCATGAGATCAATGTCCGCGCGGGTGTTGCCAGCCAGATCCACGGCGCGGGGGTAATCGCCCGCGGCAATCGCATCGCGAACGGCCTGAAGGCCATCGTTGGCGCGCTGGTATTCCGCCGGCGAGTAGATCGCGGCGCCGTCGCGCTCGTAGGCGCTGATGAGACCGGCAAGCTGGATCACGGCATTGTTGGCGATGACGCGGTAGGTGCGGGCCAGGATGTCGTCCGCGCGCTGCTCTTGCTCGCGGGCGGCGATGATCGCACGGCTGTATTCGCCACTCTCGACCGCCTGACGCGCGCGCTGGATCTCATCGGCCGTCTGGCGCAGGTCCGCGCCAAGCTCGATGCGGGCTGCTTCGCGCGCGTCGTCGGTGGGTTCGGCCGTCCGCTCGGACTGCTTGCCGAAGCCGGTCGAGCTGTTGCGCGGGGCGAAGATGGTCTCCACTTCGTTGTAAACCGTGGTGGCCGCGTTCAGGCGCGTCTCCGCGCGACGGATGGCCGCGTTGGCCAACTCGCGGAAATCGCCCTCGAGACGGTTGATCTCGTTGCTGGCCTGGCGATAAATCTCACGAACCTGGTCGAATGCCTCGACGGTATCGGGCTGAACGGCGATTCGCGCGTTCTCGTGCAGTTCCTCGATGCGGGCCAGGCGACCAGGGAGGTACGTCTCAACCTGACCCGTCTGGAAATCCTCGATGGCCGTGCGGATCTCCGCGATGCGCTTGGCGCTGGCCGCGCGCTTGGTGTCCTCCACCAGCGTCTCGGCGCGGGGCACCCATTGGTTGGCGGAAGCCAACACGGACTCGAACCGGCCGTTGTCAAAGTCGTCGTTCATCTGGCGAAGCACATCCGACACGCGGTTGTACTCGTCGGCGGTCAGCTCGCGGGCGCCTTCGTCCAGCGAGATGGCGAGGCTGTTCTCGATGTCCTCGATGGCGCGGCGACTCTTGGCTTCCTGCGTGTTGCGGATACCCGTGCGGGCCAGGTCCTGCGCAGCCTTGTAACTCTGCTCGGCGCGCTCGTAGTTCTTCTCAACTTCGTAGATCTGGTCGGCATTGCGCAGCTCGCTCTCGGTGCGCGTCACGCTCGGCTGGTCCCAGATGGTGCCGCCCTGAGCGCGAAGCTGGTCGAGCATGTCCCGGGCTTCGATCTTGGCCGAATCGGCGCGGTTGCGAACCTGCGCGACACCGGCGTCAACCTCGGCACGAACCTCATCGGCGATGCGAATGACATCCGCTTCCTTGTTATTGGAGCGGGCGTCGTTCAGGTTCTGCATCAGTTGCTGGATGCGACTCCAGCGCTCGCTGTCCGAGCGCAGGTTGTTCGTCTCGGCGACCTGCACGTCATCCTGGGCGCGCTGGAAGAGTGCGCGGCTTTGGGCCGAGCGTACCCGCGGCTCCAGTTCATCAACCAGCGCCACGGCTTCCTTGGCCAGAGTGAGGGCCTGTTCCGCGTTTCCGGCTGCCCGTTGCTGGTTGCCCTGGTCGATCAGGTTCTGAAGGCGCTGCATCCCAGCGGAGTCATGCTTGGCTCCATCCAGACGCTGCAGCGTCTCGTAGGAACTCTGGGCCTTGGTCAGGCGCGTTTCAGCAGCCTTGTCCTTGCCGCAGCCCGTGAAGGCCACGACGACAAGGAGCATCAGCGTAAGCAGGCGCGCGGCGGTAAATGGGTGGCGCATCCGATCAAGCCTCCGGCCAAATGATCAGGAGCCCAAGGCTCCAGAAATGAATCGGGTTTCTAATCTGCAACCACGGCATTCCCCCCGACATGGGAAAGACGGGGCAACGAAGAACTGCACACAGCGACCACCCCCAAAAACACCCCCAACTTCAATCCTGCCAAAGCAACGCCCCCGAATGCCAACCGGCCCCAAGCTTACATCTGCGTCAGGTAGTACCACACTCCCGCGCCTAGCAAGGCCACGATCACGACGCCGATGGCATATTTCCTCGCTCCGCCGCCGTCGGCGGACTTCTTCACGCCAGCCTTCTTCGGGGCCTTGGGGGTGTATCCCTCGGCCAAGAAGGCCAGCGCTCCCGACGTGTGGCTCATCATGATGAAGGCCTTGTGCCAGTCCTTCAGCAACTGGCGCTTGTCGGCCATCGGCAGGCCCTGGACGTGGTTGACCGAGACGCACTTGCCCAGCAGGTCGCGCACGATCTTGTCGCCATAGTCCAGCTTCGTCTCCCCCAGGCGTTCGCTCAACGCGCGAATGCTGCGAGTCACGTCACTCTTGATCTCGAGGAAGTGCGACTCGTCATCGATGGGGATTTCGCCTTCTTCAAAGCCCTTCATCAGGTACGACTTCAACGTCACCCACTTCTCCAGCACACTCTGGACGAGTGAGACGTTTTCGGCGGTTCCTATCTGGTTCTTCATGCGGTCGACTTTCCAGGTGTGGAAAACTGGTCAGGCATCGGCTGCGCACCCGGTGGGCGGCTGAAGGTTCGCTCCCTGATCAGGGGCGACCACCTGCTGCATCCCCACCGCTGCTGGCGCTGCCGCCACCGCTACCACCACTGGACCGTCCGCCGCCGCTACTGCCGCCAGTAAGCGACTGCCGGTACTGCTCGAACTCGGCCGCCGTGAAAGGCCCGGAAACGGGCGGGCGGAAATTCGGAGGAAGTGGCGTCTCAGGCAGGGCAGGCGGCGGAGGGACATACGCCTCCCGGAATTCCCAGTTCATCGGATCCGGATCATCCGGATTGATGCGGAACCGGTTGAGGAACTGTGGCGCCCAATCCATCAACTTCTCATCGCGCTGCGCCTCCAGATCGATCACCTGGGGCAGGTTCGACAGCGCATCGGTGCTGGCCACCCGAATCTCAAAGAAGAACTGCTCCGGCGCGAGGGACTCGGAGATCTCCAATGCCCGCACCATGCGGGTCTTCACCAAGGCCGCCTCCGGCGCGATCAAGTCGTTGCGCACGGTGACATTGCTCCAGATGCCGTCGCCTTCAAGGAAATCCCCACCTTGGGTGCCGTCATCAAAGTAGTTCTGTTGGACCTGATCGGCCAGAACGGACACCTCCACGGCATCCTGCAGCAACTGGCCCGTCAGCGGGCAGATGATGCGCTCGCCATAGTAGGCAGTGACGGTCGGGGGCGGACGGTACGCCTGGGGCTGTTGGGGCCCAAATCCGGGACCGGCGGGGCCAAATCCACCCGGGTCAAAGCCACCGGGGCCAAAGCCACCATCGGCAAAGCCGGGCTGACCACCAGCGGCGAATGGATCACCAAAGGCCGGATCGCCGGCGAATCCGCCCTGCGACCCAAAGGGGTCGCCCGCTTGAGCGCCGAAAGGATCGCCTTGGGCAACTGCCCGGGCCCGATCAATGCCAAAGGTGCCGGGGGTGGCACCGCCCATTTGGTTCAACTCGTTCATCGCAGCGGGGTCGGCAAAACCCGTGGCAAAGCCGCCTTGTGCGGCGACCTCGGGTGTGCTCAGCGCCGCCAAGAGGCCAACGGCCGCGGCCATCGGAATCAGCTGTCCAAAGCGTGCAAACTTCATGGCTGCGATCCCCCGGTTTTCAGTCGTCCGGCCTTCATCGCCGGGCATTGATTAGACCTGACTTGGTCCTTCGATTGTCAATCCTTTTGCCTTCTCCGCCCCGCCGGCCGGAACAACAGGCCTCACACACCCAAACTGAAAGTCCTATCCAATGTCTGCAACTGCTCCTGAAGGGCTGTTGTCACATTCACAATCTCGCGCGACATCGCGTCGAGGGAGCTTTGGATCGGCTTCACCGCCGGATCGTTCGACCGGCCCACTGCGAGGGCAAGGTCTAATCCCATCTCGTCATAGGTCTTCCGGGCGTCCATGATCGCCATGGTGGCCTCCTTCCCCTCGCCCGCCATGGCGGCCTCGTACCCGTCCGTCCCAACCAGGATCGCGATGCGGTCGGCGCTCGCGACGATCGTCTGCGCTGCGCTGCGCACCTGATCCCACTTCGCGGCGATTTCCCGCCGGGAATCATCTGTCAATTCAAACTCCGCCGGTCCTGCTTCCAGCACGCTTGGCGCCGCCGGGAGGAACACCTCCAGCTTGTCACTACCCGGAGCAGTCGCACGAGTCTGCCCAGCTCCATTCGTGGCGCTGGTCACCGGCGCGCCCATGGCTCCGGCGATCAGGCGCATCAACCCTTGGTCCGCGCCCACCTGCTGCGTGAAATTCTGCATTATGGCTTGGCGGTCCATTGCCAGTTGCTCGGTGCGGGCGGATTGGCGCTCGGTTCCACGCACCTCGACGATGCGCAGCAACTCCATGCGGCGCTCCAGCTCGGCCCGCGGGAAGCGGTATTTCAGCAAGGCGATTTCGTCCATCCGCCAGTTGTCCACCCGGAATACGTGGGACTGCGGATAACCCGGCGACTTCAGCACGACCTCTGCCGGGCTCCAGATACGCCCGCTGTAGTTACCCACGAGGAACTCCACCTCCACCATTCCCTCCTCGGGAAAAGTCCGCCGCACCGGGCGGAACGGATAGAGGAAGGGTGGCGGTTGTTCCCCACGGACGGGCGAAGTGGACGGTCCCACATACACCGCCTCTGTGGTTGCCTTCAGCGATGTGGCATCGTCATCGGTAGGAACGCGCGGCGGCGGAGCGTCCTGCACACGCGGCGGAGGCGCATCAGCCGGCTTGGCATCGTTGACGGCCACTTCGCGCGGAGGGGCGGTCGTGCGCGTTGCCCTTTCCTGCGTGCCCCTCTCCCGGGCGGGCGGCGTCACAATTCTGTTCTCTTTGGCCCGCTCGCCATCGTCCGACATGACCGCCATGACCGCCTTCACCTCGGCGGGTTTCAAGGCAACATACGTCAAGCCAGCGGCGACGGCCGCCAGGTTGAGCAACACAACGAACCAGGCAAGATTGCTGTTCACGGCTGACACCGGTCCTTCTGCCCGCGAGTGACGTCGGCAAACCGGTGGTGACCAAGAGGACAGTCCCCGCCGACGTCGGGCATGGTTTCAAGGCCATACCTGAACCCGCGATCATCGGACCCGCAAGGAGAAAGGGGCCGACAAAGCGGCCATCGGAAGCAAAAAAGGACAGTGACCTGCGTGGTTAGCCGCTGATGCCCGCGGCCGGGTCGAGCTTCTGCGCCACCTCCGCCACAAGGCCCGGAATCGCCGCCACGAAGGTCGAGTTCGGCATGACCGAATGTGCCCCGGCCGCCCGCGAGGCCCGGATCAGATCCGTCATCACATGACTGCAGAACCCCACCAGGCGCGCCGCCCCGGCTTCCTTCGCCTGGCGAACCAACTCCACCGTCTCCACACCCGGCAGATCCAGATCCACCAGCACCAGCATGGGCAGTTCGCCATCCCCCAGCGCAGCCCGGAAATCGGCCTCCGAGGCCACATGGCGCACACCAACCCCATAATGCCGCGCCGCCACATCGATCTTCGAGCGGATCATCAGGTCGGGTGCGAGCGAGAGTATGGCGGACATGAGAAGGTGAACAAGTGGACGAAGTGGACAAATGAGGACGCGGTGGACGGATTGCCCACAGCAGCACTGCCGCAATGCTCCACTCTGCCCAGTGCCCCAGTCAAACCCCAATCCCCTCTTGCGCCATCCCGGCCCCCGCCCCTATCCGAACCGTCCCTTCACGGGCTGTCACTCTCCGGGTGGCCGTAGCCCCCGCCCCCCAACCGAAAGGTGTCGCACACTGATGGGTCTTCGCCTGTTGGAACGCTACCACGCCGCGTGGTTCAAACTCGTCCACGGCAGCAATCTTGTGTACAACACCTGCTGGGAGGACCCGCGGCTGGACCGCGTCGCCCTGGACCTGGGCCCGCGCGACACCATCGTGATGATCACCTCCGCCGGCTGCAACGCGCTGGACTATGCCCTCGTGCAGCCCCGCCACATCTTCTGCGTGGACATGAACCCGCGCCAGAACGCGTTGCTGCAACTGAAGCAGGCCGCCATCCGCGAGCTGGACTTTGAGGACTTCTTCCAGATCTTCGGCCGCGGCAGGCACAAGAACTTCCACGAGATCTACACCGCGCGCCTGCGCCGGCATCTGACGCCCCGCTCGCGCCATTACTGGGACCGCCACCAGCGCTACTTCAACGGACGCGGTTGGCGGAACAGCTTCTACTTCGAGGGCACATCCGGCCTGGTCGCGCGGCTGATGAACACGTACATCAACCGCAAGAAGGGCCTGCGCCAGGAGATCGACCTGCTGCTGGAGGCCAAGTCCGTCGAGGAACAGCGCGAGATCTACGACCGCTCACTGCGCCCGTTCCTGCGCGGCAAGCTCCTCAAGATGCTCCTCGGCCGCGACACCACCATGTCGCTCCTCGGCGTGCCGCGCCAACAGCGCGAGCAGGTCGAGAAGCATTACGGCGGCGGCATCGCCGAGTTCATCGAGGATTGCCTCGAGAGCGTCTTTGCCAAGCTGCCCATCCACGACAACTATTTCTGGCGCGTGTACCTGAAGGGCGAGTACACGGCCGAGTGTTGTCCCGAATACCTCAAGCCCGACA
>CAZVAQ010000104.1:0-8935 GCA_964625145.1 uncultured Candidatus Sumerlaeota bacterium
GGGTCGATGGCATAGTTCACCATGAGCAGGTGGCGCCATTGCGTGGTGAGGAAGGGTTTTCGATTCAACGTCGCAGTTTCAACACCATGTGCGCTTCGTCACCATATCGACCATTGTTCAACAATGCCTGTTTCTCGATGCCCCAGGTCTTGAAGCCCACGGATTCGTAGAGGCGGACGGGGCCCGGTTCGTGGGTCGAGGCGCTGAGCTGGATCTGCTCGATGCCCTGCCATTGGCGGGCGCGGGCGATGGCAGCCAGCATCATGGCCCGGCCGAGGCCGATCCCGCGGGCGTTGGGGGAGACGTACACACCCCAGATGTGGGCGATGTGACGGCGCTTGAGCTTTGGGTCGCGGTAGAGGCCGACCATGCCCTGCAGGGTGCCATCCTGAAAGCCGCCGAAGATTGCCTGCTCGTCCACGTCGGCCAGCGAGGCGCGCACAATGTCGGCAGAGTGAGCCCGGTCGTCCTCCGGCGAGGCGGCGAAGGAGAGCGGATCATTGGCCAGGGCCTCGGCCCGAAGGCGGATGAGGGCGTCAGCATCTCTAGGTGTCAGAAGTCGGATTGATGTCGGAGCACTCATGGCTACCTTGCGGAGGGCTCCGAGGCCGGAGCTGGATGATGGTGGCACTCTGGCGTCGTCCTGCCCGATCCCAGGCCATGTGGCGAGCCCTTTCCCGTTGCCCGGGTGCCCGTCCCGACCATCATGGCGCCCCGCATCATTTGGCCTCTTGCAGGCAAACCTCGAGCAGGTATTTCATGACGTCGCTTCTTACAACGCTCTTGCTGATGGTCCTGCTCGGGCTTCCGGCTTTTGTGGCCATCCGACTGTCCGGCTTTTTCTTCGGCGAAGCCGAATGGTGGCGGCGCGGCCTTGCGGCGGCGTGCCTGTTGCCGCTGCTGATTTTTGGATCGGCGATGGTGCTGGCACCGTTCGCGTTGCTCAAGTTGTGGCCTGTTCTGGCGTTCATGCTTGTTCTGGCGGGCGCCTCTCTCGCCATTCCCCGGGTGCCGTGGCGATACGATGCAACCGAAGCCGAAAGCATCAAGCCCCGCTGGCAGGTCGCCGTGGCCGGAGGGTTGGCAATCGCAGCATTCTGCGTTTATCTTCTGGGCAATTATGTCACGGGCACGTCGTACATGTCCGACGACTACGCCTACCACGGCCCCGCGATTGCCGGATGGTATCGCACGGGTACCCTGAACCATCCGCGCGTGCTCTTTGCGTCGTACTACCCACTGAATTCCCATGTGATCACACTCTACACGATCCTTCCGACTGGTGACTTGAGGTGGACGTGGGTGGCCACAGGCATTTGGCTCCTCCTGGGGAGCGCATCCCTTCTGGCCCTGACCCGGTGCCTTCCCCGCTACACGCTCTCCTGGGGGTTGCTCTCGGTCGCGTTCCTTCTGATCAACGGCCCGGTGAGCTGGCATCACTTCTTCACGCTGACCCCGGCGGATGTCTCCGGGGCCGTGGCCTTTCTGACCGCGTTCATCGTCTCGATTCCGCGAGAAGGCGCCCCACGGCGCGAAGCCCTCGCCCGCGTCACACTCGGTGCCATGATGATCGGTTTCGCGATGGGGACCAAGGCGTCCTTTGCCTCCGCAAGCGTTGTTGGTGGGTTCGGCCTTCTGTTCATGTCATTGTTTGGCCCGAGTCCCCTTCCTTTTATCAAGCGTCTGTGGACATCTTTCGGGCTGATCGGATTGGGGGCCTTCTCCACGGGTTCCTATTGGTTCCTTTGGAATTGGATCCATGCAGACAATCCCATGTTTCCCGCCCGAATCTGGAAGTTCAACGGACCCGGCCACGACCGTTGGTGGGGGGAAACCAAGCTCACTTATCATATCAAGGAAGCGCCGGATAACCGCATCTTCAAGCAGATCTGGGATCAGGCCATCGACTGGCCTCCCATGCTGGGCTACCTGAGTCTCCTCGGCATTTTGTTCTGCATCGGTTTCTCCGCATGGCTTGTCTGGAGCGCCGCGCGCCGACGTTCCGTCAATCCCCTGGGGCATCCGTTGTTGTGGATGTTCATCAGCGCCACGGTCCTGGTGATCCAATATCCCTTCATGCCCTATTCCGGATCCTTCGACCCTATCACCGGCCATGATCTTTGGATCAACCACCGCTTCATCATCGCGTTCTTCATGGTCGGCGTAATCGCGCTGTGCTGGGGGCTTTCGAGTCTCACCACCGCGATTCGCCATCCGCTGGGGTCACAGATTGCCAATGCCGTGGCATTCCTGGTGATCGCCTACATCCTTTGGGACAATTTCCCGCCGACCGGCCGGGGAGTGGCCAACACCCAGTCGGTTCCTGCACAGTTCGCCGGAGCAGCGGCGGGGATCCTGATCTTCGTGCTTCCCATGTTGCGTGCGGTGCGCGACGCATTGGCACTTCGGCCTGTCCGACTGGTTGCAGCGGGTGTTCTGCTTGCCATGGTCGCGCTTGCAGGAGCCATCCGTGAACGGATCCTCCCGCCGCCGTACATGAGCGTCATCAAGATCGAGTGGACCAAGATCATCCCGTCGATGATCGACGCGATCGACCAGCTCCCCCCAGGGAGCCGCATCGGCGAGTTCTCCATGAATGGCTGGGAGTCGTGGTACCTGTGCGGCTCAAGGTTGCAGCATGAACCCGTCCTCCTGTGGGATCGTGGAGGGGAAATGATCCCGCTGCACGAGGTATATCACTCGGGGATGATCGACGAAGGGTACCCCCGCCTGGGTATCCGGCGGGTGGGTTACCTTCCCAACCCCGACACCTTTGCCGACAACCTCCGGCAGGTGGACATGGACTACCTGTTCATCACGCGTTACCTGGTCGGAGCGCTGGACGACACCTGGCCAATCCAGCGTCCTTATGTTCAGGCGATGCCGGAGTTTGAGTTGATCTGGGCCGACGAGAATTCAGAGATCTATCGCAAATTGCCGGACACCGCTTCCCGCGACGAAGACATGGATTGATGCAGTCGGGGTTCGGGTCAGGCTTGTGACCGGCGGGGGGATTACCGTTGACCGTCCCCGAGTGGCAGGCTGAATCCCACCCCCTTGTCCGGAGCGCCCGGGCGATCCAATCATCCATGGGGACACAATGACCGCCTTCCTGACGACTTTCCTGCTGATCGCCATGGGCGTCATGCCGGGAATCGTGGCCAGCCGTCTCTCGGGTTGGTTCTTTGGCGAGGCTCCGTGGTGGAACCGGCTGCTGGCCGCGCTGTGCATCTATCCGCTCGTGATCTGGGCGGTGCTGATGGTGCTGGCGCCGTTTGCATTGATGACGTTATGGCCGGTCTTTGTGCTGATGTTGGTGGCGACGGTGGCTACGGTGTATGCGATCCCCGCCGTGCCGTGGCGATTTGGCGGGTGGAACCGCGAATACATCGGCCCATGGTGGCAGGTGGCGCTTGGTGCCGGGTTGGCCGTGGCGGCGTTCTGCGTGTTCTTTTTCAGCAACTTCATGACGGGCCCGCAGTACATGTCCGATGACTTCGCCTATCATGGGCCGACGATCGCGGGATGGTTCCGGACAGGGACGCTGAACCATCCACGAACGCTCTTCGCCGCGTACTATCCGTTCAACGGGCACATGATCACCTACTATGCGATTCTTCCATCGGGTGACTTGCGCTGGACTTGGCTGTCGCTGGCGCCGTGGTTGCTGCTGGCAGCGGTGACGTTGATTGAAATGACGCGGCACTTGCCGCGGTACACGTTGGGGTGGGGCCTGATGACGGTTGTCGTCCACCTGGTCTGCAGCGAAGTGGCGTGGTATCATTTCTTTACCCTGTGTCCGACGGATGTTCAGGGGGCGGCGGCGTTCCTGGCCGGCATGGTTCTGGGGATTCCGCGTGAAGGCGCAAAGCCGCGCGAGGCATTGGCACGCGCGTGTCTTGGCGCTGCGATGGTGGGCTTTGCGATGGGGTCAAAGTCCACGTTTGCTTTGCCCGGCCTTTTCGGCGGGCTTGGCATTCTGATGATGAACATGCTCGGTTCGCACCCGCTCCCCCTGGTGCCGCGCCTGTGGAAGACTACCGGCATCATGGCCATTGGCGGTTTTGTGACGGGTTCGTATTGGTACATGTGGAATTGGGTGGTTACGGGCAATCCGGTGTTTCCAGCGCGCGTGTGGAAGTTCAACGGTCCCGGCCATTGGAAGAGCTGGGGTGATTCGACACTGTTGTATCACCTGCAGAACGCGAAGGAAGAGTGGGTTTGGTGGGATGCCCTCATGCAGTCGTTGAACTATCCGTGGAAGCTCGGCATCCTGGGCGCCTGTGGCATTGTGGTCTGCTCCGTCTTTATCGCACGGCAGGTTGGCAATGCAATCACGCGACGCGATTGGCCGATGCTTGGGCATCCGCTCATCTGGATGTACATCGCAGGGGCGTCGCTACTTGTCCAGTATCCGTTCATGCCATTTTCGGGATCGTTTCTCACTGACTTCATGGTCGTGAGCCAACGCTACTTCATCGTGTTCTTCCTGGTTGGATTCATCTCGCTTTGCTGGTTCGTCTCATACTCGGTGAAGCTGATCAGGCATCGCGTGGTCTTTTGCGTGGTCGATGGCCTGTTGTTCCTGGGTCTCGTGGTGGTGTCGTTGACCCTGATCAGGGACAATTCGTACTCGGTCGGCAACACGCAGACCGTTCCCGCGGTGATCACCGGAGCGATCGTCACGGTGCTGCTGCTTGTGTTTGGATATCGGGGCTTGCCGTGGCCGCCGCGCATTGGGCGGCCAGTCGTGATTGGTGGTGCCGTGGCGCTGTTGCTTTGCGGCAGCATCGCCGGTGCGATTCGCGAGCGCATCCTGCCGCCGCCCTACATGCGGATCATCAACATCTGGTGGACGCAGCCGGTTCCGCCCATCATTGACGCGCTGGACAAGCTTCCCGATGGCAGCCGCATCGGCGAGTTTTCCATGAATGTCTGGGAATACTGGTATATCTGCGGCTCGCGCATGCAGCACATCCCTGTCCCGATGTGGGAGGGGGGGCTGCCGATGCCGGAAGTGCACGTCATCTACGAAGAGGGGCTCATCGAGAAGGGATTCCACCGCCTCGGCCTGCCGCGGGAGAGGCACCTGCCCAATCCGGACAGCTTCAGCGACAACCTGCGCTCGGTCGATCTCGACTATCTGCTGGTCACCCAGTATGACAGCGGCGTTGTCGATGGTGCGTGGCCGCCCCAGCGCGAGCATATCCAGCGCATGCCGGAATTCGAGTTGATCTGGTCGCACGAGCATTCGGAACTCTATCGCCGGATTCCTGATTCGGAGTTGGGAAGGGGAGATTCACAGGCGGGTGACAAGGAATCCGGCGCGTTGTAGGCCGCAGTTCGGAAATCTGCTTCAGTGGGTGGCATGAATGCGCATTCGACCAACCTGCGGCTCATCGCGTCCGTCGCGCTGCCATTGCTGGCTGATGCTTGCGGCGGCCGTGGGCATGGTTGTTGTGGCCACCTTGCCGGATGCGTCTGCGCGCGCGATGCAGAAGGACCTTGAGGCGGGAACGCCCAAATCGATCGGCCGTGTTCTTCGTCACATCAGCGATGAAACCCGGCTGGATGCGGACGACCGGCTGATTCCGTTTCTAACCCATGAGGACAAACGCACGCGCGAGCGGGTGTTGCGGCATGTGTCGCGCCTGGATTCGTCGCGCACCGCCGTGGCGATTCTGGATGCTGTCAAGTCCGGTCATCTCGAAGTCGAACAGTCGGTCAAGGCCATCGAGGACAACGACAACCCGCTGTCCCGGAAGTTCATCGAGGATTGGCTGGATGCGCATGACGGCGATGGCACGTGGCGATCGGCGCTTGCGGACCATCTTGCGATGCTTCGCAAGGAGGAGCGCCGGTGGGGCGCGCCGCCGCACACGGCTTCCATCATGGCAGCGCAGATGCAGGCGCTTGCGGAGGGGAACCCATGATGGCCGCGCCGTGTTGGTTCCCGCGAGTCTTGAACGTCCTGACCATCCTCGCCAGCGCCGCACTGTGGCCCCTGGCCTGCAACGATTCCTTCTTCTATCACGCGGGCTCATCGCTGCGCGATGGTGTGGCGGCATTGTTCGTCGTGTGCCTCTTTGCGCAGTTTGCGCGCGCGATCATGCCGATGCTTCGAATGGCGCTTCGCGAGAAGAAGCGCGCTCCTGGCTTGGTTGCATTGATTGCTGTCTTGGGGATCATCATCCATTTCGAGCAGGAAACGTTCTTCGAGCGCGACCTGCCGCGCTATCGCGCTGACCGCATTTCGTACGCGGGCGAAAACGACGGGACGATCCTGCGTGCCTTCACCGACCGCGATTTTTACTATCCGCCAGAGAGCTTTCTGGAGGAAGCGCGGCGCGTGATTCCCATGGACGGCGCGGTGCTGTATGTTGGCGACATCCGGCCCGATCCCGTGAACTATGCGCTCTACCCGCGACCGGTGTACGCCATTCCGGCGTTGCAGCGCGCCACGCTGGCGGCGGCTGTCCGCGCATGGTCGCACGACGGCGATCCCGCGTATCCGGATGGCTTTGCCAGGTGGCTCGAAGACGAAGCAGATGCGGCTGACATCGATGCTGAAACGCGCCGCGTCGTGCGCGAGCACTCCATTGGATGGGTTGTGTATGTTGATTCAATGGACGAGACGGCCAACCGCATCATCCGGATCGGAGACGGCTCGTGATGCCACTGGCCGGTTTGCTCCTGTTCGAGGCAATGATCGTGGCGGTGGGATTGTTCGTCGCGCGATTGCTGCTGCCGCGCGGTGAGCGCCATCCGGCGGAGTTGTGGCTGCCGCTGGCCTTTGCCGTCGGACTCACGGTGCATGCCATGGTGCTGATGGGCTCGCTGGCGCTGATGGGTTGGTACTCGCCGTGGCACTTGCCGGTGCTGGCCGTTGTTGCGCTGGTGCTGCACGGGGCATTGTGGCGGTCTCCGCGTTTGGCGCCGTTGGGGGGATTTGCCTTCCTGTCGCGGAGCGGTGCGGCACACACGCAATCCTTCCTGTGGTTGCTGGCGTTCATCGTACTTGGCCGGATTGTCATGCTTCATGCGGAGGCATTGCGCTTTCCGCTGTTCACGTGGGACGGGCGGTTCATCTGGAATCTCAAGGCCGTCATCCTCTTTCACGAAAGCACGATCTTCACGGATTCCTTCCTCCATCAGGATCGCGTGCATTTTCACCGCGACTATCCGCTGCTGTTGCCGGGCGCTTATCTAGGGATTTATCAAGCGGCTGGCGGCGTGTTCGAACGCATGGCGCGACTGTTCCTCGTGCATCTGATGACCATGTTCCTGCTGGCGTTCCACGGTGCGGCTCGCCAGCGCTGCGCGCCATGGCTGGCGATGCTGTTCACGGCGATCCTCGCCGCCGCGGCGTTTCGCATGGATTATACGGTGCGCGATGGAATCACGCTGCTGACGGGCGTGGCCGATCTGCCGATGGCGTTCTTTGCCTTCATGGCGGTGGTGATGCACGGGCGCGGTTGGCGATCGCGGAATCTGCGGTGGCACTTGCTCGGCGGCCTGATGACCGGCGCATGCCTTCTGACGAAGAGCGAAGGGATCGTCGCCCTGGCGGCGATCGGGATGGGCAACGCGGTCATGGCGATTGCCGGCCGACATGGCGCGTGGCGGGAGAGAATCATCGCCCTGGCTACATGCGCGGTGATTCCAGTGGCCGTTGCCTTGCCGTGGCTGGTTCTGAAGACACACCTGCCGAACTTCTATGACGAGCGCTTCGCGGACCTTGTCTCGCAATCGGGGTTCGGTCCGGTGATGGACCGCCTGCCGATCGTTGTGGGGATCGTGGTGAAGGAACTATTCGTTGTCCGCTCGTGGAACGTCTTGTGGCCGTTGCTGATTGTGGGGCTTTGCGCGGGGTTGTTTCTGAGGCGGTGGCGATGGAGCTGGCTGCCGGGGATCGTGGTGGTTCTTTGGCTGCCTGCGTACGTGTTGGCGTATCTGCTGACACCGCTGGATATTCGGTATCATGTGGAGACATCGGTCGGTCGGCTTTTGTCGCACTTCCATGCGCTGGCGCTGTTGCAGGTGGCATGGATGTTGGGACTGTGGCTGCGCTGGCACACCTTTCCGGCCCGAAATGTCGCCTCCGCGAGACCCGACTAATGGCTCGGGAGGGGGGGAACTGAGCCGATCTGACGCGGTTGCGCTCCCCATGGAGGGGCATCAAACCCCCCAAAAACCATCGGGTGGTTCAATTACGCACCATTGATTTTTCTCAATTTGCGAAAATTAACCACGCTCCACACTTGGGGAGAGCGAAAAACCTGCTTGCAAAGGCCCGCGCTGTTCGTGCACCCCAATAAGCTTGTTCCACTGGAACAGGCAGAGAAGGTGGCCATCAGCTCCCCGGACTGCATCCCGAGATAAGTTGCCTCACAAGGGCCCAATCGCCAAAATGATCAGGATGTCGCTGCAGTCAGCACACACCTCCGAAACCTGGACCCTATTGGGGCTTGGGTGGTCGTTGCTTTCCGTGGCTCCACAATCAGCTTGCGTTGGGCAGGCTTCTTCGCGCTATAGTTCAGATCAACGAACCACTCGATGTGTTTGGTTTGGCGACGGCGCAAGGAGCCGGCTTGGGGCTATTGCCGGGTGCACCTCTTGAACGAAATTGGTGACAAGTCCCCTTTTCAGAACCAGACCCCAAGGCTAGATCTGCACGAGGAGAGAGAAACATGGCGACCCTGAACCGGCCGAATCGCCCGGCTGCCGCACCAACCACCCTTCGCGGGTTCACCCTGATCGAGCTGCTCATTGTGGTGGCCATCATTGCCATCCTGGCAGCCATCGCCGTCCCCAATTTCCTCGCCGCGCAGACGCGCTCCAAGTACAGCCGCGTCCTGTCGGACTTCCGGACGATGCGAGTCGGTGTTGAATCCTACGCCGTGGATTGGAACCGGCCTCCGGCCATGACATGGGG
>CAZVAQ010000104.1:9035-12141 GCA_964625145.1 uncultured Candidatus Sumerlaeota bacterium
CCTTGGTTTTTCCGGGCAAGGGTCCATCTCGTGCCCGTTTTGCTGTTGAGTGGTTCCTATCCAACCTTCCAGCAAGGAGACTCAGAATGAGGACAAGAGCGGCATGCACCGCTTGGCCCCTTGCGCTCGGATTGGCCATCTTGGCCGCTCCGCCCGCAGAGGCCAAGCGCATCAGTCTGCAGGACCTGTCGGACGACCCGGGCCTTATGCCTCTGGCCTATGACTACCATGGAAACGTTCACACGGCCGACGGCCGGGTGCTCGATCACACCCAGTATAGCGCGATCGGCCGCACGCCCGCGTTGTATGCCGATCCGACCGCGGCAGAGGCGGACGTCTCCTCGTCGCGCCGTGACCTTACCGCCAGCGCTCCTGAACGCGTCAGCCGCGGCTTGGCCCTGCCCGGCTACAGCTACAATCCTCCCGGCTCCTCGCTCTCCATAGTCGAGACTTTGGGGCCTCGCATGTCGGGCAACGGCCAATACATCGTCTTCGAATCGCGTGCGTCCTTCGTAGACGAAGACCTCAATGGTGTGCCCGACATCTATCGTCAGGACCTGACCACTGGCGAGGTCCAGCTCATCTCCAAGACCTTTGGCCGCACCGGCTTCGCGGACAACAGCCCCGCTCCTCCCAACCCAAACTTTCGGATCGGGGCATTTTCTCCCGCTATCAGCGATGACGGCACCAAGGTCGCCTTCTTCTCCGGCCTGATCCTCAATGACGTCCACAATGATTTTGTCTGGGGACAATGGGCGGACACCGGTGCCGCCGACCCAGCCCGCCAAGCCCCATTGGCCGGACAGGAAATCAGCGCCCAGACGGAAGTTATGGCCTATTGGGCAGAGCTCGATGCCAACGGCAACATTGTCGACCTGAAGGTCTGCGACATGCCCGGTGACAACGTTCCCGCCTTCTCGCCCGGCGCTCCCTACATCGAGGGCCTGGATATCTCCCCGAACGGCCGATATGTCGCTTTTGTTCGCAGCAACGCCAACCTCAACTACGACCCTGGCAACCTGACAGCCGGGCAGATTGGGTTTGAGGACCGTCAGGCATGGCTCTATGATTCGAATGACGGTACAGTCAAGTTGTTGACAAACCGTGCCGTCACGGACGGTTTCACAGGCTATCGAGCATGGATTGGCGGTGCCTTCTCGCCCCGCTTGGGCGCGATCCGGTTCAGTGGTGGCGGCCAATGGATTACGTTCGGCTCCTTGGGGCCGGTATTCGGCGAGGGCAGCAATCAGAATCTCCACGGATCGGTCAGCGCAAATACACCGGCCTTGGAGCAGGTGGGCATCAATATTTCTGATCCTGCAAACCCCGGACCCCCTCTGCGCTTGGCCCAGCAGCACGGGGTGATTCCCTCTGCCGCCAACAATTCAGCTGCCAGCAGTCCCCTTTTCGCAGGTTCTCAATTTGGCTTCAATGAAGGTGCTACATTCTCCCCCACGGATCCCACGAAGTACGTTTTTTTGTCAAACAATTGGGTGACTCCCGGTGCTGCTGGCCACCCTGATGCCGACTACTCGGTACAAGCTGGAGTGCACAACCCAGTCTGGTCCTCTTCGGCTTTGTTCCTAAAGGACGTCACAAATGGGGACTTGGAAATCATAGTTTCCAATCGCAGCGCCCGGTTGGGGACTGAGGATATATGGAATGGTGGTACACTAGGGACGGTTTATTTGACCAACACGCTCCCCTCATGGTCCAAGGACGGTAACGCCATCAGCTTTCATGCTGATTGGGACATTGTCAGCAACGGATTTAACCCCAGTGCACTGTCGGGATGGACGGAAGGATTCATTCCGTATGCAATTCCCTATCCACCGCCGCCAGGTCCGAATCCGCGCCCGGTGGATCCGCTTGATGACGAAGTGTGGGATTTGGACAATTCGGTCGTGGCCTTGACTCCAGATGGCAATGCCTTGAATTCTGAGGGTTTCTCGGGCTTCAAGTATGCCACGGAATTGGGGCCGACGATCAATGAAGCAGTTATGATCGTAGCTGACGGCACCACCTTCCTCGGCGACTCGCTGTTGTTTCCCGACGTCACCGTCTACGACGGCACGGCAGCCGCTGGTGACCGTTATGACCGCGCTGACCTTGGCCCCGTCTCCGCGCCCGACGCCAACGACCTCTCCGCGCGCGGCGTGCCCTCGGCCGATGGCAGCAAGGTTGCCTATGTCTCCTACGCCGCCAACATCGTGAATGACGACCTCAATGGCTTCCCCGATGTCTTCCTGCTTGATCGCGACACGGGTACGACCGAGCTCATCTCGCGCAACCAGACCACCAACGCCGTTGGCAACTCCGGCTCCGGTGGACACCGCAGCCCCAATTCCTTGGCCCATGAGTATGCCATAACCGGCCTTGGTGGTAGCGCCGCAACGCAGTGGAACTCGATCTCCCCGATCGACATGACCCCAGATGGCCGCTACATTGTCTTTCCGTCCAACGCTGACAACCTGGGCGCGGTTGCAGTTGGACTGACACAGCCCCAGACGCAGGCACTCATCAATGCCCTCAATCCCCGTGGCAACGATACCTCGCTGATCTACCGCTTCGATCGTGACACCGGCGAAGTGATGCTTGTCAGCGACGCTCATGACGGCGTGGATCCGCTCCTGCCGGACGACATCAGCTTCGCCCCGTCCATCAGTGCCGACGGCCGCTCGGCCCTCATCAAGGGCTTCCTCCTCAATCCTGTTGCAGAGGGTGCCTACAACGTGTTCGTTCGCGACACGACGCTGGCAGCCAGCGATCCCGACGCTTATGTCCTGGTCTCGGATCTTCGTTTCGACGATGGCCTGCGCACGGACTTCCTTGGTGAGATCGAGAACATCTACCCGCGCATTTCCGCCGACGGCAATCGCGTGGTGTGGGTGAGCCGCGATGACATCATGGAAGCTGATGCCGATGATGGCGTCATTGAGTACGACATCTATGCGTGGGAACGCGACACGGACGAGATTCGCCTCGTCAGCAACCAGGCCGGAGGCTTCTTCGACAGCAGCACCGCCACTGGTGTCCCGAACTCCGATCGCTTCGGCATGTCCCGCAACGGCGAGTACGTGGTGTTTGCCAGCCTTGCGCCGCTGAC
>CAZVAQ010000105.1:0-12130 GCA_964625145.1 uncultured Candidatus Sumerlaeota bacterium
ACCGTGCTCCAGAACGTTGAACTCCCCATGAACTACGCCGGTGTTCCCGCCCGCGAGCGCACCGAGCGGGCGAAGGAAGCCATCGCACGCGTCGGCCTTGGCGATCGCATGAAGCACCTGCCCAACGAACTCTCCGGCGGCCAGCGCCAACGCGTCGCCATCGCCCGCGCCCTTGTAAACCGCCCCGCCCTTCTCCTCGCCGACGAACCCACCGGTAACCTCGACACCAAGACCGGCGAGGAAATCATGGAGCTCTTCGCCGAGGTCCACGCCGCCGGCAACACCCTCATCCTCGTCACCCACGAACGCGAAATCGGCGAACGCGCCGAACGCATCATCCACATCCGCGACGGCGTCGTCTCCGAAATCGAGCAGGTGCGCGAGAGACAGAGGGCGTGAGGGGTGCTCCTCTTATTCATAGAGCGCCCAATCCTCGATAACCGATGTCCCCGCCTCGATGGGGCCAATAGTGGCGGGGCCGTGCAAGGTACGGCGGCCACTGAACTCCATGTCCTCGAGCATATACTCCCTTACCTCTCCGGCGCGCAGCGGTGCCGCGTCGACATGTTCATAGATCGCGCCGGCCATCTCGTCGCCCAATGCCGGGAGAGGCCATTCGTTGAGCCGGAGTAGCCCGGTGGACGTGTCGCCGACTCGGTAGACATTGAAGCCTGCGTTCATGAACTCCGCGGCAGTTTGCCACATGATGTCGACCGGTTGACCGAAGCCGCGCGCGGTGGCCTCGAACCGCCAACGAAAACACGGAGTTGTTTGCGTTGGGATTCCACTCAATTGACCGCCCCGTCTCCGCATCCACCCGATAGAGGGCTTCGAAGGCTGGGGAATGCGTGGTTTGCATCGAGAAGTCACTTCTCAATGCATAATTTCGGACCCTGCTCCCAACCATCGTTGGCGGGCGAAGAACCTGCCGGAAGGGCAGGTACCATTCATTGAAGTGTTCACCTCTTACAACTTCCAACCCTTGGAAGTGCAAGACTAAATTGGAGCAAAAGATATATAGGTCAAATTAGCGTCTTTCTATTGAAGTGCGGCAAAAGGGTCCGGGGAAGCGGTGACTGCGGTGCTGTGTTGGGACGCAGCTTACGCCCCAAACACGCCTTGCCCCACTTGCCCGCTTCCCCTGTCTATCCTTTTACAGGCTGCCACGAGATACCATCCGCTTGGCGGCCCACTCCGCGGGGGACTTGATACGACCGTATGAAACTGGTCCGAACCGTTGCCGAAATGCGTGAACTTGCCGCTGGATGGCGCACCCGTGCCGACATCCAGGTCGCCTTGGTCCCAACCATGGGCGCCTTGCACAAGGGCCACGGCCGCCTCATGCAGCGCGCCAAGGCCCTGGCCGATATAGCAGTCGTCAGTTCCTTCGTCAACCCGCTCCAATTTAACGAGGACGCCGACCTCGCCGCCTACCCACGCACCCCGGAGGAAGACCACGCCATCGCCGAGAAGCTCGGCATCGATTACTACTTCGAGCCACCTTACGAGGAGATCTATCCTCCCGGATTTCTCACCACCGTCAACGTCGCGCATCTCTCCACCAAACTGGAAGGCGCCTCGCGTC
Organism: uncultured Candidatus Sumerlaeota bacterium; assembly: GCA_964625145.1. Lineage (GTDB taxonomy): Bacteria > Sumerlaeota > Sumerlaeia > SLMS01 > JAHLLQ01 > CAYTRP01. The sequence goes on from CAZVAQ010000105.1 coordinate 1,586, forward strand.
CCGGCCATTTCCGCGGCGTCTGCACTGTCGTCGCCAAGCTCTTCAACATCGTCCAGCCGGACATCGCCCTCTTCGGACACAAGGACGCCCAGCAACTCGTCATCATCCAGCACATGGTGCGCGATCTGTGCATACCCGTGAAGATCGTCCCCGTCCCCACGGAGCGCGACAAGAACGGCCTCGCCCTCAGCAGCCGCAACGCACGCCTCAATGAGGAGCAGAAGACCCAGGCCCTGTGCCTCGTTCGCGCCCTGAAGCGCGTCCACTTCCTCGTCAAGCGCCAGGGCATCGTCCACACCGGCGAGCTCCTCCAGGCCGTCCGCTCCTCCATCAACAGCGCCGGCGACCAGGTGAAGCTGGACTACGCCCGCATCGTCTCACGTACCACCCTCGAGGACCTCGACACTATCGAACGCGGCAATACCCTGGTCCTCGTGTCCGCCATCGTCGGCGGCGTTCGCCTCATCGACAGCACGAGGCTGTGATCTCCCCTCAAAGTATCATGGCCATCTTGGCCATGACGCTTTTCCTATGGTCTTGGTTCCAGTGATAGCTTGAGACCGGCTGGTCTGGGGCAGGATGCCTCAGCTATTTTGTACTGCAATCGGATGATGCGAGTCGTATTTTCATGCCGAGATGTCCGCCACAGTTGTGGTTGCCTCGCATCGGGCGATTTGATCTTGAGGAAGCAGAGACCTGACTCATGAACTGGAAAGTCCCGCTGACATCGCCGTCCCTCGGACCGGAGGAGGAATCCGCCGTCCTTCGCGTGCTTCGCAGCGGTTGGCTTTCATTGGGCCCGGAGGTGGAGGCCTTCGAGCGCGAGTTCGCCGCCGGCCTTGGCGCGCGCCATGCCATCGCCACCGCCAATGCCACCGACGCACTTGCTCTTTGCTATGACGCCGTCGGTGTCGAGGCCGGCGAGCAGATCGCCATGTGCGCCCTCACTTTCGTCGCCAGCCTCAACGTCGCGCTACGCCGGGGCGAGGTTCCTCTGCTGATCGACATCACCAGCGAGGACGACCTCACCATGTCCGTCGAGGATCTGGCCCGCAAGATCGGCCCGGACACGCGCCTCGTCGTCACCATGCCCTATGGCGGATTCCCTCCCGACATGAACGGCATCATGGAGGTTGCCTCCAATGCCGGCGTGCCCGTCGTCGAAGATGCCTGCCACGGCCTTCTCGGGAAGTGCGGCGACCGCATGCTGGGTACCATCGGAGCGGCCGGCGTCTTCTCATTCTACGCCAACAAGAACATGACCACCGGCGAAGGCGGCATGATCGTCACCGACGACCGAGCCATCGCCGAGCGCGTCCGCTTGATGCGCAACCACGGCATGACGCGCAACTCCCATGAGCATCACGCCGCCGTCGCGCAGCTCTATGATGTCATCCATGCAGGGCATAACTTCCGCATGGACGAAATTCGCGCGGCCATCGGCCGCGAGCAGTTCCGCAAGCTGCCCGCCCTTAACGAACGCCGCCGCCAGGTTAGTCAGAAGATTCGCGCGCGATTGACCGATACGGTTCCCGCCTTGCGGCTTCCATTCTCCGGCGCCAACCACCGCGACAGCGCCCACCACCTGCTCTGCGCCATCCTCCCGCAGGGAAAGGACCGCGCCGACTTCATGCAACGTATGGCCGCTCGCGGCGTGCAGACCAGCGTACACTACAAGCCTCTCAATCGCTTCTCGCACACGCTTGGCCTGTGGGCGGAGCCCCCGACTCTGCCCGTCCTGTCCCGCATCGAGGATCGCCTTGTCACACTCCCTCTCGGACCTGACATGACCGACGAGCAGATCGACATCCTTGTCGACGCCGTGAAGCATTCCCTCGTGTGAGCGAACGCACCATCATTCATTGGGAAGGCGATTCTGCAGCATCCGCGCAATGATCTCCAGCGCGCGGATCTCGATCTCCGCCCAATCGTGTGGGCCGACCCGGTGCCCCAGTAACAGAAACCCGCGCAGGTTCCTGCCATTCGACAGGATCGGCACTGCCAGCGCTGCGTGATGATCGTCCGGATGCAGCCGGGACAACTCCCGAATCTCCGCATCGCGCAGTTCATTCGCGTCCCGGACAACCCGCAGGTTCCCCGTCGCCATCTGCGCCATCAGCAGCGGAATCTCCGTCTCCTGCAACTCCCAGCGGGGTTGGGTTCGCGTCCCCGCATTGGATGGTCCGCCCCAATGATGCTGCAGGATGGCGAGATTGCCTGGAGACTTTCTCAACGCTATCGTCGCGCATGTCGTCTCCACCACCGCCCCCAACAGCACCAGCACCTTTCGCAAATCCCGCGTCGATCCTGCCGAAAGCGTCGCCATCACGTCCAGCAGCACCTCCATCACTTGCTCGCGATGCGCCGCCTCATTCTCGCGCTTGATCAGCAACGTCACATCCAGCGACAACGACGCCAGCAGATGTTTCCCGTGCGCATCGTGCACGAGGAACCGGTGCGTGAGGAAATGCCGCTCCTCCGTCCCGACCGGATACACCTCCTCGAAGTGCATCGCCTCGCCTGTCTCGCGGACAGCCCGGTCGTTAGCTTCGATTTCATCCGCGACCCACGGGTCCCACAGCTCCCCATCGGTCTTGCCGATCCATTCCGCCATCGGGCGGTTGAACAGCTCCTCGGTCGCCGGGTTCACATAAACATATCTTCCCAACTCGTCCTTGATCGTCGCCATGGCTGGATTGCCCGCCATGAAGGCATGCAGCACCCGATAGGAATCCTCCAGCGCCCGCCGCGCCTCGCGCATCTTGGTCACATCACGGTGGATGTGGACACGGTAAGGCGGGTCACTCCCCAGAGCAAACGTCTTCACGGTCACCAGCTTCTCCGTGCCATCCGGCCGCTGGATGCGTTCCTCCATGGTGGTCAGTGCCGCGGACGCCGCGTAGTTCCCACCCGAGGAGCCCCACGCCTCCCGGGGCGTCTTCCCCACGATCTGCTCCACCGATCGGCCCGCAAGCAGGCACATCGCCGGGTTGCAGAACACCACCCGGCCTGACAGGTCGAACACCGCGACACCATCGGACATGGTCTCGTAGATCAGCTCCAGCATGCGGGATGGCGGAACATCCCACTGCGCTCGGGGGGATTCGGTCACGGCACAGCCTTCGGGGGTATCGGCTCGGTGGAAACCGTACCAAATCCAACCCTTGGTCCCCTGCCTGTGGCAACGCCGAACCGCCCACGGGACTCAAAGCCCTTGCCTCCCGCTACCCCCAGCCGACACACAGGGCGTTACAAAATGTTCTGAAAACCAAGCACAACAGGGACCCGCACCGTGGAAATCGTACTCGAGCGAAATGACCTGCACGAAGCCGCCACCGTGGTCGCCTCGCTTCTCAAGCGCAGCACCTCGGCCATGCCCGTCCTTTCCAACATGCTCGTCGACGCCAGCGAATCCGACCGTGTGCTCTTCCTCGGCACCGACCTGGAGTCGTTCGTCCGCGTTCGCGTCCCCGCCACCGTCACCGGCGGCTCCTCGCGCATTACCGTACCCGCCGAGAAGCTGGCCGAGCTCGTCGGCCTGCTCCCGTCCGGCACCAGCGTCCGCATCGTCGACGAAGGCGGCAACGTGCGCATCCTGTGTGAGGCCAACGACTACAACCTCGTCACCCTGCCGCCGGACGATTACCCCAATTGGCAGCCCGAGATCCCCACCTCCCGCTTCACCATCACCCAAAAGCAGCTCAAGGTCCTGCTCGATGCCGTCCTGTACGCCGTGCCGGTCAAGGACCACCGCCGCGTCCTGATGGGCGCCCTCCTCGAACTCCAGCCCGAGGGCGTTCGTCTCACCGCCACCGACGGCAAGAAGCTCTCGCGCATGCGCGTCCCCAAGACCGAACAGGAAGATGAAGGCACCCCGCGCGCCGTCATCTCCGGAAAGCTTCTCAACGATGTGCGCCGTGTACTGGGCGATGAAGGGCTCGTCACCGTGGAGCTGGGCCTGAAGCAAGTCGCCTTCCTCGTCGATCATGTCGAGTATCGCACCAACATGATCGAAGGGAAGTACCCCGATTGCGACGCGGTCATCCCGAAGGACTTCAACTACTCCATCCGCCTGAACCGCAATCAATTCGAAGTCGCCGCGCGCCGCGCCGGCGTCGTCTCCGAGGACAAGAGCAAGTCCATCATCCTGAAGTTCGCCGACGGCCGTTGCCACTTCACCTCCATGGCCGCTGACGTCGGAACCTTCGCCGGCGACGTCTCCGTGGAATATGACAGCAAGCCCCTGGAGATCGCCTTCAACTACGAGTTGCTCATTGAGACCCTTCGCAGCTTCTCACATCCCGACATCAAGCTCAACATCAAGAGCGAAACCTCGCCCATGGTCCTCGTGTGTGACGAGGAGCCCGAGCACCTGTGCGTCCTGATGCCGATCAAGCTCGCAGACATCCGCGCGGGGATTATGGAGTAACCCTTACCGCCCCGGCTTTGGCGGAGGCGCGATTGCACGGAACACCACGCCCTCGTGGTTGCGGATCGCGTACTGCAGCGTCCACTCATCGCGGAACACCGCCAGCATCCGCCCCCTCGGATCGATGAACACGTCGCTGATCCCCGAGCGGACAAACTGCCGCCAGTTGAAGTCCTCCGGCACGTCCAGCCATCGCGCCGCCGTGAAGCCCAACCGCTCAATGCGGATCTCCACGTCATACTCTTCCAACATGCGGTGCTGCACCACCTCGAACTGCAGCGCGCCCACTGCCGCCAGGATGCAGTCAGCGCCCGTCGTCTTGTCCGGCGGATAGAGCACCTGGATCGTGCCCTCCTCGGACAATTGCTGCAGGCCCTTGTCGAGCCGCTTGCGCTTCAGCGGATTTGGCACCAGCACACGCGCGAACAGCTCCGGGCAGAAGCGGGGAATGCCGTCGAACTCGAACGTCTCGCCCTCGGTCAACGTGTCCGCGATTTGGTAAATCCCGGGGTCGTACAAACCAACAATATCACCCGCATAGCCCTCGTCGAGTTGTACGCGCTCCTCGGCAAAGAAGGTGATCGCATTCCCCAGCCGGATGTCCTTCTGGTCGCGTACCAGCCGCGCCTGCATTCCGCGCTCGAATCGGCCCGACACCACACGCATGAACGCCACGCGGTCGCGGTGGTTCTTGTCCATGTTCGCCTGGATCTTGAAGATGAAGCCTGAGAACTTCTCCTCCTGCGGCTCCCGGTACCCGTCCGTCGTCGGGCGTCCCGTCGGCGTTGGTGCCATCTTTCCGAACCAGTTCAGGAACGGCTCCACGCCAAAGTTCGTCAACGCGCTGCCAAAGAAGACCGGGGTGATCTCGCCCTCCAGGAACTTCTGGTGGTCGAACGCCTCGCCTGCCCCCTCCAGCAGCTCCAACTCCTCGCGCAGGCTCCCCGCTGCGTCCGCCCCGACCAACTCGTCCAGCTTGTCCCCCTTGATGGCCCGGCCCACCGCGCGGCTGCTCCCGTGGTCGGTCCCCCGCTCGAACAGATGAACGGTATCGTCCCACCGATCGTAGACGCCCTTGAAGGTCGGTCCCATCCCGATGGGCCAATTGGCCGAGACGCAGTGGATCCCCAGCAGCTCCTCGACCTCGCTCATCAGGTCCAGTGGTTCGCGCCCTTCGCGGTCCATCTTGTTCACGAAAGTGAAGATAGGCATCGCGCGCAGACGGCACACTTCAAAGAGTTTACGTGTCTGCGCTTCAACGCCTTTCGCGGCGTCGATCAGCATGATCGCGCAATCCGCCGCTGCCAGCGTCCGGTAGGTGTCTTCGCTGAAGTCCTGGTGACCCGGTGTGTCCAGGAGGTTGTACAAGTACTCGTGATAGGGAAACTGCATCACCGACGTGGTGACCGAAATGCCGCGCTCCTTCTCAATGCTCATCCAGTCGGAAGTGGCCCCGCGGGCCGCGCGCTTGGATCGCACCGCTCCCGCCAGACGGATCGCCCCGCCGTACAGCAGCATCTTCTCCGTCAGCGTCGTCTTGCCCGCGTCCGGGTGTGAGATGATGGCAAAGGTCCGTCGCCGGGCGATCTCCTCGGCCAGCGTTCGCTTGGTGTTTTCGGCTACTGTCACTCTGGGAATCCTCGTTCTGGCTGCCTGCCCGGATGATCACCCGCAGGGGCGCGCAACCAGAAGGGCAACAGGCCACCCTTGGCAAGGCGAAGGTTAGGCCAGGTGCATTGCCGGAGGAGCCCTACATCACCAGTTCGGGGCCGTTGGACTTGGAGACGAACTGGGGCGAGAGCAGCAGCTTCGCCAGCGCCCGCGTGCTCGTCACCGTGTAGTGGGGGAGGTATTCCGGAGATAGCACTGGCTGGTGGCGGTGCGGGCCGATCTTCAGCCGGATCGAGGTCATCCCCAGCATCCGCGCCGGGAAGACGTCATTGTCCAGCCGGTCACCGATCATGGCCGCGCTGGCCGGCTCGCAATGAGCCATGGACAAGGCCCCGAGGAAGAACCGCAGGTCGGGCTTGCGCATTCCCATTTCCGCGCTGATCGCGTGGACCTGGAACATGTCGATCAGGTTTTCCTCCTCCAGCCGCCGCCGCACTGCTGCCGGCTGATTCCCGATGATCCCCAGACTGTAGCGGCCGGATAGGTCCATTACCAGATCCTTCATCCCCGGCAGCAAGGGGACCATCTCCCGGTACTTCTTGTAGGAGGTGCCGTTCATTTTCTTCTCGTACTCGAGCTTGATCTTCTCGAAGCGCTCCGGCTCCTCGGTGAAGATCCAGATCAGGTGGGTCACATAGCTGGGCAGATAATAGCGCCGGGCGGCCCGGACCGCGCTGGCGAACTCCCGCTCGGTCACCTGGCAACCGTTCTTGTTCAGGAGGTCAAAAATCAACTGCTCCTGATAGTGGTACACCGGTTCGTCGTCGAACAGCGTCCCGCCCACGTCGAAGAATATCCAGGTGAGCATCCCAGCCCTTCCTCAACTCGGATTGTTTCCCTCGGAGCAAAAGGGTCCGTGCATGGCACCGGGGTGTCAAGCAGGGGGGGAGGCCCGAAGGCTGATCCGGGTGCTTTTGGAAAGTTTCACCATCTGGGACGTCGTCGGCCTCTTACGATCCGAACCGCTGCCTCTGCGGGGGAGCCAACAAGCTCTCCGGCGCCACCAGACGCACCCGCGGGCGCCCCGGCAGATCCCGGATGGCATCCAGCGCCGCCGTCGTCACCGGCAGCCGCCAAGGCGCCCCTGGAGTGAAGCTGGCCACCACGTCCTCTCCATGCAGGATCGCGAGCCTCAGCGGCTTGGCACCCGTGCCCGCATGGCGGCGACAGATCTCCTTGAGCTGCCACAGCGCCGCGTCCTCCAGCGCCGTGTCCCGCCAGGCGATCTCGATACCCCGGGCGTCGGCCCGAAGCTCCTCCGCCAACTTCACCGACTGCCCCTCCAGCGAAACCCGCCCGGACCACATGGAGAGCTGCCCCTGCACATGCACCACCGCGTCGGGCTGCAGCTTCTCCCGGCACTGCTCGAACGAGCGCGCGAAGAATTTGCACTCGAACGGCCCGTCAAAGTCCTCCATCAGCACGATCCCCCACGGATTGCCGTTCTTGTCCGTGCGCACATTCACATCGCTGATGTAGGCGAGAAACGCCACGCCCTCGCGCTGGTTCTCCTTCAGCTTCGCCGCACGCGGCTCCAACTGGCTGCTGCGAATCGTGCTGAAAGCCTCCAGCTCCGCCGAGAATCGCTTCAGCGGATGGTCACTCAAGTAGAAGCCCAGATGTTCCTTCTCGCTCGATGCCCGCTCGCGCATGTCCCACTCGGGCAATGGCGGCAGCGGTATCTCTTCGATGATGGCAGTGGGGGAGGAGCCATCATCCGCACCGATCGCAAACATATCTTCCTGGCCGGAGTTCTTCTCCCGCTGGTAATCCGCCGCCAGTGACATCACCTCCGGCAGCACACCCAACAGCGCCGCGCGATTCGGCTGCAGGCTGTCGAACGCCCCGACCTTGATCAGCGCTTCCACCATCCGCGAGTTCACCTCTTCCCGCGGCACGCGCAGGCAGAAGTCCTGCAGGCTGCGGAACGGACCGTTCGCATCGCGTTCCTTCACCACCGCCTGTGCAAAGCTGGTCCCCACGCCCTTTACACCATTCAACGCGTACCAGATGCAGTCTCCGTCGGGATTGAAATACTCGCGCGATCGGTTGATGTCCACAGGCATGACCCTGATGCCCGCATCGCGGCAATCGGCCACATACTTCGCAATTCCATCCGTGGACCCACTAATTTCGTTGGTCAGCAGTGCAGCCAGGAAGTAAGTTGGCCAATGCGCCCGCAGGTAACCCGTCTGGAACGTCACCACCGCATACGCAGCCGAGTGCGACTTGTTGAAGCCGTATCGCGCGAACGTGACGATGTTGTTCCAAATCTTGTCCGCGATTTCCCGCGGCACCTGGCTTACCTTCTCCGCGCCCTCGATGAACTTCGGGTACATCTTGTCCATCACGTCCTGCTTCTTCTTCCCCATCGCCTTGCGCAGCGTATCCGCCTCGCCCCCGCTGAAGCCGCACATCTTCTGGCTGATCAGCATCACCTGTTCCTGGTACAGGATGACGCCGTAGGTCTCCTTCAGGATCGGCTCCAGCACGGGATGGTCAAAGACCACCGGTTCCCGCCCGTGCTTGCGATCCACAAAGACGTGGTGCATCCCCTGATCCAATGGTCCCGGTCGGTACAGGGCGATCAGAGCCGTCAGGTCCGAGAACGTCGTCGGCTTCAGCCGCTTCACCAGCGCCGTCAGCCCGTCCGATTCCAACTGGAACACGCCCAGCGTGTGTCCCTCGCCCAGTGAATCGAACGTCTTCTTGTCCTGCAGGCGAATCGCGTCCCAATCGATCTCGACTCCCTCGCGCTCCTTCAGCATCTGCACGGTCTTGTTGATGACCGTCAGGTTCTTTAGGCCCAGGAAGTCCATCTTCAGCAGGCCCAGCTCCTCCTCGCAGTCCGTCATCGGGAACTGCGTCGCCCACTTCTCTTCATTGGGGGCCTTGTAGAGTGGGCAATAATCCGTCAGCGGCCGGTCGGAAATGATGATCCCCGCCGCGTGCAGGCTTGCGTGGCGCACCATCCCCTCCACACGCTGCGCCATGTCCACCAGCTTGCGGATCTGCGGGTCCTGCTCCACCAGTTCGCGCAGTTGCGCGGACTCCTCCAACGCCTTTGGAAGCGTGATCCCCAGATCCGCCGGTACCGCCTTGGCAACGCGGTCCACCGTGTTCAGCGGAATGTCCATCACGCGGCCCACATCGCGAATTGCGGCCTTGGCCTTCATTGTTCCAAACGTGATGATCCCCGCCACGCACTCGGGACCGTACTTTTGGCGCACGTACTCAATGACCGTGGCGCGCCCCTCCGGGCAGAAATCGATGTCGATATCCGGCATCGAAATGCGATCCGGATTCAGGAACCGCTCGAACAGCAACGCATTCTCGATTGGATCGAGCTGCGTGATCCCCAGGGCATACGCCACGATCGACCCCGCCGCCGAGCCGCGTCCCGGCCCGACCGGAATCCCCTGTGACCGCGCAAACGCGATGAAGTCCGCCACGATCAGGAAGTACGACGGAAAGCCCATCCCCTCGATAACGCGCAGCTCAAACTCCACCCGCTTGCGCACCTCCTCACCCGGGTCCGCGCCATACCGCATGCGGATGCCCTTCCACACCTGATCGCGCAGGTGCTCCGTTTCGCTGCTGCCATCCGGAGTGGGAAACCGCGGCAGGTGGTACTTCTTCTCCGGCATCTGCAGGTTGCACATCTCCGCCACCAGGCGCGTGTTCGTGATCGCGTCCGGCAACTCCGTGAACAGCGCCGCCATCTCGTCCGTGCTCTTCAGGTAAAACTCCGACGCATCGAACCGAAACCGGTTCGTGTCGGCGATGCGCGCGCCCGTCTGCACGCACAGCAGGCAGTCGTGCACCTCCGCGTCGGCCTTCGTCATGTAGTGCGCGTCGTTCGAGGCGATCAGCCGCAGGTTGTGCCGCTTGGCCAACTCGACGATCCCCCGGTTGACCCCCCGCTGCTCCTCGATCCCGTGCTCCATCAACTCCATGAAGAACCGCTCGCGGCCGAACATCTCGACAAACCGCCCCGTCAACTGCTCCGCATCGTCGGCCCTCCCCGCCATCAGCGCCTGCGGAATCAACCCCGCCAGGCACGACGAAGTCGCCACCACACCATTCAAGTGCGCCTGCAGCGTCTCGAAATCAATTCGCGGTTTGTAGTAAAAACCCTCTGTGTGCCCAATCGTCGACAGGCGGCAGATGTTGAGATATCCCTCGTAGTTCTCCGCCAGCAGCAACAGATGGTGCGTCGCCTTCTGCTCCCCGCCCCCGCGATCGGTCCGCTTGTTCGGCGTGATGTAGACCTCGCACCCGATCAGCGGCTTGATCCCCGCCTTCCTCGCCGCGCGGTGGAACTCCAGCGCCCCGAACAACACCCCGTGGTCCGTCAACGCCAATGCGTCCATCCCCATCGACTTCACATACTCCACCATCGGCCCGATGCGGTTCGCACCGTCGAGCAGGCTGTACTCCGAATG
>CAZVAQ010000106.1:0-12025 GCA_964625145.1 uncultured Candidatus Sumerlaeota bacterium
AATCACCCGCTTTGGGTTTTCAGAAACGGCGAGTGAGGGGGGTGAAGGATTGGGGTTTCGCCCAGAAGGGGCCGGAACGGGGTTGCGTTGGGTCGGTGGGGTAGGGTCAGACTCCCCGCCGCAAAAATCCGCCCCCCCGGGAGAGCATACAGCCTTTGGAAACCACCCAACTCGAAGCCCGCCAGCCCGTCACCGTCGACAAGATCCGCAACGTGGCCATCATTGCCCACATTGACCACGGCAAGACGACCCTTATCGACTCCATTTTCCGCGCCGCCCACCTGTTCCGGGACAACCAACAGGTGCACGAGCGCGTGATGGACAACAACGACATCGAGCGTGAACGCGGCATCACCATCCGCGCGAAGAACTGCAGCGTGGAATGGAATGGCTACATGATCAACATCGTGGACACGCCCGGCCACGCGGACTTCTCCGGCGAGGTGGAACGCGTCCTGTCGATGGTGGACTCGGTGCTGCTTCTGGTGGATGCCAACGAAGGGCCCATGCCGCAGACCCGCTACGTGCTCATGCGCGCGCTTCGTCTTGGCCTTCGTCCGATCGTCGTCGTCAACAAGGTGGACCGCCCGCAGGCGGATCCGCCGAAGGCATTGGAGAAGACTTTCGACCTCTTTGTCGAACTGGGCGCCACCGACGAGCAGGCCGACTTTCCGGTGCTGTACGGCTCGGGATTGAATGGCTGGTTGGTGCGCGACCTCGAAACCGAGAAGCATGAAGGGATGGAGGCACTGTTCGAGACGATTGTATCGTACGTGCCGCCGCCGAAGGCCGATCTTGAGGCGCCGTTCCTGATGCAGGTCAGCACGCTGGCCTGGAGTGACTACATCGGCCGCATCGGTGGTGGTCGCGTGATTCAGGGCACTCACCGCAAGGGCCAACACTTCGTCCGCACTGCTACGCGCTGGAAGGACTACACGCAGCAGGAAGGCGAGTGGGAGGTCGTTGGCTCGAACAACGAGCGTTCCACGCACCTGTGGACGATGCGTGGTCTTGATCGCGAGCTGGTTGACGAGATTCACGCCGGCGACATCGTCTGGATCGCCGGGCCCGAGGAAATCAACATCGGTGACACGTTCAGCTCTCCCGAGATCCAGAACCCGGCGATGCCGCCGCTTGAGATCGAAGAGCCCACCGTCTCGATGTTCTTCCTGGTGAACAGCGGCCCCTTTGCCGGCGAGGACGGCGAGGCCATCATGCTGAAGAAGCTGCGCGAACGCGTCGAGCGCGAGCTGCGTGTGAACGTGGCGCTGCGCATGGAGGACATCGGACGCGCCGACGGCATCAAGGTCTCCGGCCGCGGCGAGCTGCACCTGGCGATCCTCATCGAGGAGATGCGACGCGAGGGCCTGGAGTTCTGCGTCTCCCGCCCCGAGGTGATTACCATCCACGACAAGGACATGAACCTGCTGGAGCCGGTGGAACAACTCGTCATCGACGTGCCGGAGGAGCACCAAGGCATCGTGATCGAGAAGTTGGCCAAGCGGAAGGGCGAGATGACCGGCATGCAGAACAGCGGCACCGGCATGATGCGCCTGGAATTCGACATCCCCACGCGCGGCCTGATCGGTTATCGCAATGAGTTCCTGACCGACACGCGCGGGCTGGGGATCATGGCGTCGCGCTTTGTGGGCTACACACCGTGGCGCGGCGAGGTGATTTCGCGCAACCGCGGCTCCCTTATCAGCATGGATACGGGCGAGGCCACGGGCTATTCGCTGGAGAACCTGCAGAACCGCGCACAGCTCTTCATTTCACCCATGGAACGCGTCTACAACGGGCAGATCGTCGGCGAGAACAGCCGCGCGGAAGACATGCCCTGCAACCCGTGCAAGCGCAAGCAGCTCACCAACCATCGCTCTGCCAACAAGGAACTCGACGCGGGCCTGAAGGTGCCGCGCCGGATGACCCTGGACCAGGCTCTCGAATGGATCGCCGAGGACGAGCTGGTCGAAGTCACGCCGAAGAACGTGCGCCTGCGCAAAGCGATCCTCGACGCCGAGGAGCGGAAGAAGGCGGAGAAGAAGCGGGCGAGTTTGAACAAGTAAGTTCCTGGTTCCTTGGTGTCTTCGAATAAGTGTCCAATGTGAATCGCCATACCACTGCTTTCAAGGCAAGGTATGGCGACTTGCATGTGGGTCTTTGGATAACGAGGAACGAGGAACTGTGGTCAATCTACTGGAATGAAGATCAGTGGCATCGGCAGGCACGACGCGCCCGGAGGGGAATAGGTCAGGTGGATCTTGCCGCGTTGGCCGGCGGGGGCGGGGGGGACGACGCCGATGACGGAAACTTCCGGTGGGCGGCGCATGTTGAGTTGGTTGCTGGGCAGCTCAACGACCTCCTGAGCGGCGCCGTTGACGCCCAGCTTCACCGACGCGGCAAGGCCGCCGCACCACTGGGATGCTTCGAAGCGTGAGTTCCAGGTGATGATCGCGAGGCCCCGGCCATCGGGAGATTCGTATTCGGCGTGGATGTCATAAATCACGCCGTAGTTTCCCTTCAGCTCGATGATGTTGTTGCTTTCGCTTTCGATGCCGCGCACCCATGGGTCGAGGTTGTTGTCGGCGATGACGATCTCCTGCACGCCGGCGCTCGTGTCGATTGGCGCGTCGGCCAGCGTGCGCACATGGTAATTGCTGACGCCAAACTTGCCGCGTCCGGCGTTGCGCTGCTGGTTGATGGGCAGCACCTCCTTCATGCGGTCGTTGGCATCGGCGCTGGACTCATCTGGCGGACACTGCACCACGGAGATTTCCGCCGGTTGGTCGACGGTGAACTCGTAGAAGCCATGCACCAGATCGTTGTACTTGGTGATGCGCTCCTCCATCTCGGGATCCAGCGGGGCGGACATGCCGGGCGCGACCGTGAACGTGAACTGCACGCCGTCGTCCTCGAAGAACTCCTTCAGGCCGTTCTTTCCGAGGAAGTGGTAATTGCCGGAGGGCACTTGTGACGAGTAGTTGTACATCGTCACCGTCAGCGGCGCGTCGCCCAGGTTCTTCACCACGGCGTTGATGCGACGCTCCATTTCCTGCGGTTCGCGGACACCGTTCACGTTGTACATGTAGAGGCGCACGCGGCCGGGCTCGACGTGTTCGCGCATGGCGACGCCTTCCGGGACGCGGATGTATTCAGGTTCGTCACTGAACAGGAATTGCGGCCCGGGCACGGGCAGTTTGTCGTAGGAGATGGCAGGCAGGTCGTGGACGGGGAAGACAGGGAGGTCAATGGCCTGCCCCGGCGCTGCAGCCTTCAATGCGGCACTGAGAGCGGCCTGGTCGTCCGGCGAAATCACTGGGGCGGTGGGTTGGGCAATGGAACTATTCGTGACGACACAGCCTGCAATCGTCAAGGCAGTGCAAAATGCAACGAAGGGGGCTTTCATGGGAAGCTCCTGGAGGGTAGTCATTGAAAAAGTCTGTCGAAATCAATCAGTTCAGATCGAATGTGTCGCCCCGTTTGGGAATGACCACGTCAACCTTCAGGGACTCGCGCAGGTACGCGGCCAGCTCCTGCTGCGCTTCCTCCTCACCGTGCACGAGGAAGATCTTGCGCAGGCGTCCGCCGCGCTCCTTTGTTCGGAATGCGAACTCCTTGAGTCCATTGGCGTCCGCGTGACCGGAGAAACCTTCCAGATCCTCGACCTGGCAACGTACCTCGTGCTCCTCGCCGAAGATGCGCACGTACTGGCTTCCTTCCTTCAGGCGCCGGCCCAGAGTGTGATCCGCCATGTAGCCGGTGATCAGCACCAGGTTGTTCTTCTCGCCGATGGAATTGCGAAGATGATGCAGTATGCGGCCGGCTTCGCACATGCCCGATGCGGAAATGACGATGAACGGCCCGGGCATGACGTTCAGGTCCTTGCTCTCCTCCACGTTCTTCGTGTAGGTCAGCAGCTCGAAGCCGAACGGGTTTGGATCCGTGCGCAGCAGGTCGCGGACCTCGCGATTGAAGCACTCGGGGTGGGAGTTGAAAACCTGCGTCACGTTGGTCGAGAGTGGGCTGTCCACATAGCAAGGAATGCGGGGCAGTTCCCCGGCGTTGAACAAGTCATTCAGGACGTAGACGATTTCCTGCGTGCGGCCGACGCTGAAGGCCGGGATGATGATCTTTCCCTTCCGCTTCACGGTCTTTTGGATCAACTCGAGCAACTTCCCGCGCAGGTCCTGCGGCGGCTCGTGCAGCCGGTTGCCGTAGGTGGACTCCATGATCAGGTAGTCCGTGTCGCTGGGGATCTCGCGTTGGCGCAGGATCGGATGATTGCCGCGGCCGATGTCGCCACTGTATACGATGCGCGTCTTCTTGCCGTTCTCCTGCACGTCAATTTGCGAGATGGCGGAGCCAAGGATGTGTCCCGCCTCAAGGAATCGCAGTTTCATCCCATCGATGACGGGCGTGTCGCGATAGTAGCCGGTGGTCACCATCATGGGGAACACGTTCTCGGCGTCCTCGATGGTATAGAGCGGATCGACACGCGGCTCGCCCTTGCGTTGACGGATCTTGTTTACGAAGCGAACGTCCTTCTCCTGGATGAAGGCGGAGTCCTGCAGCATGACGCGCACAAGATCGCCCGTGGCGTGCGTGCAGTAGATGGGGCATTTGCCGCCGGCGCGGGAGAAGGTTGGCAGGTTCCCGCTGTGGTCGATGTGCGCGTGGGACAGGATGATGGCGTCGATCTCCTCCGGCGGACACGGCCAGGAGGTGTTCATCTCGAGTGACTCGGCGCGACGCCCCTGGAACATGCCGCAGTCCAGGGC
Organism: uncultured Candidatus Sumerlaeota bacterium; assembly: GCA_964625145.1. GTDB lineage: Bacteria > Sumerlaeota > Sumerlaeia > SLMS01 > JAHLLQ01 > CAYTRP01. The sequence goes on from CAZVAQ010000106.1 coordinate 4,779, forward strand.
GACCTTGTGCCCATTGGTCTCGATTATGTGCATGGAGCCGGTGACGGTCTGGGCAGCGCCCCAGAATTTCAGTCTCATGGGAGAGTCCTCTGCCTGTACAAGAATTGATCAGGCAGAGGGGGGCAAGAACGCAATGCAGGTGAGGGTCAGGCCGAGTGGGCGGGCTTTCGCGTTCCGGCGATGCCGAGCAATTGCTCGGTCAGCCAGGCGGCCTGAAGCAGCTTCGCTTCCTGGAAGGCGCCGCCGAACAATTGCATGCCGATGGGAAGACCTTCTTGCGTGAAGCCAACCGGGAGCGACAGGCCGCAATATCCGGCCAGGTTCAATGACAGCGTGAAGATGTCCGCCAGGTACATCTGCACCGGATCGCCCGTCTTCTCGCCGCGCTTGAAGGCCGGCACTGGCGATGTCGGCGCGGCGATGACGTCGACCTTGGAGAGAGCCTCCTGGTACTCGCGCTGGATCAACGTCCGTGCCCGGGAAGCACGCAAGTAATACGCGTCGTAGGTTTCCGCCGAAAGCACAAACGTCCCCAGCAGAATGCGCCGCTTGACCTCTTCGCCGAAAGCCTTCGCACGCGTGCGGGAGAACATCTCGACGATGTTCTGCGCGCCTTCCGTCCGGTAGCCATAGTGGGCGCCGTCGTAGCGCGCCAGGTTGGAGCTGGCTTCGGCGGTGGCAATGACGTAGTACGTCGCGACCGCGAACTCTTCGGCAAGGCGCATGTGCACATCGACAATCTCGGCGCCTTCGCTGGCCAGCTTGTCGAGCGTGGCGTTGCAGGCGGCCTTCACTTCAGGGGCGATGCCTTGCGCTTCAAAGAACTCAACGGGGCGTCCGACGCGCAGGCCCTTTGCCGAACCGCGGTCCAAATGGGCAGCGTAGTCTTCCGATGGGGCCGCGTTGCTGGTGCTGTCCATCGGGTCATGCCCGGCGATGATCGACAATGTCTCCGCACAGTCGCGTACATCGTGCGAGAAGGGGCCGATCTGGTCCAGGCTCGATGCAAAGGCCACCAACCCATAGCGCGAGACGCGGCCGTAGGTGGGCTTCATGCCGACGATGCCGCAGAATCCAGCGGGCTGGCGGATGGAGCCGCCTGTATCGCTTCCCAAGCTGACGGGCACCATGCCCGCGGCGACGGCAACGGCCGAGCCGCCGGATGAACCGCCCGGCACTCGATCGGGATCCCATGGGTTGCTGGATGGGCCGGCGGCGGAAAACTCCGTGGAGCTGCCCATGGCAAACTCGTCGAGGTTCGTCTTCCCGACGGTGACCATGCCGGCGGCCTTCAGCTTGGCCACCACGGTCGCATCATAGGGCGGTCGAAACTCGGCCAACATGCGGCTGGCGCAGGTCGTCTTTTCGCCACGGGTACAAATGTTGTCCTTCACGCCAATGGGCACGCCATCCAGCCGGCTGAGCGGATTGCCTGCGCGGCGGCGCGCGTCGGCGGCATCGGCTTCCGCCAGGGCCTGATCGGCCATCACGGTGATGAACGCGCCCAGCCTTGGGTTCAGCCGCTCGATGGCGGCCAGGCTCGCTTCCGTGAGCGCCCGCGAGCTGGTCTCCTGGCGATCTAGCTGGGCGGCGATCTGCCACGCCGTCTGCCGCTGCATGCTATGCCTCTTTGCCGGTGGGGGATGGAATCAGATGATTTGCGGGACGCGGAAGCAGCCGTCCTCTGCCTGGGGGGCGTTGGCCAGCGCCGCTTGGCGCTCCAAACCCGGCCGCAGGGTGTCTTCCCGCAGGATATTCTCCAGCGGGATCGCATGGCTGGTGGGCGGCACGCCGTCCAGTTCCAGCTCCGCCAGCTTGTTGATGTGATGCAGAATACCGGTAAGGTCTCGCGCCGTGCGCGCGACCTCCTCTTCCGACAGCTCAAGCCGGCTCAGAACCGCAACGTGCCGGACGCGGTCTTCATCGACCGATTCGACACGCTCTTGTGCGGCGCTTGTCACTTGTCATCACCTTCGGCGGCCACGGCCTCGGGCTCGTCCTCGACGCGGTCGGCGATCAGGCGTGCGAAGCGCAGCGCCAGCTTCTTCTCGCCCTCTTCCTTGAACTTGACGATCGCCTTGCTGTTCTCGTCCGTGCCGGTGCGCATGATGACCTTGCCGACGCCGAAATCCGGGTGATGGACTTGGGCGTTCACGACGATATCCGGGAAGGCGATGGTGATTTCCTTCTGTGCATTCATGATGAGGGTCTGCTCCTGGGGGATTGCCTGGGGGTGGTTGGTTTAGTGGGGGGGCATTACTGGCCGGGCGTCAGAAAGCGTTCCTTGATGCGCTCGACCAATCCGGTGGTCGAGATTCCCGGCAGCAGGGGAAGGGAGAGGACGCGTCCCCCCCGAGCAAGCACAAACTCGTGGCCAGCGATTTGGTCCACCGGGTAGTCGCCACCCTTGACCAGCACATCCGGCGCGATGGCCTCGACGAGTTCTGCCGGCGTGTCTTCGGAGAAGGAGACGACGGCATCGACGCATTCCAACGCCGCGACCAGCCGCTGGCGTTGGTTCAGGGGGAGGATCGGGCGTCCTTCGCCCTTCAGCGCGCGGACGGAATCGTCGTCGTTCAGGCCAACGATGAGGACGTCGGCTTCCGCGCGGGCGCGCCGCAGGGAATCCAGATGGCCCGGATGCAACAGGTCAAAGACGCCGTTGGTGAAGGCGACCTTCTTGCCGGCTTTGCGTTGTTGCTCGGCCCAAGCAGCAGCTTCGGCCCGGTTGCTCATGATCTTTTGTTCGGTCATGTCTTGGGGGGGAGGGGATTGTCCTTGGAAGCTGCCGCGTCAGCGGGTTTGGGCGAGTCTGTGGGCTTGGCCATCGCCTCGGCTTCAAAGGCCTTGGGCGGGAATCCGGTAATGATGGGCTTTGCAGGCGCTTCGGACTTCTTCTCGGCCGCCTGCTCCTCGGATTTGTCCACGGGCTTGGGAGCTGGTGCTGCCGGCAAGGCCTTGGGCTTCACGATCACTTCTTCAAAGTCATCGTCCCCGGTGTCATGGTCATCCTTCGTGGCGGAGGGCTTTGCCTTCTCCACGGCGCGACGGCGCTTCTCGATCACCCGCGGCGAGGCGCTCTGCACATCGTAGACGACGATCTTCACTTCCGAAGGGTCGCCAACGCCGAGAAGTTGCTGCAGGACCTTCACCACTTCGCGGCGGACATCGGCGTCCACCTTGGGGACGGGCACCTTGTCGGAGGTGGCGACATTGACAAGAACGGCAGGGCCCTTCTTGCCCTGGCGCGCGACGGCACCAACGCGAATCACCTCCGCGACGTTTGCCTTCACCTCGCGGCACACCACGCGCTCCACGGCCGGCGGCGTCAGTCGAATCACATCGCCGCTGCTGGTGATCGTGCGAATGGAATTGTCGCGACCCAAAATCAGCCACGAGGAGGCGGTCAGGATTGGAAGCAACAGCAATGCTGCGGTGACGAGCCATTGCTGAACGAGATTGAGTTGCGAATGCCAGTCGGGCCACTCCGCGCCAGAGCCGAGAATGAACGGCGCAAAGTCCGACGTGCGCAGCAACCAGTCACAGCCGACGAGGAACAGCAGCGCCAGGCTCAGGACAGTCAGGAGGAAGGGGGCGAGCTTCTTCACGATTGTTCCTCATCGGGCAGCGCTGTCCACTCGCGCTCCTTCTCCTTCTCCACCAACTTGTCCCGGGCTGCGGCGTCCTTGTCCTTCTCCTTCTCCTTCTCGACCAGGATGCCCACGATGCGAATGTCCACCTTGCGCACTGCCACGTGGGTCATCTTCTCCACGGTCTGCTTGATGTGCTTCTGCACGCGCACGGCCAGGTCGTACATGTCCTTGCCGTAGGCCATGCGCACGGAGACATGGATGGTGACGGCGCCCGAGTCGGCGTCGCGCTCGACCAGGATCCCCTTCACGGATTCCTTGTCCTTGCGGGAGATGAGGTCGGAAAGCGCAAAGCGGCTCTCCAGGGAGATGCCTTCGACCTCGCCGGTGGCGATCTCCACGATGCGGGCGATCACGTCGTCGCCGATCTGGATCTGGCCCGCCTCGCCACGGCCGTAGTCACGGGTCAGTTCCATCCCGAAATCCTCGTCCTGCGGTGTGTTGTCGGCCATGGTGGCAGCTCCCGAAAGTGAACGCTTGGTGATCACGGTGCCTCGTCCTCTGATCTCTCCCAAATCTGGAGGAAGTTTGTGCCGAAGTTCCCCCCGATGAACAAGGGCGAATTCATCACCTTCTTGTGAAAGGGGGCGGTCGTCTTGATCCCTTCGATGACAAATTCGTCCAGCGCCCGCTTCATCCGGGCGATGGCCATGTCGCGGGTCTTGTCGTGCACGACCAATTTGGCGACCATCGAATCATAATAGGGCGGGATGGAGTACCCCGCGTAGCAGGCGCTGTCGATGCGCACTCCGGGGCCTCCGGGGGGGACATAGTCCTCCAGCCGGCCGGGGCAGGGCATGAAATTCCGATCCGGGTCCTCCGCATTGATGCGGCATTCAATCGAATGGCCCGACAGGCGCACATCCTCTTGTGAAAAGCTGATCGGAAGTCCCGCGGAAATGTTGATCATTTCCCTGATCAGGTCCACGCCGGTGACATACTCCGTCACCGGATGCTCCACCTGGATGCGGGTGTTCATCTCCATGAAGTAGAAGCTCTTGCGATCCTCGTCCAGCAGGAACTCCACCGTCCCGGCGCCGTAATAGTTCACGGCCTTCGCGCAAGCGACGGCGGCCTTGCCCATGGCTTCGCGCAACGTCTCGTCAATGACCGGGCAGGGTGCTTCCTCCACCAGTTTTTGGTGACGGCGCTGGACCGAGCAATCGCGTTCTCCCAGATGCACGACATTGCCAAACTTGTCGGCCAGGATCTGCACTTCAACGTGCTTGGGCTGCATCAGGCATCGTTCGATGTAGACAGCCGGATTGGAGAATGCGGCCTTCGCCTCGGCCCGTGCGGTGTTGAAGGCGGTGATGAAGCTCTCGCGATCGGGGGCCAGACGCATTCCGCGTCCGCCGCCGCCGGCTGCTGCCTTGATCATGATCGGGAAGCCGATCTTGGTGGCCAGCCTGAGCGCTTCCTCCGGATCGTCGATGGTGCCATCGCTACCGGGCACGGTGGGGCAACCGGCCTTGCGGGCCGTGTCCTTTGCCGTGTTCTTGTCGCCCATCAGGCGAATCGCGCTTGGTGACGGGCCGATGAAGGTGATGTTGCATTCCTCGCACGTCTCGGCAAAGTCCGCGTTCTCCGCCAGGAAACCATAACCCGGATGGATCGCGTCGGCATCGGTGACCTCCGCGGCGCTGATGATGCGGGCGACGTTGAGGTAGCTTTCCGCGCCTTGTGCCGGGCCGATGCACAAAGCCTCGTCGGCATAATGCACATGCAGGCTGTCGCGGTCGGCTTCACTGTAGACGGCAACGGTGAGGATGCCCATCTCGCGACAGGCTCGAATGATTCTCAGGGCGATCTCGCCCCGGTTTGCGATCAGGATCTTGCGGAACATTGGGTCTCCCGGCGCCCGAAACACCACCGGTGCGGGCGCGAATGCGACCTACGGTCAGGCGGGTTCGATGACAAAGATCGGCTGCCCATACTCCACCGGGCTGCCGTTCTCCACGAGGATTTCGCGGACCGTCCCATTCATCTCGGCCTTGATCTCATTCATCAATTTCATGGCCTCGATGATGCACAGGACGGTGTTCTCCTGCACGCGGTCACCAACCTGGACGAACGGCGGGCTGCCCGGAGCGGAGGAGCGGTAAAGCGTGCCCACCATCGGAGCCGTGATTTTCTTCCAATTGGGGTTCTCCGAGGGTGCGGGGGGGGCTGCGGGGGCTGGGGCAGCCTCCGGCGCCGAAGGCCGTTGAACAGTGGGGAGCGGGATCTCCATCGCCTGTGAGCTTCCACCGCCGGTCACCACGGTCGTACGCCCCGGCGCTCGTTTGGCGACGATGCGCACCCGGTCCCCCGCGATTTCGGCTTCCACTTCTTCCAGCCCCAAACGGCTGACCATTTCCGCCAGCCCGATTATGTCTTCGTAACGCAGCCCCGAGGATTGTGACCTGTCGGTCGAAGCTGACTTTGCCATGAGGTTTCCTTGTGGTCGGACACCGCTCTTGTCGGCGCCCGAACGACTCGCCAACAACGAAACAGCACGTTCCGGAGCGGGCGCGAAAGAGGTCAACGGTTTTGTCCATAGGGGCGCGATGCCTTTCAAACCATTTACCTTGACACCCCCCGGCGCTCCGGGCGTCCTATCGCCCCCTCGGGCGGAGTCCCATTTCTCCGCCAAGTCCTTTGATTCGAGTCGCTGATGGCTGAACAACCCACCACGATCGATGGCGCGAAGTCCGACGAAGCGGACGTCCAGGATGCTTCTCTGGACCGCGTTGTGCGCATCGGGATCCTCATGGATCTATACGGCGGCCTGCTCACCGAGCGCCAACGCCGCTACGTGCAGATGCACTTCAACGAGGACCTCTCTTTCGGCGAGATCGCCCGCACCCACAACGTCAGCCGCCAGGCGATTCACGACGCCGTGAAGCACGCCGAAAAGGCCTTGGAGAGCTACGAGTCCAAGCTGGGTCTGATGGCGCGCGGCATCACCCGCAACACGGTGCCAGAGATCGGCAAGCCGTTGACGGCCTCCCCGGGCAAGACCCTGAGTCCGGAAGCCGTGGTCCGCGAGACCCGCTCCGCCGTGGGGCGTCTGCGGGCGATGGCGGAGAAGCTGAGACTCAGCGGCGGCATCATTTACAATGCCGAAGGCTATCTCCACGAGGTCAATGCCATCGCGCAGGACCTCGAGGACGCGCTCAAGGACTGATAAATAAAAGCTTATGTTTGAATCCCTCACAGAAAAGTTTGAAGGCGTTTTCCGCCGGCTCCGTGGTCAAAAGACCCTGACCGAGGACAACATCAAGGAGGCTCTGCGCGAGGTGCGCATGGCCCTCCTTGAAGCCGACGTGAACTACCTCGTTGTCAAAGAATTCATCAACAGCATCCGCGACCGGGCTGTTGGTGAGGAAGTAATCAAGGGCGTCAACCCGGCCCAGATGCTGATCTCCATCGTCCACAAGGAACTCGTGGCGATGATGACCGGTGGGGCCGATCCGCAGGACGCGGCCGTCTTCACACTCAAGCCCGGCGCCCAGAATCTGATCCTGATGCTGGGCCTTCAGGGTGCCGGCAAGACGACGTTCTGCGGCAAGCTGGCCCTGCATCTGCGCGACAAGAAGAAGGCCAAGCCGCTGC